>NZ_JACRVW010000002.1:0-498124 GCF_018812085.1 Gluconobacter sp. P5H9_a
CTGCGCCAGCGCCCATGGTCATGGCACCGATGACCTGGTTTCGGGCGGTTTTGGGGTTTAGAATGCGGCCTGCGGAGCAGACGGCCAGCATCCGGCGGATACGGACTTCGCCGGTAAATCCATTGACACCGACTTCGACGAAATGGCTCGCAAAGGTGGACTGCTGGTATCGTTTGTCTACGTCCGCATATTCAATGGTGTCCTCGGCAACCAGTTCACTCTCATGTGCAGCCTGTCCAAGAGGGAAAACACTGTTACCGACATGGACATTTCCGCCTGAGAACTGCGCTTCGGCTGGTGGTAATCCCAGTTTCTSCGCAACATTTTCCCGCAGTTTGACGCATGCGGCATATACGCCCGCAGCYGAATTGTTGGCCCCCCACTGGCCTCCGGATCCTGCCGATACAGGGAAATCCGAATTACCAAGAATGACCCGGACCTGATCGATGGAAACTCCCATCATTTCCGCTGCTGTCTGGGCAAGAATGGTGTAGGTGCCTGTGCCAATATCGGTCATGTCGGTCTCGACCGTCACGATTCCCTGTGAATCAAGGCGCACGCGTGCCCCGGATTTTGCCAGGAGATTGTTGCGGAAGCCTGCCGCGACGCCCATGCCGATGAGCCATTCTCCCTCCCGCACGGATGCGGGGCGGGGGTTCCGACGGCTCCAGCCAAATTTCTCGGCTCCATGTTCCAGGCACTCGACGAGATGCCGCTGAGAAAACGGCCGTCCTGGTTTTTCAGGATCGACCTGCGTGTCATTCAGAATTCGGAAACGCACGGGATCCATGCGCAGTCGCTCAGCCATCTCGTCCATGGCAATTTCAAGTGCCATCAGGCCTGACGCTTCGCCAGGCGCGCGCATTGCATTTCCTTCAGGCAGATCCAGAACAGCCAGTCGCATCGCCGTCAGTCGATTGGCGCCCGCATACAGCAGCTTGGTTTGATCTATCGCGGCTTCCGGACGCCCGTGTAGAAGGTTGCCCGACGTGCTTTCATGGGCAATAGCCGTGATCCTGCCGTCACGATCCGTACCGATCCGAATGCGCTGGATCGTCGCAGACCGATGCGTTGTATTGTTCATGATAAAGGGGCGGGTGAGCGCGACCTTGACGGGGCGTCCTGCGGCTTTGGCGCCGAGAGCCGCCAGTACGGCGTCAGAGCGCAAAAACAGCTTCCCGCCGAAACCGCCCCCGATATAAGGGGAATCAACCCGGACATTTTCCTTCGACAGGCCAAGGGCGGTCGCAATATCGCGCCGGTTCCAGGCAATCATCTGGTTTGACGTCCAGAGCGTCAGTTTTTCGCCTTCCCATGCGGCAAGTGTTGCATGGGGCTCCATCATGGCATGCGTCTGATCGGGGGTGGTGTACGTCTCATCCAAGCGCGTTGCAGAAGCCGAAAACGCCCTTTCAAAGTCTCCAGCACGGTCCGCACGAGATCCATTGGCACCCTCCACCGGGCGAGCGGCATGTTGCGCCTGTTTCAAATCGAACTGACCCTCATCGCGGTCATATTCTGTTTCGATCAGAGCTGCTGCCGCGCGGGCCTGTTCAAAGGTTTCGGCCACCACGATCGCAGTGGCCTGATGGTAATGTGTTATGTCGGGTCCACCAAAGAGCTTTGCCGTATTCATGGGGCCATTTTTCAAGGCCGGCATGTCAAGCGTTGTGACAATCGCCAGAACGCCCGGTGCAGCTTTCGCACGGGCGACATCCATGCGGGTGATCCGCCCTTTGGCGACAGCGCTCCCGATAATATAGCCGTAGGCCTGATGAGGGACGACGTCATGCCGTTCATAGGCATAAGGCGCGGTGCCTGTTGTCTTGAAACGTCCGTCGATGCGATCCAGAGGATGGCCAACGACATGTAACTGATCAATGGGGTTTTGACCTGCGGCTCTATCGAACTTCATGATGCCTTGGCCTCCTGAATGACGGCTGCCAGAGTGCGCTCCACCAGCGAAACCTTGAACGCATTCTCCGCAGTGGGGGAGGCACCTGCCAGAAGCTTTGCTGCAACAGCCTCCGACCCCTTTGGTATTTCTGAATCCGCAGCCTCGATACGCCACGGTTTCGGCGCGATGCCGCCGACAGCGACCCTGCCTGTACCATCTTCTTGAATGATGGCTGCAACCGAGACGAGGGCAAAAGCATATGAAGCCCGGTCACGGACTTTGCGGTAGAACTGACGTCCTCCCACTGGGGGCGGGAGGGTTACGGAGGTGATCAGTTCATCCCGGTTCAGAGATGTTTCGATATGCGGACTTTTTCCCGGCAGGCGGTGAAAATCGACAATGGGAATACGACGGGATTGCCCACGGACATTTATGGTCTCAACAGTGGCATCAAGAAGACGCATGGCAACGGCCATGTCACTGGGATGTGTCGCAATACAGGCCTCGCTTGTCCCGATAATACCCAGCTGTCGGCTGACGCCCCCAATGGCCGCGCATCCTGCTCCAGGCTGGCGTTTGTTACAGGGCTGGTTCGGATCATAAAAATAGGAGCACCGTGTGCGCTGTAGCAGGTTGCCGGATGTCGTTGCCTTGTTCCGTAGCTGTCCTGAAGCACCTGCAACAAGGGCACGGCTCAAGACGCCGTAATGGCGGCGAACCCGCAGGTCTGCGGCAAGATCCGTATTACGGACCAGCGCGCCAATACGGAGCCCTCCGTCTGAGGTGTCATCAATAGTGTCCAGACCAATCCGGCCGATATCGATCAGGTGTTCCGGCGTTTCGATCTGCAGTTTCATCAGATCAAGGAGGTTGGTTCCTCCGGCAATGAAACGCGCTCCTGGTCTCCGGGCGAGGGCAGTGACCGCTTCGTGGGGTGTCCGGGCACGCTCATAAGTAAATGCTTTCATGGTTGCGCTCCCGCGACTTCAGCCATGGCTTCAGCGATGTTCGAATACGCACCACAACGACAGAGATTGCCACTCATCCGCTCCCGCATTTCCAGACCGCTATGCTCCATCGGCGCGAGCAGATCCTTCGTCACATGGCTGGGAATGCCGCTTCGGATTTCATCAAGAACCGCAACGGCGGAGCATATCTGGCCGGGGGTGCAGTATCCGCACTGATAACCGTCATGCTGAATGAAAGCGGCCTGCATCGGATTAAGATGCTCCGGGCCCCCGAGACCCTCGATCGTTGTAATGCTGTCTCCCTCGTGCATGACGGCAAGGCTCAGGCAGGAATTGATGCGCCGACCGTCCACAATAACCGTGCAGGCCCCGCATTGCCCATGATCGCATCCCTTTTTGGTGCCGGTCAGAAGCAGGTGTTCACGCAGGGCATCCAGAAGTGTGGTTCTCGGATCCAGGCGAAGGCTGTGAGCGCGTCCGTTGACTTCGAATGTAACGTCCATGCCTTCGCTCACCTGTGTTTGAGCCTCAGCAAATGGTACGCCAGAGGCCATGATGGTTGCAGTGCTGCCTGCCAGAACCGTGCGACGAGGAAAGCGCGCTCCCTTAATCGTCTGAGAGGTCATGATCGGGTTCCTCGCTCGCCATTCAAAGCAGGTGGCACCAGCGTCATTCAGTGCTGACTTGGTGATTGGGTCATTCTATCGCCTGCTAAGCTAACGTATCCAGACCGCAGAGGTTCTGTTCAGATTGTTCGTTCATTCCGCATAAGCTTATAGACTTTATTCATTAATCATTCTTGATTGTGGGCATTGCCTGTGAGGCGTTTCCAATAATCGTCGGCACGTTTTTCAAACGTTGCGGCATCGCGCGCCTCACTTTGATAAAATGTCCCTTTAGGTATTGGAGAATAAACCTGCTCTACCCAGCCTCTGGGGTCGTCATGTGGTAGGCGATACCCGATATGGCCGAGTGCTGCGGCTCCCTTGTAATGGGCGTCGCGTAAATGCAGGGGGACTGCCGCCGGAGGCTGGGTTGAGACATACTGTAGAGCACTTGAAATGCCTCGGCATGCCGACATTGATTTCGGGGCCCGTGCGATATGTAACGCCGCATGGGCCAGAACAATCTGCGCTTCTGGATAACCGATTTTCTCAACGGCTTGCGCTGCGGCAATCGCGGTTTGCAGAGCGGTGTTATCGGCAAGTCCAACATCTTCAGAGGCATGGATCATGATCCGTCGTGCAATATAGCGTGGATCCTCGCCTCCGTGGATCAGGCGTGCCAGCCAGTAAAGCGTCGCGTCCGGGTCTGAACCTCGCATGGATTTAATGAAGGCCGAGACAATGTCATAATGCGCGTCTCCCGAACGGTCATGGTTGATGGGAGCCGCGGCATAGACTTCCTCAAGCATGGCATCAGTAACAGTCACTACCGTTTGGGTATGTCCTACTGCAAGGCTTTCAAGTGTTGTCAGAGCACGTCGCGCATCGCCGCCGGAACGTCCGGCGATCAGTCGGATCTGATGAGGGGTTAGCGCAATCTTTACACTGTTGTTTTGCAGATGGGTTATTCCGCGTTGGATAACCAGTTCCATCTCCTCAATGTTCAGAGGCTCCAGTTTCAGAATTGTTGAACGAGAGACGAGAGCAGGGGTAAGGACGTGGTAGGGGTTGCCAGTTGTTGCGCCGATAAAATCCGCCGTGCCTTCTTCACAGATGGCGAGAAGGTCATCGGTTTGGGTTGCTGAAAATCTCTGGACTTCGTCAACGAAGATCAGAAGGGGAACCATACGGGCTTCATCAGCCAGCTTGCGGATATCCGAGACCCCGGCACGTGTAGCGTTAAGGGCCCGGAAATTCTTGCCAAGCATGTTTCCGACAGTGCGTGCGATTGAGGTTTTCCCAATCCCCGGTGGCCCATAAAGAATGACACTTCCCAAAGCCCCTGCGGCAATGCGTCGCCGCAGGATCGAATTCGGCGCTACCACGCTGGACTGTCCGATCACATCATCCAGTGTCTTGGGACGGAGTTGTGCAGCAAGTGGCAATTGGCCTAGCGGTGTTCCAGCATCAAAAAGATCGGTCATGTTTTCTGTAAGGCCAAAACAAATTTCAGGTTTGTGGAATCAATATATCTATCATTTTCTCGATTCCAGCATACTTGAAGCCGCAATTTTTTCACTGAGTGGTCGAACCGTAGGATAATATCCTAACCAATGACAGAGATGTCGCAACTCATGGCTGCATCGATATTTTCATCAGAGGGCTGATTTCTGAATAAGTGAGGATCTGACCGGAATGGCAGTATCCGCATTCTAGCCCTTTATCTGTATCCGTCTTGAACAAATCTTTCGATTGATGTTTCGGCTACCGCCTCGATGGCTATAACCGGGGCACCGACAGTCACGACCGGCAGGGCGCAGGCATGGTGGCTGCTCTGCGGAGAGCTATACTAAACCGAATTTTGTACCCGTAAGACCGATTTCGTCACGTAAGTATCAGAGCAGGGACGTGTCAGAATTACCGTTCAGGTTCGGGTACCAGCTAAGGGTACCCGGGCAGGATTACCACTGTCTTTTGTGAAAAAGTGGCCTTTTTACAGGCCGGTCATTTTTAGGACGGCTTCAGGCAGCCGGTCGCCCTGCACGATGATCCGTGCGGTTGCCGCGTCGATTTCCTGAAGATCAGATGGAGTAAGCACAAGATCGACGGCGCCAAGGTTCTCTTCCAAGCGTGACAGCTTTGTCGTTCCGGGAATAGGGGCAATCCATGGTTTCTGAACCAGAAGCCAGGCCAGTGCGACCTGAGCTGGCGTTGCTCCTTTACGCTTGGCCACATCTTTTACAATACTCACAAGGGCCAAGTTGGCCTTACGTGCTTCTGGAGAGAAGCGCGGCACCAGATTGCGAAAGTCACCCGGCGGGAATTTGGTGTCCATGGTGATCTGGCCCGTCAGAAAGCCTGCACCGAGTGGACTGAAGGGCACGAAACCGATCCCAAGTTCCTCAAGGGCGGGGAGGAGTTCTTTTTCTGGTGCACGCCAAAACAGGGAGTATTCGCTCTGTACAGCCGTGACGGGTTGTACAGCATGAGCCTTGCGAATTGTTTTTACACTGGCTTCAGAGAGGCCGAAATGCTTGACCTTGCCCTCCCAGATTAGTTCTTTAACAGTATCAGCGACCTCTTCGATCGGCACGTCGGGATCGACACGGTGCTGATAGAACAGATCAATCCGGTCGGTCTTCAGGCGCATTAGAGCTGCTTCCGCTACAGCTCGGATATGCTCGGGGCGACTATTAACGCCACCAGAGCGCTGACCGGTTTTCAGGTTAATATCGAAGCCAAATTTGGTGGCGATAACCACCTTGTCCCGAAGAGGGACAAGGGCTTCGCCTACCAACTCCTCGTTGACAAACGGTCCATAGGCTTCGGCGGTATCAAAGAACGTGACGCCATGTTCGAACGCATTGTGGATCAGTTTGATCATAGAGGCACGGTCAGTGGCTTCGCCATAAACCCCCGTCATCCCCATGCAGCCGAGGCCAAGTGCGGAGACTTTGAGATCCTTGCCCAATGTACGATATTTCATAGTAATCTGTCTCAATTGCTACTTAGGGAATACAAAGCCTAATTACGCAAAATCCGTGCTTGTGCTGACGGCTTTCCAATCATCGATTTCCTGAAGCTCGGTTTTGATGGCTTCCATGGCCCAGGTCACGGCATCGCTTCCAAGAAGAAGGCTGTCAGGTAGCTTTTCTTTCATGACGACATCCATGAGAACATGAACGGCCTTGGCCGGGTCTCCCAATTCCTTACCGCTGGTTGTATCAGCGGCTTTGCGCCGGGGACCAACAGTTTCATCATAATCGGCAATGGTGTTTGCTGAGCCCTGCAGGGAACGACCCGCAAAATTCGTACGAAAGGCTCCGGGTTGCACAACCATAACCTTGAGGCCCAGAGGTGCTATTTCCTTGCGCAGAGTTGCAGAAATCCCTTCGAGCGCCAGTTTCGTGGCGGAGTAATAACCCGATCCAGGACTAGCGATGCGAGGTGCTACCGATGAGACGTTTACAATTATTCCGGACCGGCGTTTACGCATACCCGGGAGGGCAGCTTTTATGACGGAAACCGGCCCGAAGACATTAGTGGCAAATAGAGCCGTTACGTCCGCTTCCTCACCTTCTTCGATCGCTGCGCGATAACCGTATCCCGCATTGTTGACCAGCACATCTATGCTGCCGAACCGCCTCTCGGCAGCCTGTACGGCTTGTGCAATCTGGTCTCGGTTTCTCACGTCAAGCGCCTGAGCCAGAGCATTGTCAGGATAGGCCTCAACGAGCTCTTTCAGGCTATCGGGGTGTCGGGCGGTGATGACGGCGTTATGACCGCGTTCCAGCACAGCCTGTGCCAGATCGCGCCCTAATCCGCTGGAACATCCTGTAATGAGCCATGTGGCCATTATATTTCTCCATCAAGCTCGAGCGTATCAGGGCGCTTGTGCTCTGTTTATTTGCTGTTAGGGCTGGACTACGAGAGCGAGAGATGCCTGTTCTTTCGTAGTGTGAGTTCATGCCCTACGGGGTATGGCAGATAAATTATCCCGCATTATGTTTTGTGATTAGGTGCCATAAAGCGGATAATATTATTAGTGTGTCTAATTAATAGCGTATAAAAATTTTAATGATCTGACTCTGCGGATAAAATCTGTGCCTATAAAAATCTCTTGTTCTTTCTGGGCGGAGAGAGGCGATAATTCGGGTTTTGGTTCTTCCTGTGTCGGGAACAATCAGTGAAAGATACTTGGGCACGCATTTTAGAAGTCAATTGCCGCGTCGGATAACAGGCGCTGTAGGTGTCGGTTTCGATGAGTTTACGACCGCCCTTGAGATTACAATTCAGGTCAAGGTTCTTGCGAAGAGGGGAGGCATAGCGGGCATCTATGCAACCCATAACTGGGCTGCTGTGGTTCAGATCGCTAACCGCGCGTTGCTTTCAAAGATACAGCTTTCTGGGAAGGTCTCGAAGATCCAGCTCCAGACAGCCAGTAAGGTCGCAGGATCGAAACGAGACGCCCTGCTGGACGTGCGTAATCTGGTGATAGGGTAGAGTCGGTCTACAAGGGTGGGTCGGCGGGGGAAGTGATTATCAGTCATGCCAGCTTTAGCGTTTTCAAAGGAGGCGTGCTGGGTATGAATGGAAAGTTAAGGCGTAGGGAAAGTACGCTTGTTTGTGCATCGTGAAGCTTCAGCCTTGGGTCGCAAGGGAGATTCTTAATGGAGCGTTGTTGTCCGGGAATCTTGGAGCGCGCATGCCAGAACGGCAGTGTTACTGACAGCTTGTCGTTCACGATGCGCACAGCGTCTGAGTTCTTCGAAGTTGACTGAGAAAACCCTTGAATGGGTTGTCCGTTTTTATGGCGGTTAGCAGGGCGAGGCTGTGATGTGGCGTTTGACTGAATTTTTGAGTCTGCCGCGGCTTTGGCTCATTTGCGGATCCCGATTGCCCTCGGAGTTTCTTCTTGGTCAGAAAAAGGAGATTAGCTTGGCTTTCGCGCGAAGTACAGATCCAGGGCTCTGCTGCTTTCTTGAGCGGTGTCCTGATCGTGTGAGCGGCCTCTGCGACAGGGTTCCTCCTCCTGTTCGCTCTGTTCCAGCAGGTCCCAGAGTTCTTTGTCATTTGCCTGCGTCAATCTGTTCGGAGTTTTCGACATGACATTTTCCCTGAATGATCCAGATATTTTCCGTCAGACCGCCTTTCTCGGAGGGGACTGGAGAGCATCCGCGAGCGGCAAGACCCTGACCGTCGATAACCCTTCAACAGGTGAGATCATCGGGAGTATTCCAGCCTGCACGGCTGAAGAAACCCGCGCTGCCATTGAAAGCGCGCGGATTGCGCAGGGCAAATGGCGTCGGAGCTCAGCCGCAGAGCGCGCGGGTCTGCTGATGGCATGGTACCAGCTGATGCTGGACCACGCTGATGATCTGGCCAAGATCATGACACTCGAGCAAGGCAAGCCTCTGGCAGAGGCCAAGGGAGAGGTTGCTTATGCTGCATCGTTCCTTAAATGGTTCGCAGCTGAAGCCGAGCACGTACAGGGCAGTGCACTAGTGCCGACAGCCGACCGCCGGGTCATTATCCTGAAAGAGCCAGTGGGAGTGACAGCGGCCATTACGCCCTGGAATTTCCCTCTTGCCATGATTACCCGCAAATGTGCACCGGCTCTTGCCGCAGGGTGCAGCATGGTGATCAAACCCTCAGAACTCACACCATATTCTGCTTTGGCTTTAGCCGTTTTGGCAGAGCGTGCAGGCCTTCCAAAAGGACTCCTGTCTGTTGTGACGGGCTATGCGCAGGAGATTGGCCCGGAACTGACCTCAAGTCCCATTGTACGCAAACTGTCTTTCACGGGCTCTACGAAAGTCGGGTCGCTGCTGATGCGTCAGTCCGCGGACACGATCAAAAAACTCAGTCTTGAACTAGGCGGAAACGCTCCTCTCATTGTCTTTGATGACGCCGATCTTTCTGTTGCGGTGTCCGGAACAATTCTGAGTAAATTCCGGAACGCCGGGCAGACCTGTGTCTGTGCAAACCGCGTTTACGTTCAATCCGGAATTCATGATGCGTTTCTGGAAAAACTCGCAGCAGAGGTGATGACTTTGAAGACCGGCGATGGATTTGATCCACAAACGCAGATTGGACCGCTGATTAACGAAGCTGCCGTCGCCAAGGTGAAGGAACATGTAGAAGACGCTTTGGCTAAGGGCGCTCGCATTGTGGGTAAACCACTGGACATTAAAGGGCAGTTTGCATCTCCCGTGCTGCTGGCGGATGTGACGTCCGAGATGCGGATTGCACAGGAAGAAACGTTTGGTCCGATCCTGCCCGTGTTCCGCTTCGATAACGAGCAGGATGCCGTGCAGCAGGCCAACGCTACTCCCTTCGGTCTGGCAAGCTATTTCTTCACGAATGACATCGCGAGAGGTTGGCGGGTTGGCGAGGCTCTCGATTTTGGCATGGTAGGACTGAACACCGGCTCTATCTCCCTTGTGTCAGCACCTTTCGGGGGCGTGAAGCAGTCCGGGCTCGGGCGGGAAGGGGGCGCACTGGGCCTCGAAGAATTCCTGGAAGTGAAAAGCTTTCACATTGGACTGCCGACTGCACAATGACCGTCGTTGAAGAGCGAGTGGCCTGACTTATGGCAATCGCGCCCAAGCTTGATCGTATTGATCTTAAAATCCTTGCTCAGCTACAGAAGAATGGCCGACTTACTAATGTGGAACTGGTAAACCGCGTTGGTCTGTCTGCCAGTCCATGTCTCATTCGCGTCAAGCGGCTGGAAGCAGCCGGTTACATTGTGGGATATGGGGCGCTGATTGCCCTGCAAAAAATCTCAAGCGTCATGACTGTTTTTACAGAGGTCACACGATCAGATCACAGACGGGATGACTTTTTTCGCTTTGAGACTGCAATGCAGAAAGTGGAATCTCTGGTGGAGGCGCATCTTATCAGTGGTGGGTACGATTACCTTCTGAAATTCATGGTCAGAAACATTGATCATTATCAGGAAACAATCGAAGCTCTTCTGGATCAGAATATCGGTATCGAGAAGTACTTTAGTTATATTGTTATCAAATCCCCATTCTGAAGCCTGCATTTCTGATCGAAAGTCTTACCAAAAACACGGAGCGTTCGTTATGAGCCTGAAAAATGCGAATGTACGTAAACAGACAGCCATTAACCTCCGGAGTATGACCGAGGAAGATCTGGGGGCGGCATCGGGTCTTTCAAAGGTATTGGGGTGGCCACACCGTCTCGAAGACTGGGATTTTATGCTGCGTCTTGGTCGTGGGTTAGTCGCCACGTTGGAGAGTGGAGAAATTATTGGCACCATTATGTGGTGGTCCTTTGGGGAGCGTCACGCCACAGTCGGGCTCATTATTGTCAACGGGGCGTGGCAAGGGCATGGTATCGGCACAAACATGCTGACAACGGTGCGCAGGCTTCTGCCGGGCCGCTCAATATCCCTTAATGCGACGCCAGCTGGCCAGCCGCTCTATGAAAAACTGGGTTTTGTTCCGACGGGAATTGTGGAGCAGCATCAGGGTAATGGTGTGTCTTCTCCCATCATCGCTCTGGATGAGGGCCAGCGGCTGCGGCCAGTTGTTCAGTATGATCTTCAGGATCTCATAGCGTTCGACAGGGCTGCTACTGGGATGGATCGATCGGCGCTTGTTGAAGATCTGGTGCAGAACGCCAAAGGTGTGGTGATCGATACGGAAGAGGGGATCAGGGGATACTCGTTCTGCCGTCGGTTCGGGTGGGGATGGCTGATTGGTCCTGTCGCAGCGGAAACGACAGAGCAGGCAAAGGCGCTCATTTCGCATTGGATTGGTACGTATGGTGGAGAATTTATCAGAATTGATACGCCGACTTCATCTGGTCTCTCAGGCTGGCTGGATGAAATGGGGCTGATCCGCGTGGACGTCGTCAACACAATGTCGACCGAGCCTGTGGTGATCTCTGAAAATGCTCCGCAATATTTTGCTCTGACCAGTCAGGCTCTCGGTTAAGGATTATTGAAATGTCTTTTGTGCTGAAATCCACTGAAGAGCGTGCACGTCTGTGGAAGCCAATGTTCGCTAGCGAACTGCCTGAGCTTGCGTTTCATGTTTGGCCTGAGACCGGCGATCTGCAGAAAGTTCGCTATCTGGCTGCGTGGCAGCCACCGGAAAATCTGGCAGAAAATTTTCCCAATCTGGAAGTGCTCTTTTCTGTTGGTGCAGGTGTGGATCAACTGGATGATTTTCGGGCGGACACAGATGTTTTTGCGTGCCTATTCCGGCAGAGAGGGGCGGTGTCTCATATAGAATCTGAACGCTGGATGTAGGGCAACTGAGCCAGGCTCTTTTTGGATGTGACAGCCTTTGCTCTCGACTTGGGGTACATTCTTCTATCGTATCGGACAATTTTTTTGAGATCAGCGTTGTGTTATGAGATCCGAATTAAAAAATAGCGAAAATGATCTATAAATTCCTCCGGTAGTTTCCAATTGCCATGGCGAGCGTCATGATCATCACAACTGAAGCAGCATTGGAGCGGAATCCATGGAAATCGGCTTCAGTTACTTGAATCCATACTCCTGATTTCGGTATAATCGGGCTATTTTTATTGTCAGTCATAGAAACGATAGGCACTTTTCGCTCTTCGAATTTGGTGAACAGCTCTACTGTTTTTTGGGCATACGCTGCGTAGCTGATAATAAGTGCTGCATCTGACGGTGTTGCGGAAAGAAGTGCCTCGTCTTCCATGCCACTCTCCGTGCCAATAACCTGATGGGAAATGCCCATTTTTGTCAGTAGATAAGCGAAGTAGCGCGCGACTGGCATAGAGCGTCTGAGGCCAAGAATATGAATGCATCGGGCATTCGCCAGAATATCGACTGCCTTATCAAGAAGGGCTGGGTTTGTCTTTTCCTGGAGGCTATTTAGGGAGGTAACTGCTGCGCGGTGGAAGCCGGTTAACAAATTAATTGTGGAATGTGCAGTATTGTCAGGGCTCTGCAGTGCCTGCAGGCGCTCAGGGTAGGATGAAGCTAATCCGCGAAGCCTTTCCCTAAAAATTGCCTGGAAATCTGAATACCCTTGAAAACCGAAAGCTCTCGAGAAGCGGACGACCGTAGAAGGCTGAACATTGGCGTGATGCGCAAGAATGCTGACGGTCCAGTGTGCAATGTCGTCAGGATTGCTGGAAACCACATCAGCAAGCTGTTTTAGGCGCGGGGGGAGCGAAGTATAGCGTTTTCCCAGTTCATCGGAGAAAGTTTGATACCGGTCAGTCATGGTCATTCAGTCAAGCCTTCCCTGCCATCTTATGTGCATTGTTAAGGCGATGGTTTTCGCTGGGATATCTTAGACGAAAGCTACGAAAACGTCTGCTCTTCCAAAGGGAACATATATTCCAGACTTACTGAAGAGTGGGCTCTCAACCTCACAAAAAGACGGAACAATGAGATATATAACACAATACGTATGATATATATCATCATAAAGTGATATATTTAACTGAGAATCAGATTGCAGGCTCATCACAGGGTGTGAGAATAGAATAAATATTCCGCATATCGGGGAATGTTCAGACACGATGAAGGTGGATCCTGCGATGTCTACAGATCTTGATGTTATCACCATTGGTCGCGCGTCCGTGGACCTTTACGGACAGCAGATAGGTAGTCGGCTTGAAGACATGGCCAGTTTTAGCAAGGCGGTCGGGGGGTGTCCGGCCAATATTGCAATCGGAACGGCGCGTCTTGGATTAAAATCCGGCATCATTACCCGCGTCGGGAACGAGCATTTTGGACGATTTATTCAGGAGCAGATGAAGCGTGAAGGTGTGGCGATTGAAGGAATTCGCACAGATCCGGACCGGTTTACTGCTTTAGCAATTCTGGGCGTCAAAAATAGGGAAAGTTTTCCGCTACTATTCTATCGGACAGATTGCGCAGATGCTGCATTGAATGAAGACGATATTGATCCGGCCTTTATCCAGCGCGCGCGGGCAATTGTCGTAACCGGAACACATTTTGCCCAATCTGGGTCTGCCGCAGCACAACATAAGGCGATGCGTCTGATCCGAAAGGCCGGTGGTCGTATTGCTTTCGATGTGGATTATCGGCCGAACCTCTGGGGACTGGCTGGGATCGGGGACGGCGAGGCCCGCTATGTTCGTTCTGAGAATGTGACATCTCATTTGCAGGACATTCTTCCGGATTGCGATCTGATTGTTGGCACGGAAGAAGAGCTTCATATTGCGGGTGGTAGCGAAGAGACGTTGGAGGCCATCCGGAATATCCGCTCGGTGTCAGATGCCACGATTGTTTGCAAGCGTGGGCCCATGGGATGTGTCGTCTTTGACGGCGAAATACCTGACAGTCTTGAGGAAGGTATCAGCGGCCCTGGTTTTCCTGTGGAAGTCTATAATACGCTTGGCGCAGGGGACGCCTTCATGTCCGGCTTCCTACGTGGCTGGCTGAAGGATGAGCCCCTATCGGAATGCTGCCGATATGCAAATGCCTGCGGTGCTTTTGCTGTTTCGCGTCTGCTCTGCTCGTCTGAAATCCCAAGCTGGAAAGAGCTCGAGTATTTCCTTTCACACGGATCGACTTACAGGGCCCTGAGATATGATGAAGCTCTGAACCATCTTCATTGGGTTACAACCCGCACAGAGCAAGCCTTTCCGGTTATGGCGTTGGCCTGTGACCATAGGGTTCAGCTTGAAGAGATGGCCACCGCAGCCGGAGCACCATCCAGTAGGATTGCCCGTTTCAAGATCCTGGCTGTCGAAGCTGCGGCGAAGGTCGCGAAAGGGCGGGAAGGTTTCGGGGTCTTCATGGACGGTCGGTATGGTCAGGATGCTTTGTTTCAAGCGGCGGAAAATGGCCTCTGGACAGCACGTCCTATTGAAAAAACCGGCTCAAGGCCGCTGGATTTTGAAGGGCAGGGCAGCTTGGGTACGTCGCTCATCGAATGGCCGAAGGATCAGATCATCAAATGTCTCTGTTTTTACCATCCGGACGACAGCGACGATCTGAAACTCCGGCAGGAACGTGAACTCCGTCGCGCTTATGAGGCATGTCGTTTGCAAGGGCGGGAGTTGTTGCTGGAAATTATTGCTGGAAGGCACGGTGAACTCAAGACGGATACTGTCTCTCGCGTGCTTGAACGGCTCTATGACATCGGCATTCAGCCAGACTGGTGGAAACTGGAGTCACAGCCCTCCGAAGCTGCGTGGAAAAAAATCGGTGAGATTATTGAACAGCGTGATCCGTTCTGCCGGGGTATTTTGCTTCTCGGGCTGGACGCCCCGGTCTCGGAACTTGAAGAGGCATTCCACAAGACGACAGCAACACCCTGGGTCAAGGGTTTTGCAATCGGGCGGACCATTTTCAGTGACACGGCCCGGGCGTGGTTGGCTGGCCAAATGTCGGACAATGAGGCCCGTGACGAGTTGGCGCGTCGTTTCGAGCATTTTGTAGTGGCTTGGCAAAGCAGGGGGCGTCCTCTGCCTCATCAGAGTGCAGCCTGAGCGAATGCCCGGAAGGATATCCCCATGAAAACGATACGCCTGACTATGGCTCAGGCATTAGTGCGCGCCATGGCCGCGCAGAAGACCGAAATAGATGGCCGAATAGAGCCCTTTTTTGCCGGAGTATGGGCAATTTTCGGACATGGCAATGTAGCGGGTCTCGGAGAGGCACTATATGAAGCCAAGAATGATCTGGTTACCTGGCGTGCCCATAATGAGCAGGGTATGACGCATATTGCGACGGCCTTTGCCAAAGCATCCCGTCGGCGCCGTGCGATGGTCTGCACGAGTTCTATCGGGCCTGGTGCGTTGAATATGGTGACGGGGGCGGCTGTGGCCCATGTCAATCGCTTGCCGCTGCTGCTTTTACCAGGCGACGTGTTTGCCAATCGTATTCCGGATCCTGTGCTTCAGCAGATCGAGGATTTTGGCGATGGTACAGTCAGTGCAAATGATGCGTTCCGGTCAGTGTCGCGCTATTTTGACCGTATAGCACGGCCAGAGCAGATCATCCCGGCGTTCAATCGTGCCATGACGGTTCTGACGGATCCTGCCGAGTGCGGTCCAGTCACACTATCTCTTTGTCAGGATGTTCAGGCAGAAGCATTCGATTATCCGGAAAGCTTCTTCGTCGAGCGTATTCATCGTATTCGTCGGGCTCAACCTGATGAACGTGAGTTGATGGAAGCGGCGGAGCTCATCCGTGCATCCAGCAAACCGCTTGTGATTGCAGGTGGGGGAACCCTTTATTCTGGTGCGGAGCAGGCGTTAGCGGAGTTCTGTACCCGACATGGGGTTCCGTCTGGCGAAACGCAGGCGGGGAAGTCCTCTCTGTCTCCTGATCATCCGTTGAATATGGGAGGTCTTGGTGTGGCTGGTACATCTGCAGCCAACGACCTTGCGGAAGAAGCGGATCTTATTATTGCCGTCGGGACCCGTCTTCAGGATTTTACTACGGGGTCCTGGGGGATGTTCCGTAATCCATCCGTAAAGATCGTAACTCTGAACGTGCAGGTAGCCGATGCGACCAAGCATCTCGCAACCCCACTTGTGGCGGATGCCCGCGTAGGATTGCGGGCGCTGGAAAGTTATCTTGCAGAATGGAAAGCTGACCCTGACTGGACGCAGAAGGCCAGAAACGCTCTTGCAACATGGTCTGAGAGCTCTCTGGGCTATCAGGCCGAGCCCTCTGTCAGGCAGGAAACCCTACCCAGTGATGCACAAGTGGTGGGGGCGGTGCAGCGTATGGCCCAGCCGAGCGATATTGTTGTGTGTGCCGCCGGAGGATTGCCAGCGGAGCTCCAGAAGCATTGGCGTCCCGGGATGCCTGGCGGATATCACATGGAATACGGCTTTTCCTGCATGGGGTATGAGCTGGCAGGTGCGATTGGCGTGAAGATGGCAGAGCCTGACAGACATGTGACTGTTATGCTCGGTGACGGTTCCTACCTCATGCTGAATTCCGAAATCGCAACTTCTGTGATGCTGGGCCAGAAGCTGACGGTCGTTCTCCTTAATAATCAGGGTTATGGCTGTATCAATCGGCTACAGCAGGCAGTCGGCGGTGCGCCGTTCAATAACCTTCTGGAAAATTGTACACAGGTCGTGACGCCGGAAATTGATTTTATCCAACTGGCGCAGGGGCTTGGTGCCCGCGCAGAAAAAGTCTCGGGGACTGCGGAGCTTTCGGAAGCCGTGCAGCGGGCAAGAACGGCAGATCGTACAACAGTGATCGTTATTGATACTGACCCCAAAGCAATCACTGATGACGGTGGAACATGGTGGGACGTTGCGGTCCCGGAAGTGTCATCGCGTGAATCGGTTCGGGATGCGCGCGCAACCTATGAACGCTTGCGCATGGGACAGCGCATCGGAAACTAAAACTGCACAGGATGTGTGGCCTTCAGGGAAGGCCGGGAGTCTTCAATGTCTGTTAGAATTGGTGCCAATCCGATCATCTGGAGTAACGACGACATGCCGTTTCTGGGTGGAAAAATTTCTCTGGAAACCTGTCTTTCCGAAGCGCGCGAGGCAGGTATTGAAGGAATGGAACTAGGGAACAAGTTTCCCAGAACGGCGTCTGAACTGGAGACAGTGCTCACGTCCTATGGCTTGAAGCTGGTTTCCGGATGGTATTCGACGGAGCTTCTGATCCGGAGTGCCGAAGAAGAAATTGAGCGCATGCAGCCGCATCTTCAGCTTCTCAAAGCGTTGGGTGCTCCCGTTTTTATCGCCGCGGAAACCTCTAATGCCATTCACTCGGATGTCAGCATCCCGCTTTCCCATCGGCCTGTTCTGGAAAAAGAGGCGTGGCTGGAATTCGGACACCGCATGACGCTCATGGCGGATGCTGTCGCTGCTGAAGGCCTGGATTTCGTTTATCATCATCACATGGGCACTGTTGTGCAGTCCCGGCAGGATATCGATGACTTGATGCGTTTGACAGGGCCGTCCGTAAAATTGCTTCTTGATACCGGGCACGCTCTGTGGGGAGGTTCAGATCCTGCAGAACTGGCGAAAGTTTATCGTAATCGTATCCGGCACGTGCATGTGAAGGATCTGCGACCAGAAAAGCGAGCCAGGGCGAATAGGGAAGACTGGAGTTTTCTGCAGGCTGTCATGGGAGACGTTTTTACCGTTCCCGGAGATGGTTGTATCGACTACGCCAAGGTATTTTCGGAAATCCCTGAATATTACGGCTGGGTCGTTCTTGAGGCCGAACAGTATTCGGAAGAAATCAGCCCTCTGACTTACGCTCGGATGGGCCGGAATCATCTGGTGAATATCCTCTCACAGACGGGGCACATGTCATGTCTTCGCGCCTCCTGATTCACGCTCACCCTCGCGATGAAAACTGCCGGATCATCAATCTGACGCCGGAGAAAGCGGGGTGGGACTACATTGGGTTTGAAGTGATGTCACTCAAGGCCGGTGAAACGGTTTCTGAAGCTACGGATCGTACTGAGGTCTGTCTTGTTATCGTGAGTGGTCGTGCACGTATCGAAGGTGTGGAGCAGGATTTCGGTTTGATTGGAGAACGGATGAGTCCATTTGATGGGCTTCCATGGTCCGTATATCTTCCTCCGGGGACAATCTGGCGGGCGGAAGCCGAGACGGATGTTGAATTGGCAGTTTGCCGCTCACCCGCGTCCGGCAAATACCCTGCACGGCTTATTCCTCCCGATGAGGCTGGCGAAGTTGCTCGCGGAACCGGGACAAACGAGCGGTTTATCCGGAATATCCTGCCGGATACTGCACCAGCGGAAACGCTTCTGGTCGTAGAGGTAATTACCCCTGGTGGCCACTGGTCCAGCTATCCACCACACAAGCATGATACAGACGATTTCCCCAATGAGACCTATCTTGAGGAAACGTATTATCATCGCTTGAAACGGGGAAGTGGCTTCGCTTTACAGCGTGTTTATACCAAAGATGGATCGCTGGATGAGGCCATGGCCATATCCAATCGCGATACGGTTATGGTTCCGAAAGGGTATCATCCTGTCGGGGCGCCGCATGGTTTTGACCTTTACTATCTCAATGTGATGGCCGGCCCGCGTCGGGCATGGAAATTCTCCATGGATCCAGACCAGGCACACCTTCCATATTGAGCGATAAAGAAAGCCTGCAAGGCAGGTTTTTCAACCAGGAACGATAAAGCCAACCAGTCACCAAGAGAGAAATGCTTCTTAGTGATGGAGTAGAAATCATGGCAAGTATCAAGGATGTCGTGTTCGTTCAGTCTGAGCGGCATGACGTGAAATATGTGCTTCGTATCTGTGCCGTTGCAGCGCTTGGGGGTATCCTCTTCGGATATGATACTTCCGTCATATCCGGCGCCATCGACTCACTTCGCGACTATTTCCATCTGTCTCCGGCAGAGACAGGGTGGGCGGTCTCGAATGTGGTTGTTGGATGCATCATCGGTGCAGCCCTGTCCGGCTGGATGGCGCACAGGCTGGGTCGGCGCGTAACGCTTTTTGTGTGCGCCATTCTGTTTACGATTTCGGCTCTGGGTGCCGCGCTCGTTGATAGCTTCATGTGGTTTGTTATTTACCGCATGATTGGTGGCATTGCAGTGGGTGTGGCTTCGGCAGTTTCTCCGATGTACATGTCGGAAGTCTCACCGAAAGACATGCGCGGTCGTGCTCTGACAATGGAGCAGTTCGCTATTGTTTTCGGGCAGGTTGTAGTCTTCATCGTGAACTATCTGATTGCGAGAAGTGCGTCGACCGAGTGGTTGAGAGACGTTGGCTGGCGCTGGATGATCGCCTCGGAAATCGTGCCCTGTGTTATTTTCTGCGCCACGATTTTTCTGATCCCGGAATCTCCCCGCTGGCATGTTCTGCGTGGCCGTGACGAAGAGGCACTTAAGACCCTGAAGCGGATTTCCAATGAGCAGCATGCTCAGTCTCTGCTGGGTGAAATTCGTGAATCCGTTGCCAATATCGAAATGGATGCCCGAAATAGCGTCTCTGTATTGAAACGCGACGGAGCTAAGTGGATCATTTTCGTAGGCGCCATGATTGCTCTGCTGCAGCAGCTCACAGGTGTTAATGTCATCATGTATTATGCTCCTATGGTTTTGAAGACAACCAGCGGTGGCATTCAGGCAGCACTTTTCCAGACGATCTGGATTGGTGTGGTCTCAGTCTGCGGTGCGATACTTGGCGCGTGGATTATCGACCGAAAAGGGCGTCTACCCTTGATCCGTGTAGGATCAGTTGTCATGTGCCTCGGCCTGCTGACAGTTTCCTGGGCTCTCTATACCCAGACGACAGGGTTGCTGGCGCTTGTTGGTATGCTGGTTTTCATGTTTGCTTTCGGCATGTCCTGGGGGCCGGTAACATGGGTTTTGGTCGCCGAAATTTTCCCAAATGCTATTCGCTCCATCGGTATGAGTATTGCCGTTTCATGCCAATGGACCATGAATTTTGTTGTCAGCCAGACGTTTCCGATGCTGAGTGAAAACAAGTTCCTGAACGAGCATTTTCATGGAGCATTCTCCATGTGGCTCTTCGCCGGATTGTGTCTCGTATGCATGTGGTTCGTGCTTAAATTTGTTCCGGAAACTAAAGGCGTTTCTCTGGAAAAAATTGAAGCTGTCATGCTTAGTCGTCGTCCGGGTGGTGCGCCAGTAGCTGTGCCGGTAAGTACGCCGATTGCTCCTGCCGTATCTGGTCAGGAGTAAAGGTTATGAATACATTGAGGATTGGCCTGATTGGTACGGGTTTCATGGGAAAAGCCCATGCCCTTGCTTATCAGGCGGCTGGAAACGTTTTTGACGACATTTCTCGGCCCGTTCTTCATAAGATCGCCGATATTGATGGAGAACGCGCACGCCTTTTCCAGCGTCAGTTCGGTTTTGCGTCCTATACCCAGGATTGGCAGGAGCTCATTGATGATCCATTGATTGACATCATCTCCATTACGACTCCGACACTTTTGCATCGTCAGATGGCACTGTCTGCTATTGCTGCGGGCAAACACGTTCACTGCGAAAAGCCATTGTCTCCTACTGCGTCAGAGGCATCGGAGATTGTTCAGGCGGCTGAAAAAGCAGGTGTGAGGACACAGAGTGGTTTTAATTATCTTAAAAATCCGCTGCTGAGATACGCACGTGATTTCATCAAGTCAGGAGAGTTGGGAGAAATTTACGCTTTTAATGGCATCCACGCAGAAGATTTCATGTCGGATCCCTTGTCCCCCTATAGCTGGCGATGCGATCCTGCGGGAGGGACGGGGGCGCTGGCAGACGTGGGAAGTCACATTATTTCCGTTGCACGGTTTCTGTTAGGGCCCATAACGTCCGTCTTTGCCCAGTTGGACACGGTAGTGAAGAAACGGCCTGCCTTTGCCGAGGCGTCAGAGCTCAGAGACATTAATATTGATGACGTGGCTAGAATGATTGTCACGTTTGAGCGTGGATGTTCCGGAACTCTTCAGGCCAACTGGCTTGCGACAGGACGGAAAATGCAGCTGGAATTTGAAATTTCCGGCAGTAAGGGAGCATTGTCATTCACTCAGGAACGCATGAATGAACTGCTCTATTATAAGGCTGGTGACGATAGCCGGACAAACGGTTTCCGGCTGATCGAAACTGGCCCGCAACATCCGCCTTATGGCTCATTCTGCGTCGCGCAAGGCCACCACCTTGGTTTCAACGATATCAAGACGATCGAAATGGCAGAATTTATTCGCGCCATTGATCGTGGCGAACCCAGCACTCCTGATTTCCGGGAGGCATGGGAAATTCAGAAGATCATAGATGCTGCTGTTTGCTCACATCAGCAAAGGCAGTGGCAGACGATTTCCTGATCCGTTTCAATTAAAACTGGAGAAATACCATGCCATTACTTCACTTTCATATGCTTGAAGGCCGCACGGATGCGGAGATCAAGACGCTTCTGGATGCTGCCCATGAAGCGATGCTGGAAGCCTTTGAAGTCCCGCGTGGAGACCGCTATCAATTGGTTTCTGAGTACAAGCCTTCACGCATGATCGTGGAAGATACGGATCTTGGAATTCCGCGGACTGAAAAAGTTGTGGTTGTTCAGATGTTCAGCCGGCCACGCGGCGAAGAAAAGACGGCATTATTCTACAAACTGCTAACAGAACATCTTGAGCGGACGTGCGGAATTGCTTCGTCGGACGTTATGGTGTCCGTGGTTGAAAATCAGGATGCGCACTGGTCCTTTGGGCTGGGAAGAGCACAGTTTCTGACGGGGGAACTTGGAGGAAAATAGTCTTCTCCTCCCATAGCTGTAACCAAACCTAGATCAGAGGACAGGCTGCATCAGTGTTGAGACATATTCTGTGCAGTCTGTCTCTTCTGAACGTGGTTCATAGATGTCGAAAAAAGTACAGTATAAGTGACAGAGCTTATATGCTTTCAGGCGTGTCGAACCTTGAGAAATTTTCCAGCTCCTGGCATGGCGGCGAGCTTTCCCTCTTCCATGGCAAGAGTTCCACGTAGAAAAACCTTTGTCGGCCAGCCACGGACAGTCAAACCCTCATAAGGCGTGTAGTCGATGTTGCTCTGAAAGAGGTCATTGGTGATCGTGACTACGCGGTTCGGGTCCCATAGAACCAGATCGGCGTCAGAACCGGGGGCGATCGTGCCTTTTTCGGGATAGAGACCATAGCGTTTTGCTGGGGTCGTAGCGGTGAGGCGCACGAAGTCGGTCAGGTCCAGCTTCCCGCTGTTGATGGCGGCATCATAAAAGACTAGCAGGCGTGTGCCGAGACCGGGCATGCCATTGGGAATAAGGGAGAAATCGGCATACCGACCATGACGACCTTTCCCGACGGCGCCATCAAATGTGTAACCACAATGATCGGACGAAATGATACTGATGACACCGCTTCGAAGGTAAGACCACATACCGTCCTGCTGTGCTTGGGTGCGCAGCGGTGGGCTACAGATGTATTTCGTACCTTCGAAATTTTCGCGTTTGAGGGCGTCTTCGGTCAGAGTCAGGTAATGGGGGCAGGTTTCAGCCACAACCTTGACGCCCCGTGACTGGGCCCGGCTGATTTCCTCAGCGACTTCGGGGCAGGAAACATGGAAAATCTGAATTTCCTGGTCCACGAGTTCACTCAGTGTCATCGCGCGGTAAGTGGCCTCACGTTCTACACTGGGGGGACGCGAAGTTGCATGACCATGAGGTTCGGTCCGACCCTCCTCCAGGTGACGCAGGATCAGGTGACGGATGGCATCGTAGTTCTCACAATGGACGGAAACAATGATCCTGCTTTTACGGGCGGCTTCCAGAACCTGAAGAAACTGCCCGTCGGCAAGATGAAAGTCGTCATAGGTCATGAAGACCTTTAGGCCGGCCGCTCCCCGTTCGGCTACAATGGGAATCTCGTCATGGATTGTCTGGTCATCGGTACGGGTGATGATCTGGTGAATAGCAAAATCGATCCGGGAATTTGCGCCTTTCTCACGATAAGCCTCAAATTGCTCCACGAGACCTCGTCCGGGAACATGCGAGGCAAAGCAAACCGCTGTCGTGGTGCCTCCAAGCAGGGCCGACCCGGTAGCTGAGACGAAATCGTCTTCATGGATTGTGCCGTCAGCCTCTTCCTGCTCGATATGGCAATGGCCGTCGATCCCGCCTGGCATGACCAGAAGACCGGTCGCATCGACCGTTTCATGTCCTTGGAGATTGGTACCGATCTCAACGATTTTTGAGCCGTTGATCCCGAGGTCGGCGATATATTTGTCTGTCGCGGTAACGATCATACCGTTCCGGATCACGAGGTCAAAAGTCGTCATGATGGTGTCTCCTGTAAGATGGGGCGTTTTAGCCGCCCCTGAGAATGTCCATGCAGTCGGCCGCGACATTGCGCAGATGTGTAACCATGGCTGCGCGTGCGGCCTCGCGATCGCCTGCAAGCAGGGCATCTACGATGGCCAGATGTTCAGATGTGGAAGAGGGGACGCGACCGAGGGGGTAGGTGACTTCGCACAGCCGGGTAAGGGTACGGAGTTCGTCGATCGTACGGAGAAGAACGCTGTTTCCTGAAACTGTCGGGAACATGCGGTGAAGCCGGTCATCAAGCTGCCATTGGGCGGCTGTCTGGTCGGGAGTTTTTCCCAGTTCCACAATGTCGCGGCGCATTTCCTCGAGCGTGGCGCGGTCGAGTTTGTCGAACGAGAGGGCGATGGCTTCGCTCTCTAAAATTTCACGGATATGAATGGCCTGAAAAAACTCAATGGCCGAGACATTACGGACGGCAAAAGAGCGCGATCCCTGTTTGATCAGGAGGTCTTCAGCAGCAAGGCGCATCAGGGCTTCGCGCACAGGTGTGCGGGAAATTTCGAGATGGTCCGCAAGACGGCCTTCCACGACTGACATGCCGCTGGGTAGCTTTTTCTCAAGGATCATACGTTTAATCTGCGTGTAAGCCAGTTCTGCGAGATTCTGCTCGCGATCGGCCACCATGTAATCGCTCATTACGGTCCTTCCACTGTCATGGCAGTTTTCAATGCAGTTGACAGTTCCTGCCATTCTTCTGGAGCGATGATATCAGAAGCCTTGCGCGTGCGGCAGGAGGGCCATTTATCCTGCATGACCAGGCAGGCTTTCAAGCGTAGGGTGGCTCGTCCCCCTGGAGCACGGCCGTAGATCAGGTTGGCGAGGGGCTGGACAGCTTCATGGATCTTTTGCGCGGCAGGCAGGTCGTTTGCACGTATGGCGCGGAACAGACCGGCCATGGCCTTCGGCAGAATGGCGGCCAGGCTGACGAGACTACCGGTGGTGCCGATAGCAAAGCAGGCAAGGAGATGTTCGTCTCCCGATGCCATAACGTCTACGTGTGGCGCGATGCGTGCGGCTAGTCTGCGGTGTCGGTCATAGGCATTGGCTTCCCAACTGCCTTCCTTGACGGCAACGACCCCCGGAAGCCTTAACAAAGCTTCGAGAATTGGTAGGGAATAGGCCATACCCCCGCTGCTGATCGAGGACTGATAGAGCATGGTCGGGACGTCAACCGCTTCACAGATCGCGGTGTGATGGGCGATAATGGCATCGGCGTCCTGTGAGACGGCCCAGGAAAAGGGTGGAAACACAAGGAGTGCGTCAGCGCCGGCAGCTACGGCGTCCCGTGCGTGCTCGCAGGCTTCATCAAGGTCTTCGGAAAGAACACCGGAGACAATGATCCGTGTTTTTCCGATGGTTTCCGCAGCCAGCTCCACCACCCGGCGCTTTTCGGCTCGGGTCAGAAGATGGTTTTCGCCAGCATGGCCGTTGCAGAGAATACCGACAATACCTTGGGGAGCAGTGCACTCTGCAAGATGCTGACTGAAAAGGGCTTCATCCAGCGTGTCATCAGCCAGAAAAGGCACAAGCGTGGCGGCGTAAACGCCCCGGAACGGCGTAGGAGACGCGGGAATCATAGCTGGGCTCTGGTGGCTGAAGAGGGGGAGAAACGAGAGGGATTAAAGGCGCTTAAGTCGGGATCGGCGCCGAGAATGCGCTCGGCAAGGAGACGACCCATGTAGGGGCCGCTGGTAAAGCCCGAGTGGACGCAGCCGACAACAAAGGCATCATCATCAGGTGTAAGAGCGCCTATCAGCGGCATGGCATCTGGAGTTTCAGATTCCAGTCCAAGCCATACCCGGAGGATCTGTGCCTCGTTCAGACGAGGGACGACATGCTGGGCGAGGCGGACGTTACCCTGAAGATTTTCAGGAGTGACGCGGGTGCCACCGTCACAAATGTTGCCTTCACCCTGCCAGCCTCCGCCAATCAGGACACTGCCATTGGCGAACTGTTTGAGTGACAGCAGACCGTTGGCGATGCTGAGTACGCTTCCCATGACAGGTGGCAGAGTTTCTGTAACGACGAGCTGGTTGATAAGGCAGCGGATTGAAATGTCATGTCCAAACCAGCCAAGCATCTTTTCCAGCCAGGCACCGGTACTTAGAACCACACGGCGTCCGTGTATGGCGCGCGCGTGACCAGTAAGGCGGATTTCATGACCTTGTCCCCTTACGGAGGAGATACTCTCGACGGGAGCATTCTCGATGAGAGTGATACCAGCTTCTTTTAATGCGCGGGCATAGGCTCCTCCGACGCGATAGGTCGGGATATGACCATCCAGCGCACAATAGGCGGCGGCACGCAGACGGGGATTTACGCCTGGTTCAATGCTGACGGCTTTTTCTGCTGAAATAATCTCAATAGGTGCACCCATATTTTGACGGACGCTCGCGCGCTGTCGAAGAAGATCTTCTTCTGCTTCGGTAAAAGCCATGGACAGCCCTGGCGTGGCTAGGGCACCGACATCCTCGCCCAGCCATTCTACGCTGTTGAGCCACATTTCCCGCCCGCGAATGGCGTGAGGAATGAGTTGCGCACGTGTCATGTGCAAAGTCAGTGTTCCAGCGTTAACACCTGAAGCAGCACGAAACATGTCTTGCCGGTCAACTAAAGCGACTTTCAGGCCTGCGCGAGCCAGAAATAGGGCAGTAGTAGCCCCCATGACACCCGCGCCGACGATGATGGCATCATAGATCACGGGTGATTCATGAAATGCGACGGTCATAGCGGAGCCGCCTTTGGTAAAGGGATATCGGAATAAGCGAACTCTCCGGTTACGGAGGTCAGGGGCAGTGGAAAGAAAGGTATGCGGGCCGTGAAACTGCCTGCCTCTTCGGGAGTGCTGTTGCAGGCAGTCGTAAGAAGAGCACGCGCACTGTCTTCACACATACGTCCTTGACAGGGCCCCATGCCGCAGCGGGTCCATGCCTTGAGCTGGTTCAAATCTTTTGCGCCAGACTGGATGGCGGTTCGTAATGTTCCAGCTTTTACACGCTCGCAGCGACAGACGATGGTATCATCAGGCAAACGGGCACCTATCGTACGCCCCGCGTTCATAAGCGGCAGCATTCGGCGGGAGACAGCATCCAGACGGCGAAGATGCCGGAGCGGCGTTCTGGTCAGGCGGGCATATGCCTTGGCTGAAATCAGCCCGCGATCGTGTGCGACTGCATGGGCCGTGACAAGGCCGCGTAGGCGGGCGACGGCCATGCCACGAATGCCCGCAGCGTCTCCCGTGACGTATAAATCGGGACAGCTTGTGCGACCTGCGACATCTGTGACGGGCTCGAGATAACCACCGAGTGAATCATAGCGGTGCTGAACACCGGCGGTTCGCGTAATGAGTGTCGAAGGCTTGAGACCATAGCCACATGCGGCGGCTTCGGCAGTGTAAAAGTGGTGACGCTCCGGATGGTCCATATCGCTAACCGTCAGAAGCAGGCCTGTTTCAGTTTCCTCCGCGGCCGACAGGAACGAGCGGTGATGGACTGGAATTCCAGCTTTGCGTAAGCGAAGCATCCACGCGGCAGCCTGCGTGAGGCGAGAGGAATCGAGCGTGAGCATGGCACCCAGCCGGGCCCAGTCGGCACGGTTGCCTGAATCTATAATCGCAGTGACTTTGCCGCCCATTTCAAGAACCTGATGGGCAACCGAAAAGAGAAGCGGACCGGAGCCTGCAACTACGACACTTTGGCCTGGTAATGTTCCACCATTACGCATGAGAATACTGGCGCCAGCAAGGCCGGTAATGCGGGGTGTCGTCCAGCCTTGAAAAGGAAAGAATCGCTCAGTCGCACCATTGGCCACTACCACCGTAGACGGCGGAATTTGGTCCATTCCATCAGGGCCAAGTAGGTCGAGTGTCAGACTGGGAGATAGGCCCCAGACGCGGGTGGAAAGGCGCACCCGGACGTTCGAGGTGGCCAGCTTCTGACGAAGGGCGTCGCCTCCGCTGAATTCATGGTTGGGTGGAACTGTCTGACGTGCATAGGAAGAGGGTGCACGAAAGATCTGTCCACCGGCTGAGGGCTGTTCATCGATAAGCGTGACAGGAAGGCCGTGGCGGGAAAGCGCAATGGCGGCGGTGCTACCCGCAACTCCGCCACCTATCACGGTGACTGGGGATCGATCAGGCTTGGGCATAAGGCGTAACGGTCATGTTCGGGAGGACGGAGGCTTTGCAGGCGTAATCGATCGCGCCATTGATAAGAACGCGACATTCCTGACAACTCCCCATGAAACAGAAAGCGCCCCGCGGGGTGCCGTCGATACCGGATTGTCCAAGTTCGAGAATGCCTGAGCGACGAAGAGCCGCTGCAACAGGTTCCCCCTCAATGCCATTTACCGTGCGGGTGCCCGATCGGCTTTGAAAAACAAAAGTGATCGGGGAGTTTTCGTTGCTCATCTGGATCGGTCCGGAGAAGAAAATTCTTCTAAAGGGTTTTCTATCGTATACATAACGTATATTCGAATTAGATCAGTGATCTGACAACCGCAACCCTAAAGTCGCACAGCATCAGGGAAACCTTTCTTGAGAGTGATCCGGATCAACCAGTTTCTGGGATTCTGCGCTGTCTGCAGTGTTCTTGCTTTCGGTAAAGCCGAAGCGAGGGAGAGCGCTGCCATCCGGGCGAGCGGTCATATCAACATCGGCGTGGAAGCCGGATTGCCGCCTTTGGGGCAATATGATGTCCGTAACGAGCTGGCAGGTTATGATGTCGATGTTGGGCGAGCCATTGCATTGGGGCTGGGTGTAGAACCGCGGTTTGTCACGCTGTCATCCAGTGGTCGCATTCCCTATCTGCTGGCAGGGAAGGTCGATATCGTTCTAGGCGGGCTGACGCGCACCCCGGAGAGAGCGCAGGTCATCGCGTTTTCCCATCCTCTTTATTCCGAGCAGTTCGCAATCATTGCGCCAAAAGAGCGAGGTATTTCGTCGTTTACTGATCTGCTTTCAGGAATGCATCAGCTCGTGGAGGTCCGAGGATCAACGGCTGTGGCGTATCTGCGGGAGCATGCTCCAGAAGCGCCGATGCTGCTTCTGGATAGCTACGCGGATGCAATTCGGGCTCTTGCGCAGGGACGGGGAGATGCGATGGTCGATGTCATTGAATATGTTGGTCATTACTTACCGGTGCAATCACAGGTTCGGTGGACTGTCATTCGCGGGTTTGCACCGCCTGTCGGGGAGGACTGCATTGGCCTTGCCCGTGGAGACGTGAGGCTGCGAGCAGATGTGAATCATGTGCTTGAAGCAATGGAGCAGGACGGGCGGCTTGAGGCGATTTATCGCAAATGGTTCGACCCCGGTTCTGCGCAGGCAGTTCCATGAGTCAGCTAAATTTTCATCCGGTTCTGTTGCGGCTGCCTTTTTTGCTGGGTGGTGTGGGTGTCACAGTCTTGATTGCGACACTCGCTTTTGGGTTGGGGCTGTTTCTGGCTATTCTTCTAGTCATTTTGCGGTTTGAAAATAAAGGCTTCTGGTGCAAGGCAAGCCGCAGTTTCAGCACAGCTTTGACCAATACACCGCAGCTCTCTCAGATTTTTGCGGTTTTCTACTGTCTACCCCTGATGGGACTGATGGTGTCACCGTTTCTGTCTGTTGTCATTGGCATGACGCTGAATGCGGCTGCGTATCTGGCGGATATTCTTGGGGCTGGGATGGCACGGGTGCCGCCAGTTTATCATGAAGTGGCTCTGACGCTGGGCCTCAACCGTCGTCAGACCTATCTGCGGGTCATACTGCCGCATGTCGGGCGCACGATGTTCCCGGCTTTGGCCAATCACTTTCAGATTATGATTCTGGGAAGTGCAATGGCGTCTATCTTTGGTGTCGAGGACCTCACGGGCCGTGCCTATGATATCGGATCGACAACGTTTCGCATTCTGGAAGTCATGCTCGTGACCGGCGGTTTGTACGCCGTACTGTCCTTTGCATTGACAGGTTTTTTTGTGCTGTGTCGTCGCACAATGGAGCGCATGGTATGATTGCGTTCTCGCATTATGACATGGCGCTATTGCTGCAGGCGATGCTGCGGACGATCGTTCTGTCTCTTGGTGGAGGATGTCTGGGGATCGTCGGAGCAGTTCTCCTGACGGCGCTGCGGTTTTCAGCAGGGCGTGCGTTGCTGCCGCTTCGGGCACTGGCGGTCGCATATGTGCAGACCATCCGGCGAGTTCCGTTCATTGTGACGCTTTATATTCTGTTCTTCTGTACAGGGATGGCAGGTGTAGACGTCTCGGCAACTGTAGTGGCGATCTGCTCAATCGGGTTGATCGCAGCGGGATATCTCTGCGAAATTTTGCATGGCGGGATCAATACGGTCCCGGTTGAACAGGTTGAGGCTGCACTGGCCTTAAACCTGCCAACCTGGGCGCGTTGGCGGTACGTGATCGGGCCACAGGCAATGTCGGCCGTCATTCCACCTGCTGTGGGATATCTGGTGCTCTTTATCAAGGACACAGCGTTGGCCTCGCAGATCGGCGTGGTGGAACTCAGCCAGGCCGGTGTGATCCTTTCCAGCCGCGGGCTGCCGTCAGCGCAGGTCTTCTGCGCGGTACTGCTGGTTTATTTCGTTATTTCCTATCCGCTGACCTGTCTGAGCCGTCTTCTGGAGAAACGCATTGCCGTACATTGATGTTCGGGACGTCTGTGTCCGTCATGGAAAGAACGAGACGCTCGGGGAGGCCGGGTTTGTGGCTGAACGCGGGGAGATCGTCAGCTTCATCGGGCCTTCGGGTTCAGGAAAAACCACGCTGCTGCGAACCTTGATAGGGCTGCAGCCTGTCGTGCGGGGAAGCATGACGGTGGATGGGCGCGTCGTCGATATGTCGGCGACAGGCGCTGCAAAAACCCTGCGAGACCAATCGGCGATTGTTTTCCAGCAGTTCGGCCTCTTTGGTCATATGTCAGTGTTGCGCAATCTGACCCTTGCACCGACCGTCGTGGCGAAACGAACGCGCACGGAGGCTGAGAATGAGGCGCGCGGGCTGCTCGAACGGCTGGGGCTGGGTAACAAGGCTGATGCGCTGCCTGCAGACCTTTCGGGCGGTCAGAAGCAACGTGTTGCCATCGCACGTGCCTTGATGCTTCGGCCCGCGCTGTTGCTTCTGGACGAGCCGACATCAGCGTTGGACCCGCGGAAGGTTCATGAAGTCAGCGTGCTGCTGCGCGACCTCGCGCGTGACGGCATGACCGTCGTTCAGGTTTCGCATGCGATGAGTGTCGTCTCGTCACTGTCAGATCGGATCGTCCTGCTGGAGGATGGTCGCGTTCGGGCTGTGGGCAACGGCCTGAGAGAGGCCGCGCAAGAGCCCGATATCGCAGCGTTCATGAATACCCATGGCAGTGACCCCGGGGCTGGTCTGCCCGTGGGCCAGCTTGGCCCACAACAATGATGTCTCGAGTAATAAAGGAAAAATCCATGAAATTTCGCGGCACTTACACCGTCATGATCACGCCGTATGACAGCGAGGGACATATTGATGTTCCGGGGCTTCGACGCTTCACGGATTGGCAGATTGCTCAGGGGATCGCTGGTCTTATTCCGCTCGGTTCCACAGGAGAGTTCCTGTCACTGACGGATGATGAGCGCACGCTTGTTGCACAGACAGTGATCGAACAAGCCGCAGGACGTGTTCCGGTGTTTATCGGCACGGGCGCAGAAAACACCTATGACGTGATCCGCTACAGTCAGGAGGCCGAGCGCCTGGGTGCGGATGGCGTGATGATCATTCCGCCATTCTACTCCACGCCAACAGACGATGAACTTTTTGTTCACTATCGCCGTATCTCGGATGCGATTGGCCTGCCGATCATGCTTTACAACAACCCGGCAACAGCAAATGTGGACCTTAAGCCCGAACTGGTGGCACGTCTGTCGCATATTGATAACTGCTGCCTGATCAAGGAATCCACAATGGATGTCACCCGCGTACGGGACATCATCCGTCTGTGTGGTGATCGGCTATCAGTTTTTGGCGGGATCATGGGCTTCGAGAGTTTCCTTGAAGGAGCGATCGGCTGGGTCGCTGTCGCGTCCAACGTGGCGCCACATGTCATGAGTGAGATTTTTAATCTCTCTGATGGGTACAAGGACATTGGCAAAGCGCGGGAAATGTATTTCCGCCATGTGCCGCTGATCCAGTTCGTAGGCGGGCAGGGCTATGTTTCGGGGACGAAAGCTCTCCTGAAACATATGGGATTCGATGTTGGCGGCCCGCGTGCCCCGCGCCTGCCGCTGCCGGCTACGGACGATGCCCGTGCGCTTCAGATTGTTAAGGATCTGGGCCTCCGGTTCGAAGAAGGTGCCTGAAATGGCTAAGGGGGCTCTGTCACGTGTGTTGCGAGGCAAAGGGCTGTTTTGTGCGGTTCTGTGTTTCGGGTGGCAGGCAGCGCCGGCCACACCATGCCCGACTGTAGTCCCTGGCTTGATTTCGCCAGGTCAGCTTGTCATGGCGACCAATCCAACGCTGCCGCCGTTGCAATATGTGACGGTAGATGGGCGGATTGCCGGTATGCGGATGGAACTGGGAGACGAACTGGCTCGCAGGCTCTGTCTGAAGCCGATCTTTCTCTCGACCTCTTTTGCGCAACTCACGCTTGGCCTCCTCGAAAAGCGCTGGGACGTTATCAACACTGGAATGTTCTATACGTCTCAGCGCGCAAAGCTGATGGAGATGATCCCCTACGAGATTCAGGCGATCAGTGTATCCCTGAATAACGATACGACCCTTCGTCCAGCCCGACTTGAGGACCTTTCCGGCACATCAGTTGGGGTGGAAATGGGGGGGATCGAGGAACGTCATGCACGCGAAGCAGATCAGGCGCTCCGAGCGAGCAACCGGCCAGGGCTTGAAATTAAAACGTTCCAGAATGTTGGGATTGCCTTTGCTGCTTTGCGGGCAAAGCAGATCACAGCCGTGCTTTCCATTGATGCTGTAGCGCAGCGCAATGCTCATCAGGGAGGCGTCCGGCCTGTTCTGGCGGGGCTGTATCCCACACCGGTAGCGTTAGCGCTCCGCGATTCGGCGCTGGCACAGCAACTGGCCTCGGTTCTGGAAGGTATGCGGCAGGATGGCACGCTGGCCCGTCTCATGGCGCCTTATGGCGTTGCTCCGTTCCCGGGGCACATCACAGTTTCCAAGCCTCATTTTTCCGACAACACACGCTAATTTTTCATACGCTGAAGCGGGGCATCGACATGCAGATCTGGAGTTGGCAGGGCTTCTTCACCTATCTCGGCAGCCCGTATATTTTTCGGGGTGCACTTCTCACCGTCTACATGACGGCGGTCGCGATGGTGCTAGGATTTCTTCTGGGGCTTATTATTTCCCTTATGAAACGGTCTTGCCACCCTTTGCTGTCCTGGCCTGCGCGGTTTTATGTCTGGTTTTTCAGGGGCACGCCTTTACTGGTACAGCTTGTGGTAATCTACGCCGGATTGCCCAAGCTGGATATCCGTTTGAGCGTAATGGCGTGCTCGATTATCGGCTTAACGCTGAATGAAGCGGCCTATCTGGCAGAAATCATACGTTCGGGACTTAATGCCGTGCCTGAAGGGCAGATTGCGGCAGCGCGCGCGCTGGGTTTGAGCGAACGACAGATCGCTTGGCGTATCGCATTTCCGCAGGCGTTTCGTCTTGTTATTCCGCCTTTGGGCAATTCAGTGAATGGCCTGCTGAAAACGACAAGCGTGACGTCCGTTATTTCCATGGAAGAACTCATGCAACGCAGCCAGATCCTTGTGCAGGATCAGTTCATGGTGCTGGAGCTGTTTTCGGTGGCTGCGTTGTATTACTTACTAATGACCACAGCATGGGATTTTCTGCAGCGCCGGATTGAGCGTTATGCTGAGCGTCCGTATCTCCGACAGCAGCGTCTGATCCCGGAAGATATCATCAGTTTGCCTGTCAGCACACAGGATGCGCGCTAATGGCTGACACTCTGAGTTTTACGTTTGATGGCAATACGCTTTCAGCGAAGCCAGGCCAGACTTTGACGGCTGCTTTGATGGCGGCGGGAAAGATTGTGCATCGCGTAGCACCTGATGGTTCGGCACGCGGACCGCTGTGCGGCATTGGGGCATGTCAGGAGTGTCTGCTAAACGTGGACGGGCGGATGTCCCTCCGTGGATGCATGACGCCAGTGCGAGAAGGAATGGTGGTCCATCGCAATGCACGCTTGCCGGATGTCACAATCGCGCAGGCACTGGCTACGGATGTTATCGATGGCGAACAGAACCAGTTGGTCGAGCATACATGTGACGTTCTGGTAATTGGTGCGGGGCCAGCAGGTTTAGTCGCAGCGACAAAACTGGCTCAGGGGGGGCTGGACGTTCTGCTGCTTGACGAGAGGCATATTCCGGGTGGTCAGTATTTCAAGCAGAATGCCGTAAATCCGCAGCATCAGGATAGTCAGGCTCGCCGAGGGCGGGCGCTGATTGAAGCCATGCAGCAGAGCGGTGCGCAGTTGTGGCACGATACGCTCGTCTGGTGTGCCTATCGCGAACAAGGTGCGCTCGTCATCGGTGGTCTCAGGGATGGTGAAGCGTTTTATATTCGGCCAAAGCGGATCGTCATAGCGACTGGTGGGCAGGAAACACCCCAACCCAGGCCCGGTTGGACGCTTCCGGGCGTGATGACAACCGGTGCTGCTCAGACATTACTGCGGGCCTATGAGACTGTTTCGCCTGGCCGGATTCTTGTCGCTGGAAACGGTCCGCTCAATCTGCAGCTTGCGGCCGAACTGGTCAGGCGGGGTGCTGAGGTGGCTGCCGTCGTGGAAGTCGCGCCTGATCCTATGACGCGGTCTGTTCTGGCTGGCCAACTTTCAGTGGCTTCCCCACGGCTGGCTCTTGCTGGTGTGCAGCATCTGTTGACGCTTCGCCGGGCTGGAGTTCCCGTGCTGTGGAGCAGTGTCGTGACACGCATTGAAGGAAACGAGCGTGTCGAACGAGCCTGCGTACGGAACGTGGACGGTCAGAACCGTTGGTTGGATATACAGACGGTCTGTCTTGGTGACGGCTTTGTCCCGGCGGGAGAATTGCCCCGGCTGCTGGGGTGTCAACAGCAGGTGCGGACGTGGCCAGTCATTCACCCTGAAACCGGGCGTACTCCCGACGGGCGCACGGATCAGGACGATGTCTTCATTATCGGTGAAGCGGGACGCTTTGGCGGGGCTTTTCTTGCACAGGCTCAGGGCGAACTGTGTGCGGGACGACTTTTGGAACTGGAGCGACGGGAGGCTTCGAAGGGCTTGGAACGGGCCCTGCGGATCTATCGGCGAAGCGAGCGTTTCCAGTCTCTTCTATGGAAACTCTACAGTCCTGTCATCACGTTGCCCTCACCGGAAGGCCAAACGGTTCTATGTCGATGTGAATGCGTTTCAGCGGGAACCGTCCTGGGACGGATGGCAGAAAATGGCATTAATGATCTGGCCACTCTCAAGCGCACGACGCGGGCGGGAATGGGGCGTTGTCAGGGACGTTTCTGTCAGGCGGCACTGATGGCAGTTCTGCCTTCTGCGACCAGCGAGCGCGATTTTACAGCGCCGCAAGTTCCATTGCGTCCGGTGCCAGTGTCCGCGCTAGCTCGTCAGAAGCCTGAGTGGCGCGGGCACCGTCGTGTGGCCATTCCTTCGGGTCTCGGAACGCCGCTGCGGACACCCGAAATTTCTGATGAAATTGTGGATGTCGTCGTTGTTGGGGCTGGGATCGTCGGACTTTTTGCAGCCCTTTTCCTGGCTGAAGCAGGAAAATCCGTCGTGGTGCTGGAAAAGGGGCGTGCAGGAGCCATGGCCTCGGGAGGGAATGCGGGAAGCCTGCATGCTCAGCTCATGGCCTTCGACGCAAGCGCAGACAGTGATGGGCCGTCTATGCCTGCCCGGACACTAGCACTGCAGCGTGAGTCGATCAGAATGTGGGAGGCGCTTCGGGGCCGGTTTGACCGGGATCTGGAAATCAAGATCTGCGGAGGACTGGTCGTTGCGGAAACAGACGCTGACATGACGCGCCTGCGGAGCAAGGTTGCGGTCGAGCAGTCTTTGGGCGTGGATGCACGGATCTTGGATCCGGATGAATTGCGGCGGATCGAACCCAATCTGCGTGAGGGGTTTCTTGGGGGAGCGTACTGTTCCGAGGAAGGTAAGATCAATCCGATGGCTGCGACGCAGGCCGTTTTGGCGCACGCCCGCAAGGCAGGCGTGTGCATCGAGGAATTGACGCCGCTGTCCGCGATTGATCGTGAAGGCAAACGGTTTGCCGTCCGGGCAGGCGCGCGGAGATGGTCGGCTGGTGCCGTGGTGAATGCGGCGGGTGCCTATGCGGGTGAGGTCGCAGGGCTTGTGGGACGGACACTGCCTGTTTTTGGAGCTCCGTTGCAGATGATTGTCACTGAACCTGTTGCTCCGCTGGTACATTCTCTTCTTGCCCACGCGAGCCGTCACCTGACGCTTAAGCAGGCGGCGAATGGCTCGCTATTGATCGGCGGTGGCTGGAGTGCGGGCCTCGATCTTGTGCATGGTCATCCCCGTCCGCTGCGGGAAAATCTTGAAGGCAATCTGTGGGTTGCTCAGCGTCTGGTTCCGGCTCTGGCTGCTGTTAATATTGTTCGAAGTTGGGCTGCCATGAACATTGATGTCGATGGAGCGCCCATTCTTGGGGAAAGCCCGGATGTTCCGGGATTCTTTACAGCGGTGACAGCCAACGGCGTGACGCTGGCGCCTGCCATGGGCCGTCACGTGGCCGACATGCTGTTGGGGCGCTGCGAGCGGCCTGATCTGGGGATCTTTTCTCCAATCCGTTTTTATGGAAATCCGTCATGATCACACTTGAGAAGGTGATAAAATCCTACGGTGCTTTTCAGGTGCTCAAAGGATGTTCGGCAGAGATCTCCAAAGGAGAGGTCGTAGTTGTCTGCGGGCCGTCCGGTTCTGGGAAATCCACGCTTATCAAATGCATCAATGCGCTCGAAACGTTCGAAAGCGGCCAGATCTACGTGGATGGAATGGCAGTTCGTTCAGCGCAGACCAATCACTCGGCGCTAAGGGCGAAGGCGGGGATGGTCTTCCAGAGCTTTGAACTGTTTTCGCACCTGACCATTCTGGAAAACATAATGTTGGCGCCGCGCATTGTGCAGAAGCGTAACAGCGCCGAAATCCGCCCTTTGGCGGAAGCGTTGTTGCGTCGTGTTGGTCTTGAGCGTCATGCGAACAAGTATCCAATTGCGTTGTCAGGTGGCCAGCAGCAGCGTGCAGCGATCGCACGGGCGCTTGCGATGAAGCCGGATGTCATGCTGTTCGATGAGCCAACTTCCGCACTGGATCCAGAGATGGTTCAGGAAGTCCTTCAGGTCATGACAGAATTGGCGCGCGATGGAATGACCATGATGTGCGTGACGCACGAAATGGGATTTGCACGCCAGGTAGCGACACGGATCCTGTTCGTGGACGCAGGTGAGATTGTTGATGACTGTCCGGCGGAGGATTTCTTTGCGGGAAAATGCTCGCCACGTGCCCAGTCTTTTCTACGCTTCGAAGAGGTTTCGTAAGAAAGAAAAAAAATTTTCGCATGGACGTAACATTCCGCTTCGTGATCGAATTCATTCGGTATACAAAGAGAATATGAATCGAGGACGGAACGAAGATCCGATGGGAGGCGCTATGCTGGGAAACGATTCCTGTTGTGAAAAGACGGTGGCCAATCGCCTCGGCGGCGTCATTGATCGTGACTTCGATGCGCGGCAGGTTCCTTTCCTGCAGGCGCTCGTCGGTGTTCCTTCGGACAATCCACCCGGCGACTGCGCGCCACATGCTTATTTTTCGGCTGAGCGCCTGAAAGACCTTGGCTTTGAGGTCGAATGTCATCCTGTTCCACAGAGCGTTGTGGGGCAGTATGGCATGAAGAGTGCCACGAATCTGATCATTCGGGAGCGCTTTGGCGATGGATCTGGGCCGGTCGTTGCCCTCAATGCACATGGTGATGTAGTCCCGCCGGGAGACGGATGGACTCATGATCCCTATGGGGGTGTTATTGAGGATGGACGGTTGTATGGGCGCGGCGCGGCGGTTTCAAAGTCTGATTTCGCGACCTATGCTTTCGCGCTTCAGGCTTTGCGGGAAGTCTGTACCGATCTGTCAGGAACTGTTGAACTCCATCTGACCTATGACGAAGAAATAGGTGGTCACGTCGGTCCCGGATGGCTTCTTTCTGAGGGGCTGAGCAAGCCGGATTACGTTATCAGCGCTGGTTTTACCTATGATGTGATGATCGCCCACAATGGTAGCCTTCAGTTGGATATCATATTCACGGGCAAGTCTGCGCATTCTGCCTGGCCTGAAACAGGTGCGGATGCGATCGAAGCGGCATGTCGGGTGATGACAGCGCTCTATACTTATCGTGACGGTCTGTCTGAACACCGAAGTGCCATTGAGGGGATCGACTCTCCTACGCTTGTGATCGGGACAATTGAGGGAGGCATTGCCGCCAATGTTGTGCCTGCCCAGGCGCAGTTCCGTTTGGAACGACGGATATTGCCTGACGAACAGGCCGCTGAGGTTGAAGCAGAGTTGCGGCGCGTGATTGCTCAGGCGGCAGATATGCCCGGTGTGGAGTGTGTTGTGTCACAACATCTTCTGGCTTTGCCACTGGTACCTACAGAAGGTCAGGCACCGCTGATCAAAGCATTACAGGATGCTGCGGAAGCCGCCTTTGGCGAACGGATTGCCCAGAGAGGCATGCCACTCTTCACCGATGCACGGATCTACAGCAATTGGGGCTGTCCGACTGTTCTGTATGGGGCAGGGCCGCGCCGTCTACAGGATGCCAATGGCCATCGCGCCAACGAACACGTGGTTCTCGAAGACATGCGACGCGCGACAAAAGTGGTTGCAGGGGCGCTCTCGCAACTCCTGCGTTCCGAAGCTGCGTGATCCTTAACGTCTTTTGAATGTTCGACGCGGAAAGAGTCTCGTTTGAGAAGACTTCCGCATCGCCTTGAAAAAACCGACTGATATCCCTGCGCGGGCAGGGCAATGGAGCCGATTATGAACATCAGGAAATTTGCGCTTTATTCCACCTTCCTTTCAGTCAGTTTCGGCACCAGCCCGCTTCTGGCTGAAACGATGAGCGTGCCAGCAGGGCAGGTGAAAGCGCCCACGCACAAGGCACCCCAAAAGACTGCAACCGTGCGTCCCGCTGCCCAGAAGGCTCTGGCCCGTGCTCATCAAGTAAAGTCCATTTCTGGTGGTGAAGAAGGTCTGATCGTCACGGGTACTCACGCCACCAACCGCCATGCTCGTCAGAGCACAAGTCCCATCACAGTTCTTTCTGGAGCTGCGTTGCGTCGGTCTGGCATGATGAATCTGGCTGAGGCCCTGACGAAAACCTATCCTTCCATCAACATGAGTACGATGGGCAATGACGCAGGTGCGTTGACGTCATTCATCCGAATGCGGGGCCTTAATCCGAATCAGGTTCTGGTTCTGGTAGATGGCAAAAGGCGTCATACTACTGCAAACATCAATGCTGATGCCGGGCCGAACTTTGGTGCCACTCCCGTTGATTTAAACATGATTCCTTCGAATATGATCGATCATATCGAAGTGCTGGAGGACGGTGCTGCGGCAATGTATGGCTCCGACGCCATTGCTGGCGTTGTGAACATCATCACCAGGAAGCAGGATCATGGGCTGAACATGAGCGCCCAGACTGGCGCGAATGCTTATAATGGGGACGGTTGGCAGTATCAGCTTAATGCTGACGGAGGTCTGAAGCTTGGGCGCGACGGTTATCTTCATATTTCCGGGCAAGTGTACCATACGGATCATTTCGTAACCAACACGGTAGATAACCGCTTGGCCGGTTATGTTCCGGCAGGGGCTGCCAACGAGCTCTACACGGGGTCGGTCAAGGTTCCCAAGAACTCCAACAAGATCATGAGCACGCCCGAGGAGACGCGGGAGAACCTCGGGATTGATTTCGGCAAGAAGCTGACGGACAACGTCGATTTTTACGGTCAGGTCACTTACGCGCACCGTCATGCCGAAGCATACGAGAATTATCGTATTCCTTCTGGGAGCAGCGCGAGTAATCCGGAACTTTTCCCATATGGCTATTCGCCATTGGAGACGATCGACGAGAATGACTATGCAGCAACCCTCGGTCTGAAGGGGCGTCATCTCTTCGGGTTCGACTGGGATCTAAGCAGCACCTGGGGCGAGGATCTGGATAAGATTTCCAATCAGAATACGACCAACCCGAACATGTATGCGACAACGGGCTACTCACCGACCACTGTGCGGACATCGAACTTCCGACTAGCCCAATGGACTAATAATCTCGATTTTCGCCGGAATTTTAATATCGCTAATGTCGTGCCGATGACGCTCGCATTTGGTGGTGAGCACCGGCTTGAGCAGTATACTATCCTTGCTGGTGAACCCGCATCTTATGAATATGGGGGAACTTCGGCCCTCGCTGGCCTGACGCCGCAGGATGCGGGGAAGTGGGACCGTGATGTCTGGGCGGCATATCTGGATGGTGATTTCCACCCACTGAAGAACTGGGATCTGGATTTCGCCGGTCGTTTTGAGCACTATACCGATGTCGGTAATACCGAGAACGGCAAGGTTTCGACCCGTTATGATATCACGCGCCGTATTGGCCTGCGTGCGACCATCAGCAACGGCTTCCGTGCGCCAACGATGGCCGAGCAGCATTACAGTGCCATTAACGTTGGCCCGACATCAGTTCTGGGGCTGCTACCAGTTTCGTCGTCCGAAGCGCGTGCGACGGGCGCCACACCCCTGAAGCCTGAACGTTCCACCAGTGCGACGGGTGGTATCGTACTTGAACCAATTGATGGATTTCATATCGAAACGGATGTTTACCAGATCAACATTCGTGACCGTGTTGTTCAGGGCGGCAACGTGACGGGAGCACCAGCCATTGCAGCTCTTGAAGGAATGGGTGTTTCGTTACCAGCCTTAACGCAGATTTCTGAAAATTCCGTGCAGACCTATTACTTCACAAACGGGGCCAGCACACGGACGCAAGGGCTTGATATCAAGGCGGATTACATGTTCCGCTTGCATCGTTATGGTAATCTGACGCTGTCCATGGCACTGGATCTGAACCGCACGCGTTTGACGCATAACGGTATGTCTTCAACGGGGTCTCCGTTACTGAACGCTCAGAACATTGCGTATCTCACTACAGCGTATCCGCGTAGCAAGATCATTCTGAACGCTCTCTGGACTGTTGGAAACTGGGATATCAATCTTCGTCAGACGCGTTACGGCGAGACGACTGGAATGATGACGTATCAGGACTGGACGCCAACAGCATCAATCTGCCCGATCGACGGAAAGCAGCTTGCCCAGTCCAGTTCCTGCTTTGCCCAGTTCAAGAATTCACCTCGGTGGTTGACGGATCTTGAGATTGGATATCGTTTTAATTCACGCTGGCATGTCGCTGTAGGAGCGAATAACGTGTTCAATATCCGACCGCGTAAGCTGCCAGGCGAACTAAACCAGCTTGGCGCCAATCCGTATGATACTTTCTCATCGCAGGTCCCGATGACGGGTGGCTATTACTATGGACGTATCAACTTCACGCTCTGAAGAAAGAGTTATGGGGGAGTGGGTCATTACTGACCCACTTCGTTTTTTTTCTTTTTTCGAAGTGTACGACAGATGTGTCATTGGTGGGCCATGGCGATTTTCGCTCAGATGATGGACGTCCTAGTTGCGGGGAAAGTAGAGCATCATGATTGATGCGACTTACTCTAAAGCATACCGCATCGATCAAGGCAGATGATCGCTCAGCTTCTTCATGGAATCGGGAGAGATGAGTAATTATACTGGTGTCACTACCCGTCTGGACAGCCTTGCCGCAACACAATTGATGCCGAGAGATCGGGTTATAATGTTGATTGGTTTAGGGATGTCTTGGAAAAAAGGATCACGCCCTGCGTTCCAGGACGGAGAGCCCGCAGGAAACCTGTCAAATACAACAGGCGGAAATGCAAACGCCGCAAGCGTATTGAAATCATGTTCGACCGCCTTAAGGGACTGGCGGATTCTCGCAACTTGCTATGACAAATGAACCACCATCCTTATCTCAGCAATTGTGATATTTTTGATATGCAGTCTAAGTATAGAATGTAAATGTTTGAAGTGTATTAGAAAATTAATAAAATAAATTTTTCCTAATAATTGGATTGCCCCATCTTTTTTAAGGATGGGGCAAGGGTGCTTGTGAATTTAGAATTAAGCCGTAATTGCACGGTTCATTTTTGTTGTATCATTTAACAAATAAGGGCCGCTGGCCAAGACTTGGACAGACAGTATTGCAATACTGTCAGGAGACCTCTTACCCAAATCAAGAAACCCATTTCCAGTCGTCCAGCGCAAACTTTCCTGCTCCAGATTGCTCCAGCCATCTAAGATTTCGGACGTATAGTGATCCGTAATATTTTTGGAATGGCTGTTTTCGAAAAGGGTAATTTGGCCTACGAGGACTCCAAGTTGACGACGGTCATCAACGAAAGGGCCGATAGTGTCGCACGGGCGCGATGCGCGAGACACGAGGCGTACAGTTTTGGCGCTGGCCGGTATCATAAAGACCATGCGTCCGTTGGCTTCACGAGCTTTGCGAATAACAGTACCGTTATTAGTAACAAGATGAAGATCTGGATTTCTTGTTAAATTGGATTGCTCTGCAGATTTCGACAGTTGTGCAGTTTTGTTGGCTCGCTGTTGAAGCTTATGGAACAGGGGCTCAACAAAGGAGCGGTTAACATCCAAAGGTGCCGCTGCGTCGCCTTCCCAGCTTTTTACAGGACCTCCAAAATTCACTACATTTCCTTCCTGCCGGAAGGTATGGCGATTGCCTGTGTCCAGATAGCTTTCCGTGAGAACGCCATCCGATATGATAACAGAATGTTTTTCTGTTTCTATATGGTAATATTCATATGACGTAATGCTTTTATCATAAAAAATAGTTTCCCCATTTACCAGCATGCGTGCAGGTACGAACTTGTCATTAAAAAAGAGGCAATGCTCTGGCGTAATCAGCATGTCTTTATAGGGAACGCCATCGCTAATCGCATTCTGTAGAATGCGTACAGGGTAACCGGCTTCATCGTCGGGCAGCCCATAGCGAATACTCGCCTGTGTTTTTCCAGCCCACACAACTGGACGAACGACGTTTTTGCCTTCTTTCCAATCGAATGCAATGACTTTGTCACCAGCCAAAATTTCTTCAACGGCGACATCGCCATCTGGCATTTTGATCATGCTTCCTGCCAGAAAACAGGCACCAATATATGTGTTCCCATTAGAATAAGTGATTCTTAAAGGGTTGGTTGCCAAATTCTGTGAGTTTGCAGCGTTATCGAAGGTACCTGTAGGAACATTGGCGCCGTCTGCAAGAGTTACGGAATAACTGGCAATATCCTGGCCGTCGCTTCCTTGAAGCGTAATGGTACGGGACGTTCCAGATCCAGAAATCACATAGCCCGAAACTGGAGCGACTGTGTTTTCAATTTCTATCGTATTGTATTTGGGGTCATACCCGGTGATTGATGTTCCTGATAAGTTTAGGAAAACACCGCCACCATTTAAAACCAAGGTCCCGCCGCCGCTGGTAAAGTTAACTGTTGTACCCTGAAGAAGGCTGATGAGTTGCGTATTACCATTATAAGTTCCGCCATAGCCAATATTAATGGTAGAACCACTTAGGGCGCCGGCAACTAAGCCGCCCGAGAAAGAAGCCGTTCCACCATATATATCTATGGTGATAGCGGTTGCTGCATTGACTACGAAATTGATATCTGTCGTGCCGCCAATTGTAAAAGTAGGGGCAGACAAGGCCGAAAGAACAATATTAATCGTCCCGCTGGATCCAGGAACGGATACCCATTGGCCACCCAGGACACTCAGAAGGCTACCATTTGTAGCGTTGGCTCCAGTCTGGATATGTGCAGCCAAGAGACCATCTGGGACGCCAGTAAGCGTTTCAATGGTCTGTCCCGAAGAATCTTGAACTGTTACTGTCGAGTTTCCTGTATTGGCACCAAATAGGCCAGTCTCTTCAGTAATGGTCCAGGTTGTTTCAATCTGTTTATTGCCGTTGGTATCCAGGACAGGATTACCTTCAGCATCAGTTACATACGTATAATAAGTTCCTGCACTACTCATGAATTTATTCCTTAAAATCTTCATTCTCGCAAACACGAACAATGGCCATGCTTGGGACGTTTGCAGAAACCAAACGCTAACGTCTAAAATTTCTTAAAGCAATAAACATCAAGCAAAAAACGATCACGATTCCTTGAACTTTTGGTTTTCTCGTTTTATATTTGGTTTAGTTTATAAAAACACAATGTTTATATTTTTAGTTATTTCGATAAAAATTTCATATTCTAATTATGTTTATCTTATTTATTTGTATTTTAATGTTGTTGTCCATGTAATTATTTAGAACTACATATTAAAAAGGTATAAAATTATTTTTTATAGATGTATATTAGTTTGGTAATTCTCTTGTTGTCGAATTGTAAAGATTGTCCTTTTCTTTTGTGAAGCCTTTTTTATGATATCCCGCTTTAAGTCTGCTTGCTTGGACGGAGAGATCTTCTCCTGAGACGCATGTGTGTGTTTTTTGTAAGGATAATGCGTACGTTTGCTCGTTAGGCCAATGTTTGACTGCCATGTGAACCTATTGCGTGCCTGCGAGGGGGCGGAAGCAAAAATGCTACGATATTTTTTTGTTCAGTAGTGCTGACAGCCGTATGTCTTGTAGATTGCTGTTAGCCCCTTCTTGTCGTGACCCTGAACTGACTCTGGTCATTTCCGCGTCCTTGGGGCAGAAAATGTTTGCATGCATTCTGGTTACCGCTGCACGTTACCATTAAATATCCTGGGGTAATCTCTGCACCCGACTGCGGATCACTTGTTCTTCATAGTCCAGTTCGCGCTGAATATCCCATTCAGTCTGATCATTGATGTCTCGTGCATCTACCAACGCATGAAGCGTCTGACGTTGAAGGCGAAGAACAATGAGGCGCAAAGCCAATTCGATGCGTTCCCGCCGAAGCGCCGTTGTCCGGGTTAAAACCGGGGATTGTGTCGGGCCATCAATCTGGCTGAGGCGGTTCTCGTATGTCTGGAGGAGGCGTCCCAGAACTTCCAGTCTCATATCCTCGTTACCGTGATCGTTATTCGCGTTGTCAATCGCTTCACTCCGGTCCTTCTCAGCGCGACTTTGCTCATTATGCAGAAGTTGCAGAGTGGCCTGAAGCAAACGCTGGCGTGCGAGACTCTCTTCCTGCGCGTGTTTGTCAGACATATCGCGTGGGAGAAATCGGATACACAGAGGGATAGCGATTGCTGCCATGACGAGGGAGAGAACAATCACTCCTGTCGCTACAGTAATAACGAAGCTGCGCTCGGGAAAGGCCTGAGGATCAATCCCAAGTGCTGGCAAAGAGAGCACGGCAGCAAGAGTAACGGCACCGCGGACGCCGGAAAATGCCAGCAAAACGATTTCGAGAAAATGCGGAAATGCAAATGCCCGATGGGACATACGGGCAACCGCCCATCTTCGGATGACAGAAATCCAGATACCGCAAAATCGGATTACGAACATGATCGCATAGACGCTTGCTACAAGCAGCGAGAGTTGCCAGAAGTGCGCGCTGTGCTCTTGAGCTAATTCGACGCCGGCATTCAAAAGCCATGGAAGCTGTAAGCCAAGCAGTAAGAAGATTAGGGCATTAAAGACATAGCTGACCGTATCGAGCACCGTGCTTGCCTGAAGCCTGGTAGAAGTGGCAGCCTCGTCTGACACGCCTGTCAGTTTAATCACCATGCACCCTGAGACAGCCGCTAGTATGCCTGATGCATGTACTGTTTCAGCGGCCGCATAAATGCCAAAGGGCAACAAAACAATCATCAGAACCTGCATGAGAGGATCATCAAATCCGCGTCGTAGGAGGATGCGCTCCGCGCGTACGGCAATCCATGCCAGTCCTGCACCGATGGCCAGCCCTCCGAATGAAACCAGCAAGAATGAGCTGAAAGCATGGCGGTATGAAAATTCTCCGGTCATTGCGGCAATCATCGCAAAATGAAAGCAGACAAGGCCGGAAGCATCATTAAATAGAGCTTCACCATTCAGGATATGGATAAGGCGTTCAGACACGCGGCGGCCTGCGATGAGGCTGGAGACTGCGACGGTATCCGTAGGTGAAAGTGCCGCCGCAAGTGTAAAACATACTGCTAGGCTGACGGCAGGTATCATCCAGTGAATGGCGTATCCACAGAGAACCGTTGAGATGACCACCAGGCCGAATGCCAGAAACAGAATTACACTTCGTAGTTCGGAGAATTCTCGCAGAGGCATACGGAAAGCGTCTGTGAAAAGGAGCGGGGGCAGGAAGACCAGCATGAATAAGCTTGGTTTCAACCCGACATGCAGGCCGCAGAGAGCCGCAACGATTCCTAAGAAGATTTGGACTAAGGGAGCAGGTACACGGTTGGAGAGCGCTCGTACCGCCAGACTGCTTATAACAATCATGGCCAGGAGAATGAGTATGGTTTCTGCTTCCGACATACTCATTCTTTTTGCCTATTTTTTGAAGGAGGCAAGTAGCTTATTTATTGGGAAATGAAAAAAGTGTAATTCTTTGTTAAATCGGTGCACTCTGCCTTATGGATTTCACAGTGCGATTTTGCCTATTGAGGAGGTCCATTTAAAATCTATGTGGCATTTTATTAAAAGATAGATACTTTACGAAGTGGTCTGATAAGAATTTTTATCTGGGATATTGAGTAGAAAAAGACGGCAGGAGAGGCGGTCTTTGTGTTTTTATCTGTAGGCTGGGAAAATATCGGCCAAATCTATAGTATTGCGGGCAGTCAAGGGCGCTCCCGCCAGTCGCTCAGCCATCAATGAAACCGAACAGAAAAGCAGCGCCGAGGCTCTGGGCATTTGTGCATGTCTGGCTGGCGGTCATGGTTCAGAGCACGCGATATGCCTTGAGCAAGAGATAATTATTTTGGACCGCCTACACCGGGAACATCCTCGCTTGGGACAGAGAAGTGGACCAATGATAGTCCACTTCTGATGCGCCAGACCGCCGCATGAGATGTCTTTGACTGAGTTCTGTCTGGCTGAGGTATTCAGGGAAACAGAACTCAGTCCAATCAGATACTCCGATGGCATACCTTAGAAAGCCGTTGAAACTGTTCCCGTAACTGTAAAGCGAGGCTCAAGAATAAATTGAGCGCCCGAACCTGGATTTGAAAGGTTGCCGTTCATGAGGCGCACCTGACTTGCATTTGTTCCAACGCCAACTACTCCAGTTCTTAAAATGGCCCCCGTAAGATTGGTGAAGTTTAGCCGGATGGTCGGTGATTTTGCATGCCACAGAGGCTTGAAATGATAACCTAACGAGAGCGTATTTGTGAAATAGCCAGGCATACGCTGATCGCCTGCAAGAGTTGTTGATTGTGGGCCGGTGTAATGCAGGGCCCCATTGGCAAAAATGCCTTTGTAAGTGTACGTCAGCCCAAAGTTCGCCATAAAATGTGGAGCCAGGGGAGCCTGTTTGCCCTTGCTCGCGAAGGCTGTGAGATTTCCATAAATATCCGAGGCTGCGATATTTGTATCTGTCGTTGCGCTGAGATACTCGAGCGAAAAATAGGGGCTTAAGCCATAAATTGGTTGTGTTGATACCATCAGGTCCACGCCGCGTGCGGTTTGGTTGCCAGCATTGACGACACCGGTCTGGTTATTTCCGACATAAGTAGACAAAAGTCGGTTCGTAATATTGTAGTTGAACAGATCAAGATCAACGATAAAATATTTATCGTTATACCGATACCCTAATTCTTCTTTAATTGAGTACTGATTTTTCGGCAGTGTTCCATCAATATTCGTATTGGCTACTGCCGAGGATGAGGGTTGGCGGAAATCACCTTCTGCATTCAGGTAGATCTGGTGATGGTCATTAAAGTGATAGCTGATGGATACGTGAGGAAGTGGCGCAGTCAGGTTTTGTCCGAGCTGTCTCCTGCTTGGATAAACGATGTACCAGACATTGGACATGACATATTTGAAGCCGGCGTTCACCAGAAGGCGGTCGTGAAAGTATTTCGCTGTGTCCTGAAAAAATATCGAATGAACTTCGAAACCCGCTGTATTGCCAGGATAGACACGGTTGCCATTCCGATAGATCTGGTAAGTAGCATCATTGGGGCTGGGATTGGCACCCTCAGCTGTTGTTACGCTGCTTGGAAAGTGCTGGGTATAATCCTGATTTTGGTACCAGTAGCCCAGTTCGAAGTGATTATGCTTATCAATATCGTAACCCAGGATTGCGGTTGCACCTACACTGAATGCTCCATCTTGCAAAAAGAAACTGGTTACTGGAGTTCCCGTGGGAACAGGCACGCCTGATTTATAGGTGTTCCCGCTCGTCGCGCTTGAAAAGGCTCCCGCGCTTCCACTCCATCCGCGCCCCCAGTTGTAGTAGGGGCGAAGGTCAAGGTGTAGACGTCGCGTTATGACAACGTGCATTGGGGCAGTCAGAAAAAGCTGCATCCAATGGTTGATGTTGTTCTTCCAGTAATCGTTATTAACCGGGTCGAACTCAGCTTTGCGCCCATAGCTGTTTCCGGTCCGCTTGAAATTATAAAACTGTGTGGCTGTGCCATATGTATCGACAACAAAGTCCTCAAGGTTCCAGCCCATGAAGGCGCGGGCATATGAGCCATTGGCCCAGTCTTTTCGGACGCCAACGTCTACATGGATCTTCTCGTTACGGCCGCCCCCAAACCATGATCGAGCATGGGTGTGGGCAAAGGAAACAAATCCCCTGCTGCCTGTGTTGCCTATGTCTCCCGACTCAAGGCGGATGAACTGGCGTGCCAGATTGTTTGTGCCATAGGAAAAGTCCATCGTTCCCCCAAATTTGTGTTGGGGATCATGAGTGGCCTGATTCAAAACACCTGCCGCTGCGGATGTCACGGGAAGGTCAATCGGAGATGATCCTGGCAGCATGCTGACACTGTCAACGTCTTCGGATTCAACATTTTCTGCCATATAGGCCGCGCTGGCTGCAGGGCCGCCATCAATCATCAGTGCCATATCGGCGTCAGTAAGGCTTCGGCTCTGAATGCGACCACCTTGCAGGCCGGAAGTATCAGTAACGGCGATATTAACGCTTGGTAGGTTGCGAACGAGCTCCAGCGCAGTGCTTGTTGGGCTGCGCATATCAATAAATGATTTTGTAATGGTTTGTACTGCATAAGGTGCTGTTTCAACGCGCATCATTCCGCCGCCGCGGCTACGGTGTACGCTGGATACATGAACGGTTTCATCTGTGGTGGAATTGATTTCCGTACGTTTATGCTGCGGTTTGGGGTGCTCAGAAAATGTGGGAATAGCATGTGAACGTGAGCGCGCTTCACGATGGGGCGCTGATTTTTTCGTCTCCTGCTCCGTGGTTGCAGCCTGAGCTTCCGAAAGAGAGAGAGCGTCAATGATTCCGGCTGGAACACTGGTTCCGAGACAGGTCATGACGAGGAGGCGCTGATTCAACGCTCGGATTTTACAGGCACGAGAGCGCATCACATGGATTTCCTTTTATGTGGCACCAGGTCGTTTCCTGGGATGATCTTTTCATGGACCTCGATTGAGTGGCATTGCCGATCAAACGCCATAACGAAATCGTAACCTGTTTTATTTTTAAAAATAAAACAGTATTTTGTGTTTCGAGATTTCAAATTATGTTCTTTGATGACGCATTAAGAAACGAAATAAAAATAATTAGTAACTTGGTTCTCTGTGTTTTTTTAAGTTTAAATAATTTTTTATTCTAGAATGTGGCGAGTTTCAAAAACTCTGTTTCGTTGAGCTGCCAAGCGCAAGTGCCGTCACTGTTCGGACTTCCGAGAGGGTGCATGCAGGGTAAATGGTTTTTGGTAGGGGAAGCGCTATTCTCGGAGAGAGGAGCGATGCGCTTCTTATGCATCACGGTTTTATTGCTGATAAGAAGCATGTGAAAACCTTGGGATAGTGCTAATAAAGCGGGACGAGACCCAAGTGTGAACGAAAGAGAACATCCCTGACTATACTGGCATCTTATGGCTGGAATGCTGAAACGGCGGTGGCCTTCCAGCCTTATTCTGGAAGTGACCTGATCCTCGGTCGTGTCGTGGCGCAGCAGCGTGGCCTTCTTGGGGTTATTACCGATAGTGGACTGATCCAGGCTGACACAGCAGGGAGGCTCCTGCATACTTCGGATCCATTGGATCGGCCTGCGATTGGAGATTGGGTGGTTTGCCAGCCGAGATTTTATGAGAGACGCGGCACCATTCAAGCTGTTTTGCCGCGCACATCCTGCTTTGTCCGCAAAGAAGTCGGCAAACGCACCCAGTCGCAAGTGATTGCTGCCAATATTGACGTGGCCTTTCTTGTGATGACGACAGGAGCGGACTTCAATCTTTCCCGTCTTGAACGCTATCTGGCGCTGACAAGAGAAAGTGGCGCAAAGCCCGTCATTGTTCTCACAAAAGCTGATTTGTGTGAGGATGTGGAGCAGGTTGCGGCTGAAGTGCAGGCCTGTGCGCCTGAGGTGGATCTCAGGATTGTATCTTCTGTTCAAGGGCAGGGCCTTGAGGAAATTGCTGCGTATCTTGATGGGCAGCGCACCGGTGTCATGGTGGGGAGTTCGGGTGCAGGAAAGTCGACGCTGCTGAATGCTTTGCTGAAAACTGATTATGCCGCCACGGGAGCGGTATCTGAGTATGACGGGCAGGGCAGGCACACAACGACTCATAGGGAGATGGTCAGTCTCCCGTCAGGTGGCCTTCTGATCGACACGCCTGGAATGCGTGAACTGGGGATGGTTAATGCAACCGAAGGCCTCGCTGCTGCGTTCGGAGACTTTGCTGCCGAGATTGAAGAGTTGGCGCAACAGTGCCGTTTCCGCAATTGCCAACATGAAGGCGAGCCAGGCTGTGCAGTTCGAGAGGCGTGTGAAGACGGAAGGCTTGATGAGCGCCGCTGGAATAACTGGCTGAAGATGACACGTGAAATTGCAGTTCAGCAGCAGAAAAACCCAGCCGGACGGAGAGCGGAGCGGCGGGAGAAACTCCGTCTTAATCGAGAATCGCGGAAAGCGAAGCGTCACGACTGACCTGATTGCTGGGAGATCGTAGATGCCTTTCTGATGGCATTCGTGGCACCTCAGGGCATCGATATTCCGATCTTAAAGCCGGATTGAAATCCTTTGCGCTCTAGGAAAGTAAATCAGGACTTGAGGTGTCCAAAATTGGTATGACCACAAGACTCTGAATTGATGTAGAGCAAAAAGTAATGATTTTTGGGGGTTATTATGGAATATAGAGCTTAGATAACGAGTAGTTTACGACGGAAAACAGTAGAAATTTAGGGTTATCGTTAATTCATAGTTATTGAGTTTTTTTTATATCAACATGGGCATTGATTAAAATTAACAATATCTTCTATGTTCGATTCCGGCGCTGAGCACGGATTAACAATATATAATTCGTTAATAAATGCTTAACGCTTCTAGAGATGGAGGAATTAGGCATGGCTGGCGGAACGAGCTACACTCATAGAAGTGTCTATGTTGGTAATGGAGGAACAATATCAGGTTCCACCTCAACAGATGCTTCTGGAAATGTAACTATAAATGAATCGTACTTTCTAATAAATAATACCCTATCGGGTGCCACGGCTGCTCAATACGGCGCTATTATAGCTCAGAATGGTGATGTCGGGACGAATTTGTCTGCGACGTCTGCTGGTGCTGTTCTTGCATCTGGCGGTATTATTAGTGGAGTAACTGTTGGAAATTCAGCTGCGGCGCTGGCTTTCAACGGTGGAACAATTAACAATTACAACATAGCCTCCGGCGGCGGGTTGCTGGTCGGAGATCAGTCCCTCAACGCCTCTGCTTCTGCGATCCTGACATCCAAGGGGCTGACAGATCTGAGTGGAGCTGGCTTCGTCTCGGGTGGCGTCGTTCATACGGGTGCTACCGAAACTCTCACGAGCGGCGGTACGGACAAGGGATCCCTGATCCAGGGGACGCAGTACGTTTCTGCGGGTGGCCTGACGATTAGCGATACCGTTAACAGCGGTGGTGTTCAGAATCTTTATACCGGTGCTGTGACGACCGGGACGGTTGTAGGTTCCGGTGGAACGACGGTAGCTAGCAGTGGCGCGGTCGTCAACGCAACAACCGTTTCGGGTGGTAATGTCCTTCTGAATGCTGCAGCCGTTCTCCGAGGCGCTGTTGTCGCTGCTGGAGGAAAACTGACTGTTTCCAGCGGGGCAGCAGCTTCTAACGTCACTGTATCTTCCGGCGGTACCGAGAGTGTGCTGTCTGGTGGGACGGTTTCCGGCGGAACTGTTCTGCAGGGTGGCAATGAGATTGTTGCCTCTGGCGCAACATCCCTCAATGTTACTGTTTCTTCTGGTGGTTCGCTTACGGTTGCGGCTGGTGCTGTTCTTTCCGGAACGCAGGTGGTTCAGGGCGCTGTCATCGATGTTGATACGCTGTCCTATGTGTCGGGCGGCACAGTCAAACTGGATGGCAATACTCTCACGATTTCCGAAGGTGGCAGCACCTGGCAGACGACGTTTGGTGGAGCATTCAAGAGCACCGATTACTTCGTGCTGGGTCGTGACCCTGTTGATGGCAGCACCATTGCAACTTTCGTCTGCTTCTGTGCAGGTACGCTGATCCGCACAGAGAGTGGGGAGAAGGTTGTCGAAGAGCTCAAAATCGGTGATCGCGTGCTGACGTATGTTGCCGGCCGCGAAGTCGTTCAGCCTGTGACGTGGGTTGGTCATCGAACGGCGCAGGTTCGGGCGGATCTGCCGGTTGATCAGGCTGGCTATCCTGTCCGTATTCTCAAGGATGCGATTTCCCTTGGGGTTCCTCATCAGGACCTTGTGGTTACACCCGAGCACTGCCTGTATTTCGAAGGGCGTTTCGTTCCAGCCCGTATGCTCGTTAATGGCCGTAGCGTCTTCTACGATCTGACAATGACGAACTACGAATACTTCCACGTTGAAACGGAAAGCCACTCCATTCTGTGGTCCAATGGTGCGCTCAGCGAAAGCTATCTGGATACAGGAAATCGTCGTGAGTTTGGCCAGCAGGGTGGTATTGTCCGTCTTGTCAGTGGTCCGACCCGCGAATGGAGTGTCGATGCAGCAGCACCGCTGGCGGTAACGCGTGATCTGGTTGAGCCGATTTATCGCACTCTCGAAGAGCGTGCTGTTGAAATGTCTCTTCCAGACCAGCGCAAGCCTGTCGTTCTGACCGAAGACGCCAATCTTCATCTTGTAACCTCTGCAGGGCATCGGATTAATCCGGCACGTCGCGCAGAAAACGGAGATTTCGTTTTCATGCTTCCTGCCGGTATTAACGAAGTTTACATCGTTTCCCGTGCATCGCGCCCGGCTGACGTCTTCGGTCCAATGGTTGATGATCGTCGTTATCTTGGCGTTTTGGTTGGCAACATCAGTCTCTGGGCAGGCAATGGTCAGAAGAGCCTTACGGCACACGTCACGGAAGACAACCTGTCTGGTTGGAATAACCGCGAAGAAGGCGGGGTCCGCTGGACAAATGGCAATGCCCTTCTGAACCTTCCAGCCCGTCAGGATCTTTCGATCTCTGTGCTGACTATCGAAGTGAAGAATGCAGGCCCATATGTGCTTGATGATGAAAATGACGCTGTAGCCGTCGTTGCATCTTGAAAAACCACTTGGATATTTGAACGAAAAGGAAGTGACGTGCGTTTTCAAGGCGCACGTCACTTCCTTCTTTTTAGTTGCAGGGTTTTCATAGAGTTCCGAGGAATAGGTTGACGCACTATGTTTGAACGTCTGGCCCTGAAATATGCTGCCGGACAGCCGGCCTCACTTGCGATGAGCTGGTTTGAGGGGGAAGCGAGTTTCGGTCAGCTTTCCCAGGATGTTAGCCGAGTGGCCTTCGCACTGTTTCAGCTTAGGGATCTTGTCCCGTCTGTTGTGGCTATTCGTTGCGAACATCCGTACAGACACTGGGTTTTCATTCTCGCTCTGTCCCGTCTCGGAATACCCTCGGCATCACTGCCGGGATATGTGGATGCAAATTTCCACCGCTCTGTGAAAATCCTGTCACCGGATATCGTGTTGCTTGATGAGCCCGTGGAGGGGCTCGACCAGCAATCTCTGGTGCTGAATGATGCATGGTTCGAACATGTCTGTCAGACGGGTTCGGACTGTGTAGAAACCATTGCGGTACAGCCTGAAGATGTTGTCCGTTACTCTGTAGCTGGCGGAACGAGCCAGGATGCACGCCGCATCGCCCTGACATCGCGATACGTCGAAACGGCCGTCTACCATCTCCTGTTTCAGGATATCCTGTCTCATAGTCACCGCCCTGAGGGATTGCGTGTCCTACCAACGCTTGGAGCAGAGACTTCAAGTGGATTCCTCATCATTCTGTCGGCTCTTGTGGCTGGAACACGTCTTCAGATGGTAACCGGTTCTGAACTGGGTCTTGTCTTCAGTCAGGATGTCCCGACTGTAGCCGTTGTGTCTCCACGACATGCCGAAGGAATACTCTCTCGGCTTCCGCCCGGTATGAAACCGCTGGACAATCTGTTTCTAACGGTTGCTGGAGGAAAACTGCCTAAAGCCCTCTGTGCATCCATTCGTCAGACGCTCACACCGCATGTGCAGGTCGTGTACGGTGCGGATGAGTGCGGCGTTGTGACCATTGCCTCTACGGATACTCAGTCCACCGATGATGAGGTGGGTCAGCCTCTGCCGTGGGTTGGTCTTGAGATCGTGGATGAGCAGCATCAGTGCGTTCCGACTGGTGTGGTGGGTCGCATTCGTGTCAGCGGAACAGGAGTTGTAGACGGCTACGATCTTGATCCAGCTGCTACTGCCGAACAATTCAGGGAAGGCTGGTTTTATCCGGGCGATAGCGGGTTTCTGGATGCAGACGGAACGTTGCATCTGAGAGGGCGTGCAGATGATCTGATAAGCTTTGGCGGTGACAAGTTTGATCTGGATAGACTGGATACGCGTCTTCTTGAGTGCCCTGGCGTGAAAGACGGTGCGATGTTTGTCGTACCTGATGCTCAAGGGCTGCCTGCTCCCTGGGTCGCTCTTGTGACCGCAGAAGATTTTAATCTCGAAGTTCTTTCAAAGTGGATGAGAAGTGTTTTCCCCAATCTGCCGGATGTGACTGCCGTCTGGATCGATGCTCTTCCACGAACGGAGAGCGGGCAACCGGATAGGCTGGCGTTACAGAACGCGGTCAAACCTTCCTGAATAACAAGATTTTACACGTTACGTTCTACACAGAATAGAAGACGAAAAGCGGGTTTTAAATGGTCGATTACGGAAATGAAGTGGCAGTCGTTGGGATCGGATGTCGCCTTCCGGGAGGAATTGAAACAACCCAGGCTCTCTGGCGCTTTCTGTGTGAACAAGGTGATGCCACATCCGACGTTCCCGCCGATCGGTGGGGTATCAAGCGCTTTTACGATCCTGAATACGAAACCCCAAACAAGACTTACATGCGGCGCGGTTCCTTCATTGACCAGAAGATTGATGAAATGGATCCGCTGTTCTTCGGTATTTCGCCGCGTGAAGCCGCCCTCATGGACCCTCAACAAAGGCTTCTTCTGGAAGTCGTGTGGGAGGCAATGGAAAATGCTGGCATTCTTCCTTCCACCTTGGCTGGCACTCGGGCTGGTGTCTTTATTGGCACGTTCTCTCTGGACTGGCTGGTGGCCTGCGGTTCCCCCCTCAATCGGAACCTGATTACGGATCATTTCGCCGCAACTGCGGCGTCAGCCACCATGCTGGCTGCGCGGATTTCTCATAATCTTGGTCTTCAGGGGCCATGCATGTCTATTGATACGGCATGTTCATCATCATTGGTGGCCATTCATCAGGCCCGTACCAGTTTGTTGAATGGTGAGAGTGATGTTGTCGTAGCGGGTGGCATCAACATGATGCTTGCTCCACCGGCCTCAATCACAATGTCCAAAGGGCACTTTCTGGCTGCGGACGGGCGCTGCAAAAGCTTCTCGGCAGATGCAGACGGCTACGGGCGCGGTGAGGGGGCCGGCATTGTCCTGCTTAAACGGCTCGCCGATGCAAAACGGGATGGAGACGTTATCCATGGTGTCATCGTGGGGACGGGTGTTAATCAGGATGGTCGTACGCTGTCATTGACGATGCCCAGTGAAGATGCTCAGCGCGCGCTCATTGAGGAAGTCGCCCAGAAGGCGCATGTCGATCTTGCCGCGATTGGATATGTAGAAGCCCATGGTACCGGAACGCCTGTTGGCGATCCTATCGAAGCCCGTGCTTTGGGAACGGCGATCGGCCATAAGCGAGCCCCGGAAAGCCCCCTGATTATTGGGTCTATTAAAGCCAATCTGGGGCATCTGGAAGCTGCAGCGGGTGTTACCGGCCTTATCAAGGCACTCCTTTGCCTGAGGCATGGCTCTATTCCACCGCAGACGAACCTAACACAGGTTAATCCCACGATTCCGTTTGCGGACCTTCATCTGCAAGTCGCTCAGGATACCATGACCCCGCTGACGGCTGAGGCAGGAACAGTGTATGCGGGCGTCAACTCGTTTGGATATGGCGGAACAAACGCGGTTGCCCTGCTCAGGCCGCTGACAGTAGAGGATCAGCCGATCCACCATATGGCAGAAGTGGTCAGGCTGCCGTCCGGGCGCTTTCTGCTGCCCGTGAATGCGCTTGTAGACGCCTCGTTGAAAAATCTGGCGCGCTCCTATGCAGATCTTCTGGCGTCTTCTTCTGCTCAATCTGTCGCCGATGTCTGTTTCTCTGCTGCAACCTACAGGACGCGTTTGCCGATGCAGGCCGTCGTGTCTGGCCAAGATCGTGAAGAGCTGATTGCAGGCTTGAAAGCTTTGTCGGAAGGGCAGTCTTCCTCTGCTGTCATACTGGGCCGACGTCGAAACGGTGAGATGCAGCAACCTGTTTTCGTCTTTTCTGGAATGGGCTCTCAGTGGAAGGGGATGGGGCAGTATATCCTCAGGCAGACGCCCGAACCCATTTCCGGCACTATCCAGCAGATTGATAGCCTGTTTTCCGAACTGGCCGGCTGGTCCATTCTGGATGAAATCCTGAAGCCTGCGGAACATTCCCGCATTGATGAAACGGTTGTCGCCCAGCCTGCCATTTTCATGGTTCAGGTTGTTCTTGCGGAGCTATTCCATTTTCATGGCGTGACACCGGCGGCTATCGTTGGGCATAGCGTGGGCGAGGTGGCTGCGAGTTACATCGCGGGTGCTTTGTCGATGGAAGACGCTGTAACCGTGATCTTCCATCGAAGCCAGCAACAGGCTCGACTGGCGGGACGTGGCACGATGTTGGCTGTCGGTATTTCCGGCAAAGAGGCAGCCGAAAAATTACTTCCTGGTTATGAAGACCGGGTGTCAGTCGCGGCTCTCAATAGTGCGAAGTCTTCCACACTTGCGGGTGAAGAGAATGCGCTCAGGGAACTCGCTACGCGCTGTGATCAGGATGGAACCTTTAATCGTCTTCTTAGGGTTGAGGTGCCGTATCACAGCGTCCTGATGGAAGAGATCCGGCAGGATCTTCTCAGTCCGCTTGGCATGCTCTCTCCTCAAAACCCAAGCATCCCGCTCTATTCAACCGTAACAGGCACGCGCTGGGCTGAAGATGCTCTGCATGATGCGGAATACTGGTATGGCAATGCGCGCAAGCCCGTCCTGTTCCATGATGCCATTCAGAGCTTGATGGCTGATGGACATCGGGTGTTTCTCGAGATTGGGGCACACCCTGTTCTGGGCGGTTTGATAAGGGAAACAGCGCAGCAGATTGACGGAGAAGTCTCTGTTATTGCCAGCCTGAGTCGGAAAGATCCGGAAGACACAGCCATAGCGCGCAGTATCGCCAAACTCTATATGGCGGCCGTGCCGTTGGATTGGTCTCTTCTGACGGGAGGCTATCGCACAGACCTTCCTCATTATGCCTGGTCTCGAAGCCGGTTCTGGTCTGAGACTGAAATGTCGCGCAGGGATCGGCTGGACGGAACCGTTCACCCGGTTCTCGGTATTCCAGTCAGTGCGTCGCGTCCGGGTTGGCTTGCCGATATTAATCGCAACTACATGCCGTGGCTTCCGGATCATAAAGTTGACGGGATCTGCCTGTTTCCCGCTGCTGGCTACATTGAAGGCGGATTGGCTTTGCACCGGCAGATCGAGCGCTCTGATGCTGCAATTCTTGAAGACTTGGAGATCGGACAGGCGCTCCTTCTGGATAGCCTGACGCCACCTGTTGTCGAGTGGGCATTTGACGAAGAAACGCGCGTTCTGACGGTATCATCGTCTCACGGGGAAGATGGCGAAGAAGAGTGGATTCAGCACGCGAAGCTACGGGTTCTGGCGAATGAACCATGGGCAGCAGACCCGGTGGCTCCTGAAAGTCTTCAGGACAACCTGCAACACTATATCCCTTCAGAGGCGTTCTATGCGCGGCTTGCAGAACACGGCTTTTCATACGGCCCCGCTTTCCAAACGATCAAAGAGCTGAAGGCTGGCGAGGGTATTGCCTATGCACGCCTTGAATTGGCCGAGGCACAAAGCATCGCAGAGTATTTTCTTCATCCGGCACTACTTGATGGTGCTTTCCAGGCATTGATCGGTGCCGGATACAGTGCTGCGGAAGAGAGAGTTTTTGTTCCGACGGGTGCGCGCCAGATCGTCTATCGCGGCGGACAGCATAAAGTCCTTCTGGCTCATGCGACTCTGACACGCCGTTCCGAAACCGGTATTGAGGGCGATATCCGACTCTTTACGGAACAGGGTGAGCCTGTTGCTGAAATTTTCGGCTTCAAGGCGCGGGCTATCCGGAAACTGACCGCTACAAATATGGGTTCGGACAATGTCCGCCGTTTCTATCGTCCCGCCTGGGTTCAGACGGAATTGCTCCCGCATTTTGCGGAGCCTTTAACCGCACTGGCTCTGGGACGTGACAGCTCTTTATTGGAGCAATTCAGCCAAATCTCTGCTGCTCAGGGGATCATGGTCGACACCCTGAAAATTGACGGTCTGGATCAGACGGAATTGGCAGGCGCATTGTCTCAAACGGCTGATGCAATCCTCTATCTGTGCTCATCCAACGAAGGGGAAACCGGACAACAGGGCATCGCAGAAATTTTGCGTCTTGTTCAGGCAGTCAAGATTTCGGAAGACAGCGAAACTGCGCCAAAATGTCTGATCGTAACGCGGGGAGCAGTATCTGCAGAAGCTCTTCAGAGCGATGATCTGGATACGGGGCAGGCAGCCATTCGGGGGTTTGCACGAGGGATCGCATCAGAGCGACCAGATCTTGCGCTTCGGATCGTCGATATCGGACGCACTGTTGATGAGGCTGTCTTGCAGCAGCTATGCGCAGAGATCGTTCACCAGGATTCAGAAGACGATATTGCTCTGCGTGCTGGCACACGGTCTGTGGGGCGGTTAACACCTTCGGAAACCAAGCCAGACCCCGTTCCAACACTTTATCATACGAACGAAACGTTTGACGGGAAGCTTGTTGGAGTACGTCTTGTCAGCGCATCAAATGGTTCGCTGGACCGATTGCATCATGAGCGGTTTATCTCGGAGCCGTTGCAGCGTGGCCAGGTGCTATTTCGGACGCTCGCTGCAGCGCTGAATTTCAAGGATATCCTGAAAGCAACGGGCCTTATTCCGCAAAGTGTTGTGGATGATACGTTCCATGGCGAAAGCCTTGGCATGGAAGCGTCTGCTGAAGTGCTCGCTGTCGGCGAGGGCGTAACGGACTTCGTGCCGGGGGAACGTTATCTCGTCTCATGGCCGGGGTGTTTTGCGTCTCATTTCACTGCCGACGCTGAAAGCATTTTTGCGCTTCCCATTGAAGGGCTTGGGTCTCCACTTGAAGCCGCCACACTGCCCGTCGCTTTCATCACGGCGTATTATGGTCTGTGCCGTCTGGCTCATCTTGAAAAAGGTGAAACAGTCCTGATCCATTCCGGGACTGGTGGCGTGGGTCTGGCGGCGATCCAGCTGGCAAAGCGGGTCGGAGCACGGATTTTTGCGACTGCGGGTACTCTGGAGAAACGGCAGTACCTCAAGGATCTTGGATGTGAAGGCGTTTGGGACTCCCGGTCGCTTGAGTTCGCGGAAGGGATCAGAGATGTCACGCAGGGGCGGGGTGTCGATGTTGTACTCAACTCATTGCCCGGAGAAGGGCAGACACACAGTCTGTCCATCGTTGCCCCCTATGGACGTTTTGTAGAAATCGGGAAGAAAGACATCATCGAGAAGCGTGGGCTACCGCTAGCGCCTTTCAACGAAAACCTATCGTTCTTCTCGCTCGATCTGGATCGCATGATGCTGGAGCGGCCTGCGTTGATGCGTTCCCTCCTGTCAGACGTTGCAGAACTGTCCAAAATGGGCGCAGTGCAGCCTCTCCCTCTGGAGAGTTTTCCTGCGCAGGATGCTGCAGGAGCCTTCCGTCTGCTGGCTTCTGCAAAACATATGGGTAAGGTCGTTATCGATTACTCCAATCTGGATAATCTCAAAGCCTCACCATTGCCGCGGACACAGCCTCAGGTAGGGGATGGCAAGACTTACCTTGTTACAGGAGGCCTGAGTGGCTTTGGCTGGGCAACGGCTGAATGGTTGATTGAGCAGGGGGCCCGGAGTCTCGTCCTGCTAGGCCGCAGGACACCAGAGGAAACCGGAATCAGCGAGCAACTGTTGGTTCATCGTGCTGCGGGTGTGCAGGTTCATACCATCCAGGTCGATGTCTCTCATGAAGAAGCCATGAAAGATGTCTTCGATGAGTTGGCCTTCACAAGCAATCTTCCGCCGATCAAAGGCATTTTCCATTGCGCTGGCATGCTGGACGACGCCCTGATCTACAATCTGGACGAGGAACGGATTAGTCGGGTTCTCGAGGTAAAAGCTAAGGGAGCAATCATCCTTGACCGTTTGGTCAGTGGCATGAGCCTGGACTATTTCGTGCTGTTTTCTTCCGTGACTACGCTTCTGGGGAACATTGGGCAGAGCGCTTATATCGCAGCCAATGCCGTTCTGGGCGCAATAGCGGCTAATCGCTGGAAAGATGGAGAGGCTGCTCTGGCAGTAGACTGGGGGGCTATTGCGGATGTTGGCATGCTGAGCCGGAACGAAACGGCAGCCCGCGCTCTGGAAGCGGCTGGTTTGAAGGGTATGTCGGCCCGGGACGCACTGGGACACATGCGGGAAATGCTGGCGCTAGAGCTACCCGAGGTTGCTTGTGTTGAGATTGACTGGAAAAAGTGGGCACAGATCGTTCCTGGGGCAAATGTGTTAGCGCGCTTTTCACTGGTACGCCTTGCCGATGCCAGTAACGGGGCGACCAGTGAACGTCTAGCCACGCTCTCGGCGTTGCCGGAGGATGAGCGTCTTCCTTATGTTGTGGAGCAGGTCAAAGTTCTAATCGCCCAGACCCTGCATCTGGAGCCGACAAGCATTGACGACCGTGCACGTCTTTCTGAACTTGGGATCGACTCTCTGGCCGGCGTTGAACTTCAAACGGCCTTGCGGGTAGAATTTGGTGTTGAAGTTTCCATCCTTGTTCTCGCACGTGATGAAAGTATCCGGAAAATGTCCCAGTTTCTTTTGAACAGGGTCAAGATCGGCCAGACGGCACAACTGCCATGATACAGCCCTTCGCCACAGTCCTTGCCGCTGATGGCAAGGAAATGCTGGACTGGCAGCGGAGTACGATCGTTGATGCGCTGTTCTTTCATGCGTCAAGAACGCCGGACCTCAAAGTCTATACTCTGCTCGGAGACGGTGAGAATGAGACGGATGCTGTAACAGCGTCTCAACTTGCCGCACAGGCAACGGCGTTGGCTACATGGCTGCGACGCATGCTTTCGCCGGGCTCCCGTGTATTGCTCCTGTATGAGAGCAGTCTTGATTACATTCGTGGGCTTCTCGGGTGTTTGTGCGCAGGACTGGTGCCTGTCTCAGGAGTGTACCCAAAGGCTTTTGGAGCACGGGACCGGTTTATCGCATTGAGGGACGATGCCGAGGCTGCGGCCGTTATCGGAAACCGCAGTATTCTCACAGAATTTCAGAAGGTTTGCCCTGATAAAATCGATGGTCCACGATTTCTGTGGATACCGACAGACAAGATCCGCCCGTCTGCAAAGCCCGAGAGTGTGGCACATCCTTCACCGGAGGACGTCGCGCTTATTCAGTACACGTCTGGCTCGACCCGTACGCCGCGGGGTGTTCTGCTCACGCACCGCAATATTGCACATAATCTCTTCCGTCAGGCAGAGGCTTTTGGGTATCGGCAGGGCGATTGCGGCGTTAACTGGCTCCCTCTCTCTCATGACATGGGATTGATTGGGGGCGCCCTCATGACACTGGCAACGGGAGGGCGCTGTATTCTGTTGCCGCCAGAAGCTGTTGCTGAAAAGCCGATACGGTGGTTGCAGGCTATTAGTCATTATAGGGCAACGCTTTCCGGCGGCCCGAATTTCGCGTACGGAATGTGCGTGAGGTCTATCGCCCCCGAAGAGGTTGCATCGCTGGATCTGTCCTGCTGGGAAGTGGCGTTTAACGGGGCAGAATATATCCGCGCCGAGACGATGCAGTCGTTCACAGAACGTTTTGCGTCATCCGGGTTTGATGAACGTGCGTTCTTTGCATGTTATGGCCTCGCGGAAGCCACCTTGCTGGTCACAGCCAGCGAGCGCGGGCAGGGCGTATCATTTTGGGAGTTTTCGCGCGATGGTTTGGCGCACGGTCATGCGATGCCGCCGCACAATATTCTCGATAGACGCCTCTTGGCAGGCTGCGGGAGGCCGCCCTCAGATATTATCGTACGAATTGCCGATGCGGACACTGAAGCGGTCCTGCCGGATGGGGCCGTCGGGGAGATCCGTATTCATAGTCCCGGGGTCGCAACCGGATATGTGAACCGCCCTGTAGAAAACAGCCAGGTTTTTCAGGGGCGTGTTGCGGGCGAAGAGGGAACCTTCCTGAGAACCGGAGACCGAGGTTTCCTGTTGGACGGAATACTTTACGTCACTGGGCGGCAGGATAATCGTATCAGGCTAGGCGACAGTGTTCTGGATCCAGAAGATATCATCGCCTGCCTGGGAGAGTTCGAAGCCGATATTCGGTTATTCTCAACTGCGGTATTTGAGGAAAGCACTGAGGATGGGACGACGCTTGTTCTAGTGACGGAACTGCCCTCAGGATCCGCCGGCGATCTGACGCAATTGGGGAAAGCTATTGGCGAGAAAATCTGTGCACATTTTCCCGCCTCTCGATGCCGTATTATTTTCCTGCGTGCCAGTGCGATCCTGAAAACACCGAGTGGCAAAATCCGCGTAGGGGAAACAAAGAAAGAGCTTCTTCAGGGTAATATTCCGATCCTTGGCGAATATACCTGCAGTCCTCTTGGATCTGGCCGGGTGCGTATTCTGAAAATCGCAGAGGGAAAAATGTGAGCATGCGCAGTCCTTCAGCGCCGCCAGTTCAACAAGCCCCCATTGTGCCAGCACTGGAAGGGCCAGGAGGTATCCGCTTCGATTTCAATGATGGCTGCCGCGTTTTTCTTCCAGCGGGGAACTGGCATGTTGTTCTGAAGGACCTGGATACGCATACGATCCTGTTTTCAGAGGATGTATCTCAAGGGATCGTGCAGAGTTCAAAGCGATATTACCTCCGCTTTCAGATCGAGATTACGAAAGACGGTGAACCATTCTTTACGTATGAAATGAACCTGAAAGACCAGCCTGTTCTTGTTCGGATGCGGGAAGGGGGCATTGGAGATCACTTGGCCTGGTTTGGGCAGGTAGCTGAATTCGCCCGCAAACACGAGTGTCACCTGACATGTATCGTGCGCCCGGATATCGCAAATCTGCTCATCCCAGTTTATCCCCATATTCGCCTTGTATCGACCGAAGAAGAGGCGGGATCAGACTATTACGCCACTTATAAAGTTCTCATTTTTTACAACGACGTTGCCCGGAACCATAGTCCGGTCGATTATCGCGAAGCAGGTCTGGAAACTAATGCGGCGCTCATCCTGGGCCTTTCGCGGACATCGCGTCGGCCCGATGTTGCGATTATGGAGGGAGGGAGACCTCTTGAAGAGCGATATGTCTGCATTGCTACCCAGGCAACATCCCAGAACAAATACTGGAACAATCCTTTCGGCTGGCTGGAAACGATCCGCTTCTTAAAAAAGCGAGGGTATAGGGTCATCTGTATCGACAGAAACCGGGTGAACGGGGTCGGAACAATCTGGAACCATATCCCGTATGGGGCGGAAGATTTCACAGGCGCGCTGCCTCTGGCCGAACGTGCCCGATGGTTGCGACATGCGGAGTTTTTTATTGGTCTTTCCAGTGGTTTGAGCTGGTTGGCATGGGCTGTCGGTACGCCTATCGTGCTGATCAGCGGCTTTACGAGGCCAGATAATGAGTTCGAAACACCCTACCGCGTGATTAACTGGAACGCCTGCAACAGTTGCTCCAATGATATCCGCTGTCAGCTCAATCCAGCCGATTATCTCTGGTGCCCACGACAGAGCGGTACAGACAAGCAGTTTGAATGCACCAGACTGATTTCTTCGCAACAGGTGATCGACACAATCATGCAAATTCCCGACCTTGAGGGAGTGTCAGAATGACCGTTGCCAAAGTGAATGACATTTTCCAGTCGATTATGCTTGCTGGCAGTTCGAGTGCGTCTGTTTCAGCGCCGGTCGCCGAGGACCCATCTAGCGAGACCGATAAAGCCCCGAGAGAAGTGGGGGCAGTAGCCTCGGCGTCATCAACCGAGACGACGACATTTCCCAGTCCTTCAAATGTGGCGACACAGGAGGGGCCTGCAGGCATTCGATATGACTTCAATCAAGGTATCCGTGTTGCGGTTCCAGAAGGGAGATGGCGTATTCGGCTTACCGATCTTGATACTGACATGGTTATTTTTGATGGTGAGGGAAGTGCCTCTACTTTTGAAAGTCGGAAAAAGCATTATCTGAACGCAAGGATTGAAGTCTTTAAGGCGGGCATGCTCGTTTTTTCGCATGACTACGATGCTAAGGGTAAAAAGATAGCCATTCTTATGGCCGGCAATACAATCGGCGATACGGCTGGTTGGGTGCCATATGCTGTGCGTTTTGCACGAGATCATGCATGCGAACTCACAGTGATGGTATCCGCGCAGATGAAAGAGCTGCTGTCTGCGTCATACCCAGATATCAGATTTATTGAAAAGCAGGAATTCAGCGCGTTAAAAGACGATTTTTACGCCACATATTACATCGGTTTATTCTTCGGGGATGAAGATAATATCTGGCAGCCTTCTGATTTCAGGCTCGTGGGATTACACAGAACAGCAGGCTATATTCTCGGGGTTTCTCCCGAGGAAGAGCCTCTGCATCTGGATATTTCTGAAGAAAGACCGATTGAAGAACCCTATGTTGTCATAGCCAGTCAGGCCAGTGCACAGTGCAAATACTGGAATAACCCGACAGGTTGGTATGATGTCGTGGAGTTTCTCAAGAGATCAGGTTACCGCGTTATCTGCATCGATCGTGAAATAAAGTATGGTCAAGGTCTTCACTGGAACCAGATTCCGCATAATGCGGAAGATGAGACGGGGGCACGGCCCCTTCAGGAACGCCTCCAATGGCTGAAGCATGCAGAGTTTTTTGTTGGCCTTTCGAGCGGCTTATCCTGGCTTGCCTGGGCGGCTGACACGCCCGTCGTGATGATTTCCGGATTTACACATCCGATAAATGAGTTTCAGACACCATATCGGGTCTTTAATACTAATGCCTGCAACAGTTGCTGGCACGATATTCGCCATCCGTTCATCCACAGTGATTTTCTCTTTTGTCCGCGCCATGCAGGTACCAGTCGTCAGTTTGAATGCACGCGGAATATTACCTCTGGGCAGGTTATCAGCGCCATTAAGGTGGCGATGGGTAACAGGAGAGCGGACAGACAGACCTAATTTGAACTTGCTTTTAAAACTGCCCTGCTTGCGCTCTGCCTGGAGCACGCTACTGTTCAGGTTCTTACGTATCCGGAAGAACCTGAAAGCAGGAGACCAGATTGCAGTATCCATTGAGCAAAGAGCGCAGCAGTCGGCGTCAGTTTCTGATAGGAAGTGCAGCGCTGTCTTGTAGCGCTCTGGTGGGGTGTGCCTCCTCCGGTGAAGGCAAGTTCTATAAAGTGGATGCCTTGGCTCGACAGGCCGTGAAAGACAGAGAGACACCAGGCGTTGTTCTTGCTGTTGGTCATAATGGCGAGATTGCACATCGTTATGTGTGTGGAAGCCGTGCTTTGGTGCCTGCTCGCGAGCCCATGACCTGGGAAACGCGGTTCGATATGGCCTCTCTGACCAAGCCGACAATGACGGCTCTGGCTGTCATGCAGTTGGTGGAACATGGGAAAATCAATATTGACGATCCGGTGGTGCGTTATCTTCCAGAGTTCGCCGCAAACGGGAAATCGGCAGTTACCCTGCGACTTCTGCTGACCCATTATTCTGGGCTTCCACCGGATATCCCGCTTGATGATCCCTGGAGCGGAAAAGCAGAGGCTGTCCGTCTTGCCATGACATCGCCGCTTGCCAATCCGCCGGGGGCAAAGTTTGTCTATAGCGACATCAATTACATTACGCTGGGCCTGATCGTGGAAAAGGTTACAGGTCAGCCCCTGAACCAGTATGTCGCTGACAATATTCTAACGCCTTTGGGGATGTCTCACTCCGGTTACCTGCCCGATGCTGCATTACAGTCAGATATTGCGCCTACGCAGTATGATGACCAACATCACATGCTGCGTGGTGTCGTGCATGATCCGACCGCCCGCCGCATGGGGGGCGTTGCAGGGCATGCGGGGCTTTTCTCCGATGCACAGGATATGTGCCTGTATGCACAGGCGTTACTAGATCGTCTTGCTGGTCGTCCCAGCACGTTTCCGCTTCAAAGAAGTACATTGGAGTTGATGACAACTCCACAACAGCCCGCTGGGAAAACTGATCTGCGAGGACTGGGCTGGGATATCGCCACGCACTATTCCTCCCCACGAGGAGATCTGTTTCCGGCGAGATCATTCGGCCATACCGGCTTTACCGGGACGTCGCTCTGGATTGACCCTGAGAATGGCAGTTATGTGCTCATTCTGACCAATCGGGTTCATCCGTCCGGGGGCCACAGTGTCGTGAAACTCCGGCATGATATTGCCACGGACGCAGCTCGTGCGCTGGGCGTAGCAGCACACGCCTGAACATGTTCTGAATGACGGACCTGTCAAAGCTCAAAAGTTGACAGGTCCGTCATTTAGCATCGCTTTATCGTCAAGACGTAATGGTGTTAGCCATGCGTCTTGTTGATGAAGTTGACAACATTATCGTGCAGTTCAGTCAGAGCCGGTGCATGGGCATAGACCATGTGACCAGATTCATACTGATGAATTTCGATGTTTGAGGCCAGCTTGTGAGGGATCGGGAGATGCTGCATCTCATAGATCCCTTCGAAGAAAGGCGTCCCAAGATCGTAGTATCCCTGATTGAGCATAATCTTCAGGCTCGGGTTCTGTTTCATGGCGCTTGCAAGATCCGGCAGGACGTTTGGCGCGCCCTTGGCTGGACGACCAGCGCCTGGCTGCTTATGCACGAAGGCCCATTTGCCGATTGAATGGGCGCTGACCTTGTATTCTTCGTAGCCGTCATTGAAAGCCGGGTTTGTGCCGTAATGAAGCGTATTGCGCGCATAATCGTTGAAGGCGGACACATAGGCTGACTGCATCGCGGCAAACTGAGGGTCATAGTCAGGGGTCTGCGCCAGTGGATCAATGGCTGGCCCGGAGAAGCGACTGTCCAGACGGCCTGTGTCCATTCCGTCATCGCCGAGCAGGGTTTTGGCAAATTCGCCACCACTGACGCGTAGGTCAGCTTTCTTCAGGTAGTCGACGGGAAGGCCCGTATATTGGTGCAGTTTCTGGGCCGTTTGTTCCAGCTTTTCGTCTGAGATGGCGGTGCCGTCCTGGAGGGCGCTGGTATAGTCCGTCAGAGAAAAATGTTCGACTTCGCTCAGGAAGGTTTTCAGGTCTTTGGGTTGTGCTGGTAATTTGTGATGATACCAGGCCGTGGCAGCGAAGCTAGGCAGGGCAAGGACATAGGGCTGATCAACGCTGGGGTTTGATTTCACATTGTCGATCGAATTGTCGTAATCCAGAATCTGTGACAACAGCATAACGCCATTCAGATCGATGCCTTTTTCAGAGGCAAGCTGGTTGGCGACGATTGCTGAGCGCGTCGTGCCATAGCTTTCTCCGAACAGGTATTTGGGAGAGTTATATCGCCCGAAACGGGTCAGAAACTGAGCAATGAAGTCCGTGAAGGCTGCGGCGTCCGGATCTGTACCGTAGAACGCTTTTTCCTTGTCTTTGCCGACAAGGCGCCCAAAGCCAGTGCCTGGCGCATCAATAAAGACAAGATCCGTAGCATCCAACGGGCTGTCATTGTTATCAATCAGTTTGTACGGGGCCGCTGCTGTGTGGCTGTCATCTGCGGTGACGATACGATGTGGGCCAAAAGCACCCATATGCATCCAGACACTCGAAGAACCGGGACCGCCATTATAAACAAACGTAATCGGACGGTTCTCTGCATGCGCGCCCTTCTTGAAATAGGCCACATAGAAAATGGAAGCGACGGCATCCGGGTTTTTCTTTTCAGCTTTTGGATCGCTGGGGCCGGTATCGGAATCATCCCACCCCTGGGCATGGACAATCAGCGTGCCGGTGACGGCCTGATAAGGAATGTGCTGACCACGAATGGTTACAGCCCCGTCTGATACGACCTTCTGGGGCGTTGTCAGAAACTGCGATGCTGTTTCAGCCTGTTTGACGTTGTCTGAGACCGGGGCCTCCGCGTGAGCTGTGAGACAGGTGGCTGCCAGCAGGCTAACAGCAAGAAAAGAACGGGTCAGGATGCCTGAACGCATGGGTAACTCCTTACAGATTGAAATTATTTTGTAAGGAATACGGAACCGTTACAAGTTCAGGATCTGGTGAGGGAAATGCGGCACCTCTGAACTGTCACGTTCTGTCTCACGAAACAGGGGCATACCGCACTCTTTTCGTTGAAAATAATATTTTCGCAATCTTCAGAACGATCGTTTTCCGGTAGCTGAATGATGATCCAGACGGATGTCCAGATCATCGTTCCGCTCTGTTTCAGGCTGCGGGCGTCAAACGCTGGATGCGCATGGCTTCCTTGCGATGAGCCCCAAGGATATCCCCCAGGTTTTTCAGCACAGGCTGCCCGTTCTCAACCAGAATTTTGCCGTTGACGATAGTGGTTCCCGCAGTCGCCGGAGCGCAGCGAAGCCACGCCTCCACGGGGTCCGTCAAAGCTCCAGCAAGGGAAATGTCCGACATCTGCCAGATAACCAGATCCGCACATGCCCCGGGACGGAGATGCCCTATCTCATCATCCCAGCCCAGGCAGGCCGCTCCACCGCGCGTAGCCATATCCAGAGCGTCTCGGGCCGTCATGGAATGTGGCCCATTGCGGAAACGACCCAGAAGGAGCGCCATGCGGGTCTCCAGCCAGAGCGATGCATGGTCTGTCGAAGCTGAACCGTCACAACCAAGCCCCACACGCATCCCACGACGCCGCATATCCATGGCATCCGCAGAGCCACCTCCAATCATCATGTTGGAGCAGGGACACTGCGCTGTGCAGACGCCAGCATGCGCCAGACGGTCGATTTCGTTAGAGGAGGGGTAAATGTAGTGTGCCACCCAGGAGCGAGGGCTGGCCCAGCCTACACGTTCGAAATATTCTGTCGGTGTGCAGCCATAGACTTCTGCACAATAGCGGTCCTCATCGTGATCTTCTGCCAGATGGGTGTGTAGCCGGAGGTCATATTTGTCTGCCATGGCAGCAGATTCTGTCATGATCCGTTCGGAGACGCTGAAAAGAGAGCAGGGCGCCAGAGCGACCCGACCCATCGCGCCTGGAGAGGCATCATGATAGGTTTTTACCAGCCTTTCGCTGTCTGCCAGAATGGTCTCTTCGTCCTGCACGACGGATGCGGGTGGCAATCCTCCATCCTCTACGGATCGCGTCATGGAGCCGCGAGTGGCATGGAAACGAAAGCCTATATCCTTGGCCGCACGAAACTGGGCGTCGATCAGAAAGGGCTTGGGATGGACATACATGTGATCCATGGATGTCGTGCAGCCCCCCATCAGCAGTTCAATCATTGCAACCGCTGTTGAAAGGTAAACAGACTCTTCGTCCAGTCCGGCCCAGAGCGGATACAATCCCTGAAGCCACTCGAACAACGTCCCATTGGTTACGGGCGCATAGGAGCGTGTGAGATTTTGATACATGTGATGGTGGGCATTGATCAGGCCCGGAGTTACCAGCTTTCCATTGGCCGATATGATTTTTTCTGCTTGTGGAGCAGCTTCTCCGGAGTGACCTGTGGAATGAACGCGCCCGTCTTTAATGGCGATCCATCCATTTGGGATTTCCCAATCCCGATCAATATACAGAGAAGCATTTGTGATGAGGAGGTTGACCGTCATTGCGGCATCCTTTCCCAATAACCATCAGCAAGCCATGATCACTCATGGCTTTCGCAGAAGGCCCTGTTCCGGAGATGCGAAGTCCGGATCGTCATCAAACTTGCTTTGAGCGGGCGAGGAAGGCTTATCGTAGCATCAGGCTCGTCCTGCTGTCACGAGCCATGTGCAGCCCAGAATTCTGCCTGCAATGCAGCTGCTTCCTGTTCCAGCAGAGGCCCTACGACGTCCACTGGCTGCTGGCCAGCAGCAAAGACGGTCCTGCAAGGGAGATCCAGTGTGGGATTTTCCGCGTGATTGCCGGTCATGTCTTTCAGGTCCTTTTCGGACTGGCCGTAAACCACGCGTCCGATCCCGGACCAGTAGATCGCACCTGAGCACATCGCGCAGGGTTCTGCAGAGCTATAGAGCGTGCACAGGCGCAGGCGTTCTGCCCCATAAGCTTTGCTGGCCCGGCTGGCGAGGAGACGCTCGGCATGGGCTGTCATGTCGCATCCTTCTGCGCTGTAGCCATTACCCTGCTCCATCAAAACAGTGCCTGTCTCGTCCACTAGAATAGACCCGAACGGATGATCCCCGCCGTCACGTGCCTTTCTGGCAACATCGAACGCCATACGGAGAAAACGCAGGTCGTCTGTTTCTGTAATCATGCAATCAGTTCCTTATTCCTTGACCAGACGGCCATTGATCCAGACACGATCAATTGTTTCTGGGGAAGCATGACAGACAATTTTCTGGGCACAGCTGGCGGCACTGTCTTGCGACGATAATCGCAGACTGCCTGATGGGCAGCGAAGCTCCAGCGCATCGAACGCCTGTCCGGGCAGGAGTTGTCCACTTGGCACCCCGAGAGCCTCCGCGCCGCCTCGTGTTGCAAGCCAGAACGCTTCCTGAAAATCTATTCTGTGGTTAGGGAGGCCACGTTTTGTCGGCGGAATTTCCGGGTTTGTCCCGCTTTCCAGCATCCGGGACGCGAGAACGGCCTGTCGCGCATTTTCAAAGATGGACGGAGAATACCCGCCGGAAAGGTCTGTTCCCAGCCCACAGTGAACGTGCTCATCGAGAACGTCGCGAACGGGCAGGGCCGCTCCTGCAAAAAAGGCGTTGGAAATCGGGCAGTGGGCAAGTCCGGCGTTGCGCTCTTTGACCAATGTCCGGTCATTCTGGTTCAGGAACCCTGCGTGCGCCAGAATGGTATGGTCTCGCAGGAGACCAAAAGCATCCAGTGCAGACGTGTCTGTCTGGCCTGTTCTCTCCAGAACATGATGGTGCTCCCAGTCACTTTCTGACGCATGGGTCTGCACTCTGACATTCATCTCTGCGGCTAGTGCGCCAAGACCATTCAACAGTGCGTCGGAGCAGGCAGGAATGAAGCGAGGCGTAATAACGGGCTGGACCAGACCGGCCTCGTTGCCTGGCAAGGCTCGGACGGCATGAATGAAGCGTCGGGTTGCATCGAGAGCCTCCTGAGCGCTGGCCTGACGATAGTCTGGTGGACACAGGTCCGGATGATCCATTGCCACTAGTCCAACGAACCCGCGTTGCCCGTATTTGAGGCATGTGCGGGCAAGAACAAGACTGGCTTCTTCGTGGATCGTGGCAAAATAGAGCGCGGTGGTTGTGCCATTTCGCAGAAGGGTTTGAACCAGGTCCTCATAAACCGTGGCTGCGAAGGCTGCGTCCGAATAGCGGGACTCTAGAGGGAAAGTATATGTGCCAAGCCACTCTTCCAGTGGACGATCCAGAGCCGTGCCAGCTTGAGGCCATTGAGGCGCATGAATGTGTAGATCTGTCAGGCCGGGAACGAGGAGAGTGTCGTCTGGCAGGTGAACAAGAGTTTCACTGCTTTGCAGGTCTTGATAGGCCTTTGTTCCGTAGGTTGCGCGACGCTGAATGATCCCGTCGTCGCCAACCAGAATAGCCACATTTTCCAGAACGGCCTCCTGCGGCGTTCGGGATGCCAGCGCCCGGCCGGTGACGACAAATGCACTCACGACAGAGCACCATACGTCACGCCTTTTCCTTTAAGCCAGCGCCGGTAAGCCACGGACGAACGATCTGCCATGGTCGGAATTTCATATTTTCCATCCAGTGGCATCAGGCGAGGGCGCTGGTTTTCAAGAATGATCCTGTCCTGAAGAAAAATGAATTGCTGGAATTCAACCAGTCCGCCCAGTGAGGAACTGTCGTCGATCAGGAACATCACTGGGTGGGCGCGGGAACGGGTTGCGGTCATCGGTTGGACGAACAGAGCGATGACGTCCTGTCTTTCGGGGGAGGCCGGGCAGGTTTTATAAAGAAGCGTCGAGAACGGCGCGGCAACTCGATAGGTATAGTCAGTTAAAATGCCGCCGGACGCAGAGAGTGCCGCCTGAGGCTGGAAGAATGTACAGTCGGTTGCCCAGATTTCCGCACCGTCTTCTCGTGTTTCGATCTGATACCGCCGAACTTCGGTTTCCGGCTCTGCCCCAAGGATATTGGTATGAACAAAGGGGAAGTGGGCCATATCGAGGAAGTTTTCGACGACCCTTAGGCCTGACGAATGTACGGCAATAGACCCACAACATACCAGCCGGCGGTCTGGCTCAGCGGCCTCGGGAATGGCGGGAATGTCCCGGACTGGCTCTCCAAGAGACGTCCAGAGATAACCGTAGCGTTCCTGCACGGGGAGGGGGCGATTGCCGCAGAGCGCCTGAAACGCATTGTTTTCGTCGCGGGAGATCTCAATCATCCGGTCGAGCAGCATGGTCTGGAAAGTCGCATGTGTCAGATCCCCGACCATAGCCACAGGATACCAGTGTGATAACGTCTCTGGATCGGGGCTGGTCATGGCATGGGCAACCTGCTGCTGGTGACGGATGGGAAGAGTTAATCATGCTCTCCGGCATTGATGGAATACAGAATATTGATAAACCGGAAAATTCTTATTGTGAAATGAGATAAGAAAGGCATGATCCAGTGGTTCGGGAGATTCGTTTCGAAGGGCGCTTTGATCCCGAGCTGTTCCGGGATTTTGCCATTGCCCGGGCGCGCCTTCTGGCCGTGGAGATTACAGACATGTCTGTTTCAGATCATTGTTTTTCAGTTCGGCTGGTGGGTGAAGAAGCACTTCTCGGAATGTTCGAGATGGCATGTCTCCTCGGGCCAGCGGGCTGTATTGTGACAGGCACGGAGAGCCTCGGATGACAGGGTGGTTTCCAGTCGCTCTCAGTATGGATGTTCCCGCTGGAACAGCCGCTCCGGCACGCTTGTCTGGCAAAGAAATTGCTCTTTGGCGTGGCACAGATGGTGAGATCCATGCCTGGGAAGATCGTTGCCCACATCGAGGAATGCGGCTGAGTTTCGGTTTCGTGCGGAACGGAAATCTGGCTTGCCTCTACCATGGCTGGCAGTTTGGAGCAGATTCAACGTGTCGCCACATTCCAGCTCATCCTGAACTCCGTGTGCCGGGCACCATTCGCGCGACAGCTTATCAGGTGCAGGAGCGATGCGGAATGATTTGGGTGAGCCTCGATGAGACGCCATCACTTTCGCCCATGCCGGAAGGCGAGGCGTCAGGCGTTCGGAGCTTGCTGGTTCAGGTGCCTTTGCAAACTGCGCGGACGTCTCTCAATATGGAGGCTTCGAACTGGAAGCAGCAGGATAACTGTCTTTTCGCTGTGCATGAACCAGCAGTTGGCCTGACCATGTTGCATGTTGCGTCATGGACTGTCGCCGGGCAGCGGGAGGCTGCGCGACAAGCTGTGCAGTTACGGGATCGTCTGGAAGCCATCAAGGAGACCGTTTCAGCATGAGGTTACGAGACTGGGCACTTGATGACAGATGCTATGCCGTTCGGCTGGGAGCGTCTCTGATGGGAGTGAAGCTGCCTACGGTCACGGATCATAGTGCCTTGGAAAGTGGCCCAGCTCTTGAACTCGTCGACGATGTTCTTCATGGGCCGTTAGAGATCCTGAAACGGCTCGTGACGCTTCCAGACGTCCTGCAGGAATGGAATTCCGGAACGGACGAAATGACGTGGGCAGCGAACGCCTTGGATAGCTTTTCCATCATGCGCAGGACGGTCATGCTGGCGTCTCTTCCTGTTGAAAATCCCGCCCAGCTTGCGATGCCGTTGATGGGCGAGATTGAAGATCGGCTTGCAGAGAACCGCTTGGACGGTCGATGCTGGGTGTCAGGGGATTATCCAGGAGTTGCTGACATCATGCTGTTTCCAGTCGTCGCCTTAAGCCAGGACCTTGAAGTTCCTTTGGATCTTTATCCCGCGGTTCGGAACTTCATAAGGCACTTCAAGGCGCTGCCTGGGTTCATAACGATGCCAGGAGTGCCGGAATGTCACTGAAAAATCCTCTGATGATCCCGCGGCGCTCGGTACTGGCTGCTTTGGGCAGCTCGCTTGTGATGCCGTCGGCTCTGAAGGCAGCGTCACGTCGTTTTGCGCCCATTCGGGAGGAGGATCTTCTGATTGGCTTTGGGCACACCAGCCCCATCACTGACGGGGGATGGAGCCACGCTCATGATCTGGCGGTTCAAGCCGTCAAACGTGCGTATCCAGCCGTCAAAACCCTCTTTGTCGAGAGCGTGCCTTACTCCGCAGATGCAACCCGCATCTTCCGCCAGTTCGTGGCGGAAGGCGCGCAGATGGTGATTTCCACATCCAACTATGGAGACTTCATTCGCGACGTCGCCGATCGTGCTCCAGACGTTGCATTCATGGAGTGTGATGGTCATGCGGTCAGCAATAATCTTGGCTGGTATTATATCACGCACTGGTACGCCAGTTATGTCATTGGTATCGCCGCAGCCCGTCTGAGCAAAACCGGCAAGCTTGGCTACGTGGCCTCTTTCCCAGTTCCTTCCGTTTATGCCAGTGCGAATGCCGTGCTTTTGGGCGCGCGCTCGGTCAATCCACAGGCCACGATGCGCGTGATCTCCATCAATTCGTGGTTTGACCCGCAGGCTGCAACGGAAGCGGGGGCCGCTTTGGTAGACAGCGGCTGTGACTTCCTGTGCGGGATTATGGACGATCCCGGCTATCTGCGTGTCGCGGAGAAACGCGGCGTCTGGGCTGCGATGTGGAACACGGACATGCGTGAGTTCGGGCCCAATGCATATGTCAGCTCTGTCGTGCTGGACTTTGCTGACTACTATATTCAGCAGGTTGGTGCCCGGATCCGGGGAGAGTGGGCGCCAGAGGGACGTTTTCTCACATTGGCCAAAGGCGTCGATCGGGATCGCTGGGGGCAGAACGTTCCTGAGGCTGTACAGAAAGAAGCCGACGCTGCGCGGGACCGGATGCTGGCGGGATGGTCGCCTTTTCAGGGGCCGATCTATGATTCTGACGGAACGCTGCGGGTTCCAGTAGGCCATGTCATGACTGACATGGAGATGTATAACTGGTCGTGGCAGGTTCAGGGAGTGTCTGGTCTTGGCTGATGTCACGCATGCGTCCAACGCGCCTCCCGCTCATCTTGCAGCAGGAACACCGCCCATTCTGGAGCTGGTGAGTATTGCGAAATACTTTCCAGGCGTCATTGCGAACGAAAATGTTTCCCTGAATGTATTCCCCGGTGAAATTCACGCTCTGTTAGGGGAGAATGGTGCAGGGAAGTCCACATTGATGAATGTGGTAACGGGCCTGTATCAGCCCGATGCCGGGGAAATCATTATTGATGGATATGGGACCACGTTTCCGGCCCCCGACGCAGCCATCGCGGCCGGGATTGGCATGGTTCACCAGCATTTTCGTCTGGTTCCCCGTTTTACCGTCGCTGAAAACCTCCATCTGGGCTGGTCTGAAACACCCCGCCGCCTTGCGGGAAAAGATATTGAAGAGCGTGCCTCCGCACTTTCCAAGAAGTTTGGCCTCCCGATTACGCCCTCGGCCGTTGTGTCTTCTTTGTCTGCGGGCGAGCAGCAGCGCGTTGAAATCCTTCGTGTTCTGTCTCGGGGCGCTCGACTTCTTATCCTCGATGAACCAACGGCTGTTCTCAGCCCCGTCGAAGTCGGCGAACTGTTTTCCGCCCTGCGTCGGTTTCGCTCCGAGGGAGGGGCGGTCGTTATCATCAGCCATAAGCTTGATGAGATCATGGCGCTTGCAGACCGGGTTTCCGTGCTGCGGCAGGGGCGACTGGTGGGTACGCATCAGACGTCCGATGTAACGCCTGACAGTCTCGTAACGGAGATGATCGGACGCCCTGTTACACTTGCAACCTCGTATCCCCGGCAGTCTCCTGCTCCGGCAGGCGGTGGGTCTGAACCTCTGTCTCTGAAACAGGTGACGGTGCGGGATGCCGCAGGCGTGGTCCGTCTGGATAATGTCAGTCTCGCGCTTCGTCCGGGAGAGGTTCTGGGGATTGCAGGGGTGACGGGTAATGGCCAGCCTGAGCTGGCAGAAGTCCTGACCGGATTGAAGGCGGCTGAGAGCGGAACGGTTTGTTTGAATGGCAATGCTGCCAATCGTGCAGACCCGGCAATGTTTGCGCATGCGGGCGTGGGTCACGTACCTGAAGACCGGCTGAAACGTGCCCTGATGCCGGGGCTGAGCGTTGCGGAAAACATGGCACTTCGGGAGTATGACCGTCCGCCGTTTGGTGGACGGTTCAGCTTCTCCATGGCGCAGGCGCGCAAGTTTGCCCAGATGCTCGCAGACCGGGCAGGCGTGAAGCTTCCAGGAACACAGGTGCAAATTCGCGGGTTGTCTGGCGGCAATCAGCAGAGGCTGGTTCTGGAACGTGAGATCAGGATTGCCAGTCATGTTCTGGTGGCCAGTTATCCCAGCCGGGGTCTGGATATCGGTGCAATATCAGCCATGCGGGATATGCTCGCCCGTGCGCGTGACGCAGGTGTTGCCGTGGTTCTGATGTCAGAAGATCTGGATGAAATTTTCGCCCTGAGTGATCGTATTGCTGTTCTGTATGCAGGGCGCCTCATGGGGGTCATGGATCGTGCAGACGCAGATCGGGAAAGCATAGGCGCGCTCATGAGTGGCCGTAATCTGTCGGAGGCCGCATGAGCGCCGTATCCCCTCGCACGCGTCTTACGGTTGTTCCGTCTCATCGTATTGCCGTTGGGCGCGGGCTCTCCATCCTTGCGGCTCTGGGCATTGTAGCAATTACGCTCGCCGCGATGGGACGATCTCCGATCGAACTCGCCGGGCTCGTCGTTCGATCGACCGTCGGGTCGCGCTTTGGCATTGAGGATCTCGCACTCTTCATGACACCTCTGATGCTTACAGGGGCGGCAGTTTGGGTTGGGATTCGTGTCAATCTCTGGAATATCGGGGCGGAAGGGCAGCTTTATGCAGGTGCGACGGCAGCGACGGCTGTTGGTTTGTTCACGCATTGGCCCGCGATTGTCGCACTTCCGGCGATGGTTGTAGCTGGCGCTCTGGCGGGAGCGGCATGGATTTTTATTCCCGCTGCGGCCCGGGCCTGGCTTGGAGTCAGTGAAATTGTTACCTCTCTTCTTCTGAACTTCGTGGCCTCGCTGCTTGTCTATTATCTAGCAACCGGACCGTGGGCCGATCGTGTGACTGGTGCCTTGGCCTCAACCGAACGCCTGCATGTGGCACTTCCGGAGCTCTGGGGGGCGGTTCATCTGGGGTTCTTGCTCGCATTGGGTATTGTTGTTGGCTTGGGAGTAGGGCTCGCGAAAAGCCGGTTTGGTTATGAAACGGCTGTGTGCGGCTCCAATCCGCAGGCTGCGCATTATGCTGGGATTAAGGTCGCTCCCCGTATTCTGGCTGTGCTGCTGCTGTCAGGCGCTTTGGCGGGGTTGGCTGGTGTGTTTGAAGTCGCGGGAACTGTTCACCGGCTTCAGGGTGGCCTTGCCAATAATTATGGATATCTGGGCATTGTCGTGGCGCTTCTGGCTCGTGGGTCGTGCTTTGCCCTTATTCCAGCAGCGCTTCTGATGGCACTGATTCTGGATACGGGGATTGTCCTTCAGACAACTCAGATCAGTTCTTCCGCCGTTCTTGCCATTACCGGTCTGCTGGTCCTTGCCATCGCGGCCGGAGACGAAATGGCAGCCTATGTCCGTGTGAACAGGAACTGATCATGGCACTTCTCAGCGACCTTCTCGGTCATGCCGTTCTGTCAGGCGGTGTTCTGGCGCTTGGTGCCCTCGGCGAGGTGATTGCCGAACGTGCAGGTGTTCTGAATCTCGGGGTGGAGGGCTTGATGTCCCTCGGGGCCGTCGTTGCAGTCATGACTGTGAACGCAACGCCTCATCCATGGCTGGGCCTGCTGGCAGCAGGACTGGTCGGTGGGCTGGGAGCAAGTGTGCTGGCGCTCTCCAGCGTTGTACTTCGTGCCAATCAGGTTCTGTGTGGTGTGGCGGTCACCTTCCTGGGGCTGGGTCTTAGTTCTGTAATCGGGCGGTCCGTTGCCGGTGTTCCGGTCTCTGCTGTTTTCGAACCAGTCTCGATCCCGGTTCTGTCTGCCATTCCTGTTATCGGACCTGCCTTCTTTAGCCAGAATATTCTCGTTTACCTGATCTATCTCGTCTTTCCTGTAATGGCGCATTTCTGGCTGTTTCGGACGCGTTCGGGCCTGGATCTGCGGGCCGTGGGCGAAAATCCGGCAGCGGCAGACGCGGTTGGGGTGCCTGTCATGAAGTACAGGGCTCTGGCCGTGATTGTTGGTGGTGTTCTGGCAGGCGTGGCTGGCGCTGATCTGACGCTCGCTGTCGTGCCTGTCTGGTCAGACGGGATGATCGCCGGACGTGGCTGGATTGCCGTGGCGCTGGTGATCTTTGCTGGATACCGCCCAATTGTTGCCGTTCTGTCCGGGCTACTGTTCGGGCTTGTAACGGCAGTAGGGTTCATGGGGCAGGCCAGAGGCTGGCCTGTTGCACCCGCGATCCTGAATACGCTGCCATATCTCGGGACGGTTGCCTGCATTATTGTGCCGATGCTGGCGTTCGCAAAACTGCGCTCTGCCATGGCGGCTCCCGCAGCGCTCGGGACGCCCTATTATCGAAGTGGAAGATAAGCGAACCGGGTGTGGAGTGGGGCGCCAGCAGGCGTCCCAAACACTTTGGTTTGCACCTTTTCCCCATAATCGCGTACTCTGTCTCTTCATTTAGGCATAGAGGGGAGGCTGATGACAAACATTACGGCACTTATTGCAGACGCCGCAGTTTTTGTTTTTCTTCCATGGGTTGTATGGAGGATACTGAAGAAAACAATACCGATTGTGGTTCTGCCAATACTTGTCGGTATATTGATTTCTGTCTGGCATATCCCTGTAAAATCACTTGGTATTCCATCGGTTTATGGGAGCGATATTGGTTGGGTTGCCGTTCTGGTTCTGGCGTTTACTGCTGGCCTGGAAATGTGGCAGTCCCCTGGAAGCGTGGCGGACGATCATGCCCTGCCAGCGCCGACATTGGGGCGTCTGCTAACGGGTGCGGCTGTTGCACTGGGTGGTCCGCTTCTGGTGGGGGCCATACTCGCCTACGAATTTTTTCTGCCACTTCCCGGATGGCATCCGCCACATGCACAGCCTTGGGTCGCCGCAGCGTCTATTGGCCTGTGCATTGCCGTCAGTGCTTTGCCCGTTCTGATCGGCGTGGTGCGTGAGCTTAATCCGTCGCAACGCCCGTTGGGTCAGCTGGCGCTTAAGCTGGCCGTTGTCGACGATGCTGCTCTCTGGATTGGTCTGGCAATGCTCCAGGTTGCCGAGCGTGGGACGGCTGCCCTTCATGGATGGACGGGTCTCGAAGTCCTCGCGATTGCGCTGCTGGTGGGACTGGCCGTTGCCGGAAACTGGGCTTCCCGTCATTTCAGGAACCCGCCTTCCGCTGTTATCTGGATTGCTGTGCCGATTTATCTTGCTGCCGGTTCGTGGGCCAGCATGCAACTCGGTCTGCACGAACTGATTGGCGCTTACTTTGCTGGCGCGATCATGCCGCCGTCGTGGGTTCGACGGTTGCCTGTTGAGAAGGTGGGAACGTTCTCACTCATCTGGCTCGCCCCAATGTTCTTTGGTCATAGTGGCCTGAATATCGATGGTGATGCTCTGACATGGCCATCCGTGATCGCGTCTTTGTCACTGGTTGCAATCTCGATCGTGACGAAAATTTTGGCGGTCTATATTTACCCGCCTGCATCCGGCCTGAGCAGGCGTCAGGCGTTGAGCGTCGGTGTTCTGTTGCAGTGCAAGGGGCTCATGGAAATTGTTGCTGCAACGATTTTCCACGCCCAAGGCATGATTTCAGAGTTTGCTTTCGCATCTCTGATGGTTCTTGCTGTCATTTCCACGGTCCTGACAGGGCCCATGTTCAAGCTGGTCGCGCCCCGATCTTCTGCGGCGCCTTAATTACTTGAAGTGGAGAGGGGTAATTAATCCCCTCTCCATAATAATGCTTCAAAGCAATCAGTGATGCGTTGCCAGCCAATCGTGGATCTGTTCCTGAGTGGCTTTAATAGCGTCCTGACGGACATTGATCGTATTGACAGCTTTTGCTGTCGCGATTTTTGCACCTGTTGTCTTCGTGGACCACGGATCGTTCTGGAGTGCCTCCAGGACCTGTGGGTTATTGGAGCGTGCGGCGATTGAGGCCAGGAAGTCATCCTGTGACCACGGAGCCAGATGCGTGCGAATATCTGCCTCATGCTCCTTCACCAGTTGCCACACCAGGTCAGGATTTTCGCTCGACGCTGCAGTGACGGCCAGTGACCGTGCAATCCGCCCGTTCGGGATGGCTCCGCTATAGGCGAGGGCCACGTTCTTGTGGATCAGATCCGGGTTGGTTGCGCTGGCAAGAGCTGCGAAGTAGCGCAGTTTGAGTTCTGTGGCCTGGGTGGCCCGAACCTTGTCAGCCATGAAATCATATGTCTGGCCATCCGCCGTCTTCATGGCAATGGTCGTAACGGCACCGACAAGATCGGGACGGAGAGAGGCTGGGTTTGCCTTCCAGAGCGCGAAGCGACGCTTGGCTTCCGCAATCACCTGCGGGTCGTTGAATGTTCCAAGTGCACTGATCACCGATGGCCGCAGCATCGTGTCGAGAACGTTCTCGTGCGGTTTTTGGTCCCATCCTAGACGCGCCAGAACCGGTGCCAGACGGCTGCGAGCATATGTCTGGAAGTCATCACGATCGGCATTGCCGATTTCATACTGATCAATCGTTTCAAGGCGGCTGATGATCTCTTCCAGAACCGCAATGTCGCTCTCATGCGCTGCAGTCAGGCTATCGACCAGATCCAGATAAGACCCAAGTTTGGCCTGTCCTGACCGGAAAAGGGCATACTGGTCCCCGAGCAGGTTGGCGCGATCAACGGGAGCAAATTTGCTGAGGGATGTTGCAAGGGCGCCGAGTGCGTCCTTGTCATAAGAAACACGATAATAGCCGCTCTCGCCAAGATTGAGTTTGAAGGCCGTATCGCAACGGGGGGCTGTGATAGTGACGGGTTCAGTGCCCAGAACAAGGGTTTTTGTCGGAAGTCCGGGGCCGCCAGCCACAACCGGAACGCTCCATGTCAGAGGCTGAGCCTGTGGATCATGGATTGTGAAGCGGCTCTGGGTGAGTGTGTAGGTGGCCTGATCATTCTGACAGAACGATGTGACATTAACCTGCGGGATACCCGGCTGCTCCGTAAAGCTGCGCGCTACCTTGGCAACGTCTTCGCCGGAGGTGGAAGAAAGGGCATTCCACAGATCCTGACTGGTAGCATTGCCGAAGGCGTGTGCTTTCATGTAGGCCCGCATGCCATCACGGAATTTGTCCTCACCCAGCCAGCCTTCCAGCATTCGGATGACCAACTCGCCTTTGCCATAGCTGATGCTGTCAAACGCTGAATTTGCTTCACTGACGTTGTGAATGGTCTGCTGGATCGGATGGGTCGTCGAAAGGGCATCAATGCCCATCGTTTCTTCGCGGGTCTCATGCTGACGTGGCCAGATGTCCCACTGTGGGTTCAGCTTGTCCGTGACCTTGATTTCCATCCAGGACGCAAAGCCTTCGTTGAGCCAGATGTTGTTCCACCAGCCCATCGTCACAAGATCGCCAGACCACTGATGCGCCATCTCATGCGCAACGACTTCGTGAATCAGCTCGCGTGTTTTGGGCGTGCTGTTTTTCGGGTCAAACAGAAGCACATTGTCGATGTATGTGAGAGCGCCCCAGTTTTCCATAGCACCGGCCTGATAATTCCCTGGAATGGCCAGCATATCCATCTTCGGGAGAGGATATTTTACCCCGAAATAGCTGTTGTAATACGGCAGAATGCGCTGGGCTGATTCAAGAGCATACCGCCCCTGTTCCTCAAGGCCGGCTGGAGCATAAACACTCAGGGGTGTGCCATCAGCCTCTCCATGAACGGCTCCCATGTCACCGGCAACAAGTGCCAGCAGGTAGCTGGACATGCGAGGTGTTGGGGCAAAGGAAACGCGCTTGGTCTTCGTGTCCTGCTGCGTGGTGCCGATAATGGGCATATTGCTGACAGCAACATCATCAAACGGCAACGTCACATTCAGCTGGAAGCTGGCCTTGAATGCGGGTTCATCCCACCCGGGGAACATGCGGCGGGCATCAGCAACTTCGAACTGCGTCACCAGCATGCGGCGTGCCTGACCGGTGGCTGACGTATAATCGTTGATGTAAAGGCCATTTGGCGTCTTGAGGATTGGGCCCGTGTAATTGATAGAAAGAGTGTGGGGGCCCTTGGGAACAGGCTGTGAAAAATGCAGTGTGGCAGTTTCTGCAGCGTCATCCTGAGTGATGGTCGCATGCTGCGTCCCATCCAGAACGGCACCAGACAGCTTTAGTCCTGCCTGATTGAGAACAATGTCCTGCGTATCTGTCAGGACCGTGACGTCGATGGTTTCCTGGCCCTTGAGGGTCAGATGTTCCGGGTCTGTTTCGAGATCGATGGCATAGGAGGCCGGAACAACGGTTTTGGGAAGTTGGTCTGGTGTCTGCTGGAAGGAAAACGTTCCTTCGGCATGCGCCACCATGGCAAAGGGAAGACCGGCAAGAAGGGTGCTGAAAGCCAGAAGGCGGCGCATAACGATGCGTATCCTTAATCAGTCAGAATATTGAAGAAACAGCGTAACGCTTTGTTTCAATGGTGGCGCAAGGGTCGCACACTCGGTCCTGACATGAAAGTGGGAGGCAGGTTTGATGCGTCTGTCTCTTTAAACCAAGACCTCCCACCGCAGCCTGTATGACCACGATGGGAGTGTTTCTCTTGTTAGGGCGTGAATACTAAACCGTCGCCATAAGAGCTGCATTTCCGCCAGCAGCCGTCGTATTGGTGCTGCAGGCCCGCTCCTGAACCAGCCATTCCAGTGGGTAACGTCCGTCTGCATCTGGTGTGTGCAGGCAGACTACCGGTCCGTCTTTACGTTCCAGTGCGGCCAAGACCTGCTTACGGTCTGTTGCATCGCCATTGCACAGCGCCACATCCACCTGAACGTCTGTTGATAGTGGGAGGATAGAGTCTCCTAGGGCCGCAGGCGGTGGGGGCAGACGGCGCCAGATTTCCGCAGGGATCGCACAGGCATTCCCAGTGAACAGGGCATCTGTGATTTGCTGACACAGATCCTCAAGTGTAGGCCCTGCACACAGCACGGTGCCTCGTGCTGTCAAAGTGTAAACGTTGTCTTCTCCGACAGGGCCGGGGAGGGAAAGGGTTGTTCCCAAAGGCGTTCCGGCAGGCACAACGGCTCTGAAGTCTGGTGCTATGGCCCTTAACCACTGCCCGGCAAAATTCAGAACAACTGGCAGGTCATGGTGCGCCAGAGCACCCAGTTCAGGGCGTCGGGACAGAAGGCGACGCAGGTAAAGCGGACCACCTGCCTTCGGGCCGGTTCCGGAAAGGCCATGCCCCCCAAACGGCTGAGACCCGACGACGGCACCCACAAGGTTACGGTTGACGTAGATATTTCCCGCATCTGAGATGGCTTTAAGGTCTTCAATCGTACTGTCGATGCGTGAGTGAACGCCGAAGGTCAGAGCATATCCGGTGTTGTTGATGGCTGCCATCAACTGCGCGCGTTCTTCGCGGCGATATCTGACAACATGCAGAACCGGCCCAAAAACCTCTCGCCGCAGAGCTGACAAATTGTCGATTTCAATCAGGGTCGGCGGCACAAAGGTCCCGTTTGCGCACTCTTCAGAAATTGCAGACTGATGGATCGAAAAACCACGAGCGCGCATGTCTTCAATATGGCTGAGAATTCCGCTCTGAGCCTCTTCTGTGATGACTGGCCCGACATCTGTCTGCGGAAGAGCTGGATTTCCCGTACGCAGTTCTGCCATCGCCCCTTTGAGCATCGTCAGAACACGATCCGCGCTATCGTTTTGCAGGCACAGTACCCGGAGTGCGCTGCATCGCTGTCCAGCACTGTCAAAGGCGGAAGACAGCACATCCCCGACGACCTGTTCGGACAGAGCTGAGCTGTCCACAACAAGTGCATTCTGGCCGCCCGTTTCCGCAATCAGAGGAAGAGGTGTGCCATCCGCATTCAGGCGCTCGGCAAGCTGCTTTTGGATCAGCCTTGCGACTTCCGTCGAGCCCGTGAAAAGAACGCCGGTTATGCGGGGATCGGCGACGAGCGCTGCTCCGATTTCGCCACCACCTGGAAGAAGTTGTAGGGCTTCTGCTGGCACTCCGGCATCATAGAGAATGCGGATAGCTTCTTGCGCAATGAGAGGCGTTTCTTCCGCAGGTTTGGCGAGAACACTGTTCCCGGCTGCCAGGGAAGCAGAAACCTGCCCCAGAAAAATGGCGAGAGGGAAGTTCCAGGGGCTGATGCAGACGACGGGGCCCAGTGGGGCAGTATTGTCAGCAGTAAACTCGCGGCGGATTTGGGCAGCATAATAGCGTAGGAAGTCTACAGCCTCGCGGATTTCAGACACCGCATTGGAAAGGGTCTTTCCTGCTTCCCGGATAATCAGTCCCATCAGTCTGGGCATGTCGTCTTCGAGGCTCTGAGCGGCCTTCTCCAGACATGTAGCGCGTTCGGAGACTGATGTGTTCTTCCAGACATCAAAACCCGTTACGGCTTTGCTGATGACAGCCCCTACGCTTTCGACAGCCGTGGGTTTGATGCAGCCAATGACATCTGACTTGTCGGCAGGATTAACGACATCCTCGCCCGCTGTTTCACCAAATGAGACCTCCTTATTCAGGGCAACACCAAGTGTTTTCAGAGTGTTTTCGTCTGCAAGATCCAGCCCATGCGAGTTTTCACGCTCAGGCTGGAAAAGGTCGCTTGGTAGGCGCAGGGTGCTGGGGAGGGCATTGGCGGAGAGCGTGACGGGGTCGGTGATCAGCTCTTCCACCGAAACTGCGGGATCCTGAATTCGGTTCACAAAGGACGAATTCGCGCCATTTTCCAGTAGGCGGCGTACGAGATAGGCCAAGAGCGTTTCATGCGTGCCCACAGGAGCATAGACGCGGACAGGCCGATTCAGCTTTTCCGGACCAACAACTTCTTTGTACAGCGTTTCTCCCATGCCGCGCAGGCATTGAAACTCGTAGGATTCAGACGTGAAATCCGGGCCTGCCAAGGCGTGAATGCTGGCCAGCGTCTGCGCATTATGCGTTGCAAACTGTGGGAAAATGGCGTCTGGAGCAGCCAGAAGCTTCTTGGCGCAGGCAATGTAGGAAATGTCGGTATGGATCTTCTGCGTAAAGAGCGGAAAATCCTCCATCCCATCGACCTGGGCACGTTTGATTTCACTGTCCCAATAGGCACCCTTAACCAATCGGACCATCAGGCGGTGATTTGTGCGACGGGCCAGATCAATCACCCAGTCGAGTACGAACGGCGCACGCTTCTGATAAGCTTGGACTACGAAGCCAATGCCCTTCCAGTCTTTCAGGGCTGGATCGAAACAAAGCGTTTCCAGCAGGTCCAGAGAGAGCTCCAGCCGGTCTGTCTCTTCAGCGTCAATGTTGAAGCCGATGTCATAGTGACAGGCAAGGCGCGCAAGTGCTGTCAGGCGAGGGCCCAACTCGGCGAGAACGCGTTCCCTCTGGAGGCGGTTATAGCGCGGATGCAGTGCAGACAGCTTGACTGAAATACCCGGGCCTTGATAGGCGCCAGCGCCTGCCGATGCCTGGCCAATGGCGTGAATGGCCGTTTCATAATCACGGTAATACCGATCAGCGTCCGCCATGGTCGTGGCGGCTTCTCCCAGCATGTCGTAGGAGTAACGGAAGCCTTTTGCGACGAAGGGTTTGCTGTTTTCAAGCGCGTTCGCGATGGTTTGGCCGGTTACAAACTGCTCACCCATCATACGCATTGCCATATCGACGCCCTTGCGGATCACAGGCTCACCGCACCGCCCGATCAGGCGTTTGAGGCTTCCCGGCAGCGCTTTCGTCTCTTCCGTCGACAGGACCTTGCCTGAGACGACCAGTCCCCAGGTCGCCGCGTTTACGAACAGGGAAGACTTGCGACTGATATGCTCATGCCACTGACCGTTCCCGATCTTGTCGCGAATGAGAGTGTCACGTGTGGGAAGGTCAGGGATACGAAGCAGGGCCTCCGCCAAGCACATCAGGGCGACACCCTCCTGAGAGGAGAGATCGTATTCCTGCACCAGATCCTGAACAATGCCGCTACTGCGGCCTTGACGAAGAGCTTCGACCAACCGCCTTGCTGTCTGACGGGCGAGGGCAGCCTGATCGTCCTCAAGGCGAGCTTCACGTGAAAGCTCCGTCACCCGGGGGGCTTCCGCTACACGGGTATGGTCGGTGATGGCCTGACGTAGCGGGGACCGCGGCGGAACGATGGCTGCAAGGGACGCGAAAGGTGAGGTCATGAGGATACCGCTGTTCTGATGGTCTCTCACAGATATTGAAACGTTTGCGAAACAGGTGCCGGTATTTTAAGGAAGACGACGAATTAAATTCGGTTTATCGAACTTATGGAAAATTATATTTAGCAGGTGGTGCGAAGTGGATGACATAGATCGCAGAATTCTGAGGTTTCTTCAGAAGGATGGCCGCATCACGAACATTGATCTGTCACGGCAGATTCATCTGAGCCCGGCCGCTACGCTGGAGCGCGTTAAAAAGCTGGAGCAAAGTGGGGTAATCCGCGGTTATATGGCCCGTCTGGACCCTGAAACCGTCAATCTTGGGCTACTTGTTTTCATTCAGGTTACGCTGGATCGGACCAGTCCGGATATTTTCGAGGCATTTTCTAAAGCACTCAAAACCATTCCTCAGGTCAGTGAGTGCTATATGGTTGCGGGCGGGTTCGACTATCTGGTGAAGGCGCGGGTCAAGGATATGGCCGCATATCGTAATTTTCTGGGGAAAACCCTGACCCGGCTCCCGGGGGTTCGGCAGACGCACACCTATACCGTCATGGAAGAGGTTAAGGCCGATCCCGAATTGCCGATCTGACGGCCATCATTTTCCCAAGTAGGCAGGATGACGGTATGAGGAACGTTACCTTACCCGTGTTCTAACAATGGAGACGCTCCGCCAGATGATGACGCGCCTTTTCCCGGTCTGGGCCATTCTGGTCTCGCTGGCAGCCATCGTGCTTCCCGCGCCGTTCTTGAAACTGTTGCCGGTCATCACACCGCTGCTCGCGTTTATCATGTTTACGATGGGTGTGTCTCTGACAGTGCAGGATTTTTCCCGCATTGCCCGGCGCCCTTATCCTGTTCTGGCAGGTGTAGGATTGCATTATCTCGTCATGCCTTTGGCAGCATGGGGTATTGCGCATCTGCTCGGTATGCCTCCCGGTCTGGCGACAGGCATGGTTCTTGTGGGCTGTGTCTCTAGCGGCACAGCCTCCAATGTGATGATTTTTCTCTCCAAGGGGGACGTCGCGTTGTCCGTCAGTATTAGTGCGCTGTCTACTTTGGTAGGAATTTTTGCAACACCGTTACTGACACGGCTGTATGTGTCTGCGGGTGTCTCTGTTGATAGCTGGGGGCTGTTTCGAAGCATCATTACCATGGTTGCGTTACCGGTTTTTGCCGGTGTGATCGTCAACACGCTGTGGCATCGGACCATCCAGCGGATTGAGAGCGCCTTGCCACCCGTGGCCATGGTGTCCATTTTGCTGATCATTGGTTGCGTGGTCGCTGGCGCCGGTCCTTCTCTGGCTCAAGCTGGCCCCCTCTTGATCCTCGGTGTCATCCTGCATAACGCTATTGGCTTGTTGGGCGGATACTGGGGCGGCAGACTTCTGGGCTTCGATGAGTCCGTCTGCCGAACGCTTGCTCTTGAAGTCGGGATGCAGAACTCGGCGCTCGCCGCAACCTTGGGCCGTCTTTACTTTTCACCCCTTGCAGCGCTGCCAGGAGCAGTTTTCTCTGTCTGGCACAATGTGTCCGGCTCCGTTCTGGCCGCATACTGGGCCGCAAGGCCTCTCAGTAAAAACACGTCACGAATCAAGGCACCTTGAGGTAATCCTGTATTCGCGGAACCATGAAATCAAGAAAGGCTCGCACTCGCGGTGGGCTCTGATGTCCTGCAGGGAAGAGGGCATGAATGTCTTCTTCGTCCTGTATCGTGGCATCACTCAGAACTTCAACCAAGCGGCCAGTCTTCAGGTCTTCACGGACATGATATTCGCCAAGCCGTGCCAGGCCGACGCCTTGCAAGGCCATACGCCTTACCGTTTCACCATTATTCGCCAGAAGGGGGCCATGCACGCGGCGGTCAATCAGCCGCCCTTTTTCCTGAAATGGCCACACAGGGGTGGTGCGCTGGAAATTGAACCCAAGGCAATGATGGCTGTCTAAATCCGCAACGGTCTGAGGCGTTCCGTGGCGTTCAAGATAGGTGGGTGAGGCTACAATCCTGCGTGGCACCGCCCCCAAATGACGGACTGTGAGACCTGAATCCTGCAATCGGCCGACACGGAAGGCGACGTCTGTCCGGTCAAGGTAAAGGTCCGTTACGTCGTCAGAAAGTGAGAGATCAATCAGGATTTCTGGATAGGCATTCCAGAACGCAGGGAGGAATGGCTCCAGTCCAAGGGTGCCGAACGCAACGGACGCATTGACCCTAACTGTCCCTCTGGGCTGCATGGTTCCCGTTGTGAGGCTGCTTTCAATATCATCGAGATCCGCTATCAGGCTGACAGCGCGCGTATAATAGGTCTGTCCCTCCTGCGTTACGGAAAGGCGGCGGGTCGAGCGTTCGATCAGGCGGACACCCAGACGGGCTTCAATTCTGGCGATGAGCTTGCTGACGGTTGACGGCGTCATGACCAGAAGCCGGGCGGCTTCCGAGAAACTGCCGCTTTCGACTACCCGTAGAAAAACCTGCATTTCGCCAACGCGATTGTCCATCTCGATCTCATCTGTGAACGGGTTGCAGGGACTTTCTTCGAAGCGCGCAAACTCTCAAGCGCGCATGATGCCAAGCGTGGATTGCCACCTGCTTGAACAAGGCCGCTGGAAATGTTCTTCGCTACGAAACGGATTAAGAAATTTCCACAATATATCGTTTAAAATCAGAATTCAGGCGGCTCTTTCTCCGGGCCGCCTGAACCTGAAGTTTAGTGAGCCGAACGAACGTCGTTGCTCTTTTCACGGATGGCCCGGAACTCGGAACCACCTTTCCACGTCGGCCAATCATGCGAGAAGGCCGCATTATATCCGACCTGGCGGACAACATCGACGTCCTGCGCCGCACCTCTGACGTCCCAGTCAGGGCTCCAGGCATCGCAAGCCTGATGATAGCAGGCCATATACGCCGTCAGCCATTTGCTGCCTGCGGCTGTTCCACCCTGAAGAAGATCGAACGGGCCAGCCATATCCATAACCGCGAGAACGGGCACGCCAGCCCGAGCGAAAGGCAGATGGTCCGCACGGTAGAAGGCTCCGCGCTCCGGCATGGCTTCCGGTTGGGTTGTACGGCCCTGCTTAAGGGCTGCGGCTGCGAAGTCGTCCTGCAGAGTGTCCTGTCCAGCGCCGATAATGAAGGCATTATGAGCCGGGCCTGCCATCTGCAGTACATCCATGGTCAGGTTAGCCGCAGTCTTGTCCAGTGGTGCCAGCGGATGGGCGACATACCAGCTCGATCCCAGAAGGCCGCGCTCTTCACCGGTCCAAGAAGCAAAACTGACAGTCCGTTTTGGCTTTGGCCCGTTTTTGAAAGCCCGTGCGATTTCCAGAACGGCTGCAATACCAGAGCCGTCGTCAATCGCTCCGCGCCGAATAACGGTCTTGCCTGCGGCATCGGTGCTTTTGCCAAACGCATCCCAGTGCGCGCCGAACATTACAGTTTCGTCGGGATAATCCGTACCCGTGATCTTGCCGATGACGTTCTGGCTCTGGAGGTGATCGACCTTGACCGGCATGTCCACTGAAAGCGTCGTGTCATGAATATTGACCGGATGGAAATCCGGCGAACGCGCCTGACGACGCAGACGGTTAAGATCCAGCCCGGCCCGTGCGAACAATGTTTTGGCTGCATTGCCTTCGATCCAGCCGATCATCGGTACGGACTTCAGGTCCTTATCGTCGTGAAGAATGTCATACTCTTCACCCTGAGGTGCGACGACCGTGCTCCAGGGATAGGAAGCGCCCGGAGTATCATGAATGATCAGCGCTCCAGCTGCACCGCGACGGGCTGCTTCTTCAAACTTGTACGTCCAGCGGCCGTAATACGTCATGGTCTTGCCGCCAAAGCGGCCAGCGACAGGCTCTTCTGGTCCAGCATCGAAATCAGGATCATTCACCAGGAAGACCGCAATCTTGCCGTGTAGATCAACCTGCTTGAAGTCATTCCAGCGACGTTCCGGCGCCGTCACACCATAGCCTACAAAAACCAGAGGGACGTTCGACAGCTGAAGGCGTTCGATCGGCTGGAGCGTCGACATGACGATATCTGTCAGTTGATGAAGCGGCAGAGTAGCCTGACCCCGTGTCTTGATCGTCGCGATTGCTTTCGGATCAGGACGGGTACGGATCATGGGGACATTCTGCGTCCATCCGCCGTTTTCGCCGCCAGGTTCCAGTCCAAGCTTCTGATACTGATCAATCAGCCACTTGACCGTGACGGCCTCACCTGGGGTGCCAGGGGCACGTCCCTCAAATGAGTCCGATGCCAGAACCCGCATTGTCTCCGACATCCGAGCCGGGTCGATAGGGCCGGAGGCGCCTGCGTCAGACGCTGCGTGGGCCCCGGAAACGCCGATCGCGAGCGGAGCTATGGCGAAAGCGGCAAGAGCGGTCGCCAATTTCAGCCGGTTTCGAAGGGAAGGTTTGTGCATCATGTCCTCAGTCTTTGTCATAACGCGTGTCTGACGAGATGAGGGACACCTTACACATCGTATTGCTGATCAGGAAATGGCATAAAATCATCGGACTGGCTGGTTGACGGAAAACGCGTGGCACCCCCATCTACGATTAATGACCAGTCTCACCATTCCGGTTCTCCTGTCCCGCCATCCTCCCGTTGAGGGGAGTGAAGGCCTTTGTTATGGGCGACAGGAAATGGAACTCAGAGCGGGGTGGGAGGCCCAGGCCGCTGGCCTGCTGACCCTTGCAAAGGGCGCGGGCTGTTCAGTCATCTACACGTCACCATCGGCCCGGTGTCTGTCTGTCGCGCGAAGACTTGAGGCGCAGACCGGGTGGCCGCTGCGTTTGGATGACCGGTTACTGGAGCTGAATTTTGGCCAGTGGGAAGGGCTATCTTGGAATGTTGTGCCAAGGGTAGCTCTCGATAGCTGGGCCGAAGATCCTGAAGGGTTTTCTCCCCCCAAAGGTGAAAGTGGGCGAGCGCTACAGGAGCGTGCGCAGTCTTTCTGGGCAGACCTCGTTCAGGCTGGAGAGGCCGCATTAGTGATTTCGCACGGCGGCCCACTTCGTCTCCTTGATGGGCTTGCCAAAGGAGAGAGGGCCAACCTGCTAGCACCTTCAATGCCGCAGGGCAGCAGCAGGCTCTATTACGTCAGCGTTTGATCCACTGACGTCGGTCCGGGTTTCTTGTTTCCCAGCCCATGCGCTCCAGTTCTGGGGTTTTGGCATGGGCTGCGGGGTATCCGATGCAAAGATACGCGATAAGGTTCCATCCCGGCTCGGCATCGAGAAGGTCTGACACGTGCTCAGGCTCAAGAATGGAGACCCAGCCCAGCCCAACACCAGCCGCCGTTGCGGCCAGCCAAAACGTATGGATAGCCATCACAGCGGACCACGTCGTTGTTTCCGGCATGGTCGCACGTCCGAGACCATGTCCTTGATCCGGGAATGTTTCGCAGAAGACGGCGACATGATGCGGGGCATCATCTAATCCGGCCAGTTTGAGCGTCGCATAGGATGCTGCTTGCTCGCCTTCATATCCCTGTAGGGCTTCCCGGTTACAGGTTTCGAAGCTCTTCCGAACGGCTGCTTTTCGCGCTGGGTTTTCAACGAGCACGAAGCGCCAGGGCTCACTCAAACCAACGGAAGGCGCCAGGGTCGATGCATGCAGGAGATCATCCAGCACCGATGCGGGCAGAGGGTCCCGCTGGAAATGTCGCGTATCCCGACGCCATGTGAAAAGGCGCTCCAGATCTTTTCTGAAATCGTCTGAAAAGGCTGGTGCCGTCATGGTTTATCCGTTGCGTGCAATAGGTTTGTCAGCGCCTGCCGTCAGGACACGGGATGCCAGAGGGCCGAAGAGCAGTCCGATCGTAGCCCACAGAACGATCTGCATCCCCAAGGCTGCCTCGCGGAAACGCCAGAGCACTGTGGCCGGGAAATCTGTTGGAACTTCATTGATATCAGGCATGCCAGCTTGTACGGCGGCCACCAGAATGATGAAGACACCAAGAGAGGCTAGCACACCGTTCCAGTGGCCCAGGCGCCGGATGAGTGGTCGGCTGACCATATAGGATGCCGCTGCCGCGCAAAGCGATAAAGCGATCATACCGAAATAGGCTCCGGTTCGTAGGCCGATGGTGGATGGAAGGCCAACAGCAGGCGGATTGGGAGGATATTTCAGGTCTGGCACCAGCACGAACACAATGAATGCCGCGGCTGCCAGAAGTGTTGATAAGGCCCGCGGCGAAAAGCGGCCTGCGCGACCGTACGCAAAAGCAAAAATGGTCGCGAAAATGCCACCGTAGGCCGCGCCATACATAATGGCAGCGGTGAGAAGCCCGAAAGAGGCCTGAACGCCTCGGCTGATAATTTCCGGTTCAGGCGGATCGCCAGCAGCGAGGTCTTTCGCGCTCTCGAATGCAATCGCAAGATTGACCTGCGGCTCTCCAAAAAAACGTGCAAACACGAACGCAAGCAATGCGGCAGCAATCCCGGCAATCATGCCGCGGCTCAAAAGACGACCTGTCATGAAACTATGCTGCGTTTAGTGGCAGGGGAAGCCGAGAAGATGGCGCCCATCATGAACAAATTCATGAACCGCATGCCCTGAAATCAGAGACGTCGCGCCTTGTTCTGCACCAACAAAATAAAGCAGCAGAAGGCTGAGCACGACCGTAAAGGCAGCCCATGGAAGGAGCGTGCGGATCGGTAGCGCAACCGGTGCGGTGATGCTGGCGGGCAGGTGGGACGGGGAAAGGCTCTGGCTCATAATAGGCTCCGCTGGAAAAGCGCGTTCTGCGGTGGAAAATTGATAAAGGAGGTCTGGCTTCGCAACGTGATTTCACGAGCATTACAGTGGCGCGACCGCACCGGATTTGCGCCGGCTTCTCCCTGCTTCCGCTAGGAGAGAGGATGTAGCGTTTCGTGAGAAAGTGTCAACTTTTCCATGCTGAGGCCAGCACTGTCAGGAGAACGCACTCGGCAAAACTGGCCGTTGCTCCCAGCACGTCTCCTGTATATCCGCCGAGTAGTTTTCGGGCGACGGCGCGAACTCCAAGCATCGTGCACAGTGCGGCAAGAAGAGTTTGGAGGCCCAGTTGTGCGGGAAGGAAAATCACCGTCACGCAAAAGCCGGAAAATAACGCGCCTAGCAGCTGATCCCTTGTCAGGCTGGAGAGCTGCTGTGCCAGCCCATTGTCACGAGCAGGCTTTGTGAGGAACGTCAGAAGAGGGAGTACTGCGCGGGAGAGCGCTCCCGTGACAGCCATTGCCGGCATGACCATTGCAGTAGGCAGCGCTGCTAATGCCTCAACGCGGACGATCAAGCTGATGCCCAGAGCCAGCGCACCATAGCTGCCGATACGACTATCGCGCATGATGGTCAGGCGCTTTTCAGGAGTATGGCCTCCACCACAGCCGTCCGCCATATCCGCCAGTCCGTCTTCGTGCAGGCCTCCGGTTAAGAGAACTTGTAGGCCGACGCTCCAGGCCGACGCTACCAGAGGGGGAACACTCAAGGCGCTCAGCAGCAAGAACATTGATGCGCTGAGAATACCGACAAGCGCCCCGACCAGGGGCCAGCACCAGACAGACCGCGCCAGAGACCAGCCTTCTCCGCTAACGCGCAGCCATCCCAAGGGAAGGCGGGTCAGCAGGCCCGCACCACAGGCGATGTCTTCTCGAATGGTGCGCCAAAGCCTCATTGAATGGAGACTTCTGATTGGGAAACGGCAGCCTCTGCGAACGTCGCCATACCGTTGTGGCAGGCCAATGCCGCTCTGAGGATGGGAATGGCAACGGCAGACCCAGATCCCTCTCCAAGGCGCAAGCCCAGGTCCAGTATTGGTTTCAGCCTGAGGGCATCTGCCAGCTTGCGGTGACCAGCCTCAGCGGAACAATGCGAGAGCTGTGTGTGGTCGAGTGCTGAGGCGGTCAGTTTGATCAATGGCAGCACGGCTGCGGTACAGACGAAGCCGTCAAGCAGAACCGGGATACGATGGTGTCTGGCGGCCAGAACACTTCCGAGTATGGCGGCTAGTTCGTAACCACCCAGACAACGTGCGGCATCCAAGGGGTCGTTAAGTGACGCCGCGTGTGCACACAGAGCCTCATCAATAACAGAAGCCTTGAGGTTAACGCCCGCCTGATCGAGACCTGTTCCGCGTCCTGCCCAGTCCGCGCCTGTGCCCCCCAGAAGTGCTGCGCAAAGTGCGGCGGAGGGGGTTGTGTTGCCAATACCCATTTCGCCTGGGCAAAACAGATCCAGCGCGGGGGATACGGCGGTGTATCCGACCGAGACCGCATCAAGGAATTCCTCGTTGCTCATAGCTGGGAACTCTGTGAAATCTGCTGTGGCCTTTAGATTTCGGACGGGCACAACAGCAAGGTCCGCACCTGCATTCCGGGCAAGCTGATTGATTGCTGCGCCGCCACGCTGGAAATTCGACCCCATCTGGGCCGTAACATCCGAAGGCCACGGAGATACCCCCCGACGGACCACACCATGATTGCCTGCAAAAATCGTTATCTGAACGTGTTCTAACGTTGGTTTCTGATGGCCTTGCCATTCACCGAGCCAAATGGACAGCTCTTCCAACCGCCCGAGGCTGCCGGGAGGTTTGGTCAGAGTTGTGTCTCGCTCCGCTATCAAGGCGGCGACTTTCGGGTCGGGCTCTGGAAGTGTCAGGCAGGCAGTGCGAAGTTCTGCCATGCTGGCGAAAGGAGGCTGACAGGGCGAGGGCATGATGTGCGGTGGCATGAGAGGTCTTTTGTGCTGTTATCAGGGACCATGCAAGAAGAAGGCGCAGGAGACATTGTGGCACAGACCATCATGCAAACAGGACTACCGGATGTGTCACTGGTCCTCGGGGGCGCCAGGTCAGGAAAAAGCCGGATCGCTGAGGCCCTTATCACTGACCTTCCGGCGCCTTGGATCTACCTCGCGACCGGTCAGGCTTTTGATGAGGAAATGCAGGCCAGGATAGATTTGCACCGTACCACCCGTGGGAACAAAGGCTGGCGTACAGTTGAAGAGCCATTTGATATCGCAGGTGTTTTACAGGCCGAGCAGCGCGCGCCGGTCCTGGTTGATTGCCTGACTTTATGGCTGACAAATCTCATTCTGGAAGATCGTAATATTCACACGGCGACGAAAGATCTTCTCGAGGCGTTGCAAACACGGAAAGGCCGGACCGTTCTTGTGGGCAACGAGGTAGGGCTCGGAATTGTCCCGGACAATGCCCTGGCGCGGCGTTTCCGCGATGAAGCGGGTCTTCTTCATCAGAAGATCGCCGCAGTCGCCGGAGAAGTGCTGTTCGTGGCGGCGGGTTTGTCTTTGAAAATGAAATGAGCCCATTTCCCGGACTTTGACACGCTTTCATCCCAGAGATAGGAGAGGGTTTGATGGTTCCTCTGAGAAGAGGATGAAAAGGGAAGCTGGTGCGGCCTTAGAAATAGGTCAAACCCGGCACTGCCCCCGCAACTGTGGACGGTTTTCTGTCCTGCCAGTCTTTCTTTCAGGAAAGGCAGCCACTGGATTTCGATCTGGGAAGGCCCGGTGGGAGAGGAGGTGCTAATGGCGCCTCAGCCGTGAGTCAGGAGACCTGCCATCTGAGCCAAGTGTCATGATCCGGCGGGGTGCCCGGACCGTGAGGGCGCGCCATCATGTGCGTGTCACTTTCGCGACTGCGAAGGCCTTTCATCGCGCCTTTTGTTATGCCGTTGTGGCTGCAAGAGAGACGAATCTATGGCAGATACCCTGCCTTATGCTGAAGCGGGCCAGTCATCCGTTTCGCCAGTTTTCCACGTCTGTGTGACGTGTCGTCGCGGTCTACCGGTTGGGAATGACCCTGTTCAGGGGCGGCAGCTCTACGATGCCTTGCTTGACCAGGCTGCTGAAGGCGATTTCAGCGTCCAGCCCGTTGAATGTATGGCAGCCTGTAGCCGAGGCTGTATTGCCACGCTTTCCATGCCGGAAAAATGGACTTTTGTTCTAGGTGAACTTGGTCCGGAAAAGCTGTCTGACCTGCTGGCTTACCTTCAGCTTTACCGAGCATCGAAAACCGGAACAGTGATGCCGTCAAAGCGACCTGCATCGCTTTCTGATATGGTTATCGCCCGACTTCCATCTTCATTGTCTGCTTCACAGGAACTTTCATGATGTCCCAGACTGTTTCAGGCTCAGGTCGCAAGATTCCGGTTACGATCATCACGGGTTTTCTGGGTGCAGGGAAAACAACCCTTCTGCGAAATCTTCTCGCACAGGCTGATGGGCGCCGTATTGCAATCGTCGTGAACGAGTTCGGTTCACTTGGGATTGACGGTGAAATTCTACGGTCCTGCGGGATCGAAGGATGTGCTGACGAGGATATCGTCGAGCTCACCAACGGATGCCTCTGCTGCACGGTTGCAGACGACTTCATTCCGACCATGGAGGCTCTGATCGATCGTCCTGATCCGCCAGAGCACATCGTGATCGAGACATCTGGCCTTGCGCTGCCCAAGCCTCTTCTCAAGGCATTCAGCTGGCCCGGGATTCGTACCCGCATGACCGTTGATGGTGTGATTACGCTGGTGGATGCACCCGCTGTTGCCGCGGGTCGCTTTGCGGACGATCCGGAAGCTGTTGCTGCACAGCAGGCTGCCGACCCTTCTCTGGATCATGATAATCCGTTGGCTGAAGTCTATGAAGATCAGTTGAATGCGGCGGATCTGATTGTTCTGAACAAGACTGATCTTTTGGACGAAGTCGGGATTGATGCGGTTGAAAAGGGCATTACAGAGGCTGTGCCGCGGAAAGTTATTACGCTGCGCGCAGTAGAGGGACGCCTGGACCCCGCTGTTCTGCTGGGGATTGGTGCCGGTGCCGAAGACGATCTTCAAGCGCGCCCGTCCAATCATGATGGCGCAGATGATCACGAGCATGATGACTTCGAGAGTTTCGTCGTGGTCCTTCCGGAGCAGAAAAGTGCTGAAGCGTTACTCAAACGCCTGAGCGAGGTTGCGGGGCAATTCGATATCCTTCGTATGAAAGGCTTTGCAGCCGTGCAGGGTAAGAAAATGCGATTGGCCGTGCAGGGGGTCGGGACCCGTTTCCGTCATGAATTTGATGTGCCTCTCGCAGATGCAGGCCGGGACGGGCGCCTCGTCGTAATTGGCCAGACAGGCCTAGACCGCGCAGCCATCGAAGCCGCACTGCTGGCGGACTGACCTGATGCATCTGCTTGTCCGGGAACGACACGGAATAGACGATCAGGACGTGGCCGAGGATCTCGGTCATGCGCCTGCTGACGTCGTGTTTCTGTCCTTTTCGGATAGCGATCTTCTGGCGCTTGAGAGGGCCTATTCCCGTCTGAATGAGCAGACCCCGACCGGTGCAGGTTTTTCGTTACGGCTGGTCAGTCTTGCTCGCCTCAGACACCCCATGTCGGTCGATTTATACGTTGAGCAGACCATAGCATCTTCTCGCTGCGTCATCGCACGGCTTCTGGGTGGCGTGGATTACTGGCGCTATGGGGCGGAAGAAATCCGGAATTTTTGTAGCAGGAACAGCATTCCACTGGCTCTGTTGCCCGGAGATGCCCGCCAGGATGCACGGCTTAAAGAGTGGTCAAGCGTCGAAGCAGAAAACCATTCCAGACTCACGGGGTTTTTGAGGGAAGGTGGTCCTGAGAATGCGCGTCGTGCCCTTTTGCTCATGGCTCATCTTGCCGGACATGGAGATGACGTTTCAGGACAACCCGCAGCGCTTCCCCCAGCTGGAATTTATCGCCAGACGACTGCGGATTTTCCTTTAAGAAGCACAATCGTTTTCTACCGCGCTCACCTTCTGGCTGCCGATACAGCAGCGATTGACGGTCTTGCCGATGAACTGGAAAAGTCCGGGGTCGCGACAGATGTTCTATATGTCGCATCGCTGAAGAACCCGGATGTTGCCGAGTGGATTCAAAGCCACCTGATTGAAACCCAGCCAGACATTATTCTGAACGCGACTTTCTTTGCTGCGCGAGGGAAAGAGGGGGCATCTCCTCTTGATATTGCTGCTGTTCCGGTTCTTCAAATTTTGCAGCCTAGTGTGACAGCCTCGGCATGGGCTGAGAGCGGACGCGGCCTGTCGCAGTCCGACCTCGCCATGCAGGTCGTTTTACCAGAACTTGATGGGCGGATTTCTTCGTCTCCGATCTCCTTCAAATCCGAAACAGTTCCGGGGGATGCGGCAAGGCATATGCCCTTTCAACAGGGTATTGCCGCTGCCGCAGAGCAGGCTCTCGCATGGGCAAGGCTTAAAAAAACGCTCCCGCGCGAGAAGCGTCTTGCGATCGTCCTTTCTGATTATCCCGGTGCGGATGGACAGACTGCACACGCCGTCGGGTTAGATACTTTTGCCAGCCTTGAATCCATCTTGAAGGCCTTGAAACAGGCAGGGTATGACTGTGGAGCTGCGAAAAGTCCCGCCAGTATGGCGTTGGTGGAGGCTTTGTGTGAAGACCTGCCGCAGCCCTGCTTGTCTCTGAACGATTATAACGAACTCTTTGCGCGCTTGCCCGCTCCCTTCCGGGACGCTGTGACCCAGAGTTGGGGCACCTCTGCGGAAGACCCCGCCGTTCAGGACGGTTCATTTTGTCTTAAATTCGTTGTGCTTGGTAACATCCTAGTCGCTGTCCAGCCCGATCGTGGCAGCGCGCAGGACCGTAAAGCCCAGTACCACGACCCTGATACACCCCCACGCCATGCCTATATCGCGTTCCACCTCTGGCTACGTCATGTCTGCCAGACAGATGCCATGGTTCATCTTGGAACGCATGGCACACTCGAATGGCTGCCCGGCAAAGCTGTAGCGCTTTCCAATCAGTGCGCTCCCGCCGTTCTTCGCGGCGCTTTGCCGGTTCTGTATCCCTTTATCGTCAACAATCCGGGAGAAGCAGCTTCGGCGAAACGTCGTCTCGGCGCAGTCACCATCGGACATATGACACCGCCTGTTATGAAGGCCGGACTTGATCCGGACATGGCAGAGCTGGAACAACTGATCGATGAGTTTGCAGAGGCTGATGGTCTGGACAGGCGTCGTGGCGCCATTCTGAAGCGTGATATTCTGGACCGAGCCACGCGCATGGGGCTTTTGAGCGAAAGTGGCGTCAAAGCGGGGGAAGGTGACGAAGCAGAGGCTCTGGCGCGGCTGGATGCTTATCTATGTGATGTGAAGGACCTTCAGATCCGTGATGGTCTGCATGTTTTCGGTCAAGTAGCACCACATGCCGAAAAATTAGCCGAAATGGTGTCTTCTGTCGCACAGGTGCCGCAGCAAACGGTTGCTACTCTGATCGAAGCCAGCGCAGATGCGGAAATGAAGGCACTTCTGGCCGGGCTGGAGGGACAGTTCATTCAACCCGGTCCGTCTGGTGCTCCGACACGTGGGCGAGTAGACGTTCTGCCGACTGGCCGCAATCTTTTCACGCTTGATCCGAGAGCTGTTCCCACGGCTTCTGCTGTGGAGCTGGCCCGAACGCAGGCAAAGCAGATTCTGCTGTGTCATTTGCAGAACGAGGGCGAGCCGCTTCAAAGCATCGTTATAGATCTATGGGGTTCCTCCACCCTGCGCACGGGAGGAGAGGATCTGGCGCTGGCTCTGATCCTGATGGGAGTTCAACCTACGTGGGATGCGTCGAGTGGTCGGGTATCAGGATTTGAAATTACACCGCTGGCTGTTCTCGATCGTCCACGTGTCGATGTGACACTTCGGATTTCAGGATTGTTCCGGGACGCCTTTCCGGCACAGATTTCTCTTTTCGATCAGGTGGTTGAAGCTGTTTCCTGTTTGGAGGAAGGCGAGGAATGGAACCCGTTGTCTGCCCGTGTGAGAAATCTGGAAGGTGATGCTCGAAAAATTGCTGGAGCGCGGATTTTCGGTGCAGCGCCCGGTACGTACGGGACAGGCATTGAAGACGCTCTCACGCGGAGTAACTGGGAAGACCAATCTGAGCTCGGTCACTCCTATCTGGACGACAATGACTGGATGTATGGTGGCGGTCGTGACGGGACACGTAGCAGCGCAGCATTGGCCCAAAATCTGGCACGGGCAGATGCAATCCTGCATGTGCAGGACCATGCAGAGACGGATATTCTCGAAAGTCCGGATTTTGCTGCTCATGAGGGTGGGCTTGCAGCGGCGGCAGCTCTGCTAGGGGCCGATCCCGTCCTTTGGCATGGCGACACGTCCCGTGCGGACGCGCCCCGTCTTCGGAGCGTTGAAGACGAAGTGAAACGCATCGTTCGAGGGCGTCTGGCCAATCCCCGTTGGCTGGCAGGGATGCAGCGGCATGACTATCGGGGAGGCGCCGAAATTGCCCGGGGACTGGACGCGCTCTGCGCTTTCGCCGCGACCCTTTCTGTTCGGTTCGACCAACAGTTTGACTTGGTATTTGCCGCAACGCTTGGCGATGACACCTGTGATACTTTCCTGAAAAGCGCTAACCCCCAGGCACGTCAGGCAATGCGCACGCGGTTTCAGGACATGATCCGTCGAAGCCTCTGGCACCCGCGCCTGAATAGCGTGTCTGCGGTGTTGGAGAGTGGGAGCGAATGACAGTCCCCCCCCTTGTTCGCGGCTGGTGTCCGGATATGTTCGCGCCGATGGAAGCACGAGACGGATATCTGGTCCGTATCCGTTCCCCGCTCGGTGGTTTTGAGGGGCCACAAGTGCTGGCTATTGCAGAGCTGGCACGACGTTTCGGAAACGGCGTTGTTGAGCTGACCAATCGTGGCAACGTGCAGTTGCGGGGATTTTCTTCGACTGGTGCAAAACTCGCGTTAAAAAGCGCACTGGCAGAAGGGCTTGTAGATCCTGATCCAGCGAAAGAGCGCCGAAGGGCCATTCTGGTTTCATCCCTTGCTGGCTTGGATCCTGCATGTAATCCGGAGACGTTGGACGTCGCCCAGTCGCTTCAGACGGCGCTTCTTGAAGAAAACGCATTGTCGGCGCTGAGCGGCAAGTTCGGTTGGGCCGTTGATGGTGGCGGGTATGTTCCAGAAGGCACGTTATCAGCGGATATTGCCCTTCAGTCCCGCCCGGATGGATGGTCAGTTGTCTGTGGTGCTATGGAAACCGGAGTGCTGGATAACGCTCGGGCTGTCAGAGCAGTCGTGGTGATGTCCCGGATTTGTGCAGAAAATTCTGACCTTGGCCGACCATCGCGAGACACCGATACAGCAGCATTCGTCCTCGCGAAGGCCGGGCTAGAGGGAATTCCGTGCAAACGGCAAGGTACTTGTCCGGTGTCTCTCATAGGGCCATTGCCGGGGAAGGTCATGGGCGTTGGTGTGCCATTCGGCCGATGCCATACCAAAGACTTTGAGGTCCTTGTCGAACTTACCGGGACATCACGTCTGCGGATCACACCTTGGCGTAGTGTTCTTCTGCCGCAGCAGGACGGAACATGGCCCGGCTTCATCACCAATTTGGAAGATCCATTGTTGCGAGTGGAAGCCTGTATTGGCCGTTCCGGGTGTGCGAAAGCCACCGCAGATGTTGTCGAGACAGCCTCGGCTCTGGCATCTGATGTGCCGCCCGGCTGTGTGCTGCATGTTTCAGGCTGCATAAAGGGGTGTGCGCATCCCCGTGCGGCAGATATGACGCTTGTTGCTGATGACGAGCATTATGAGGTTGTGCGCAATGGGCGCACAACAGACAGGCCATCATGGCACGATAGGGATATTCCGCAGATACGGACCTTGTTGCGTCATGAATTGAAGGAGACACAGGTTTGAGCGCCGGACCCTCTTCCTACGACTATATTCGGGATGGCGCGGCCATTTATGCCCGGTCTTTCGCAACGATCCGTGCAGAGGCCGATCTGTCGGGTTTTACGCCTGAACAGTCCAAAATCGCAGTGCGCATTATTCATGCATGCGGAATGGTGGAGGTCGCAGGGTCAGTCGCCATGACGTCTGATCTTGTTAGCAAAGCGCGTGCAGCGTTGCAGGCGGGTAAGCCAATCCTGTGTGATTCCGAGATGGTCGCCCATGGTGTTACGCGCGCCCGGTTGCCAGCCAATAATGCCGTTATCTGCACGTTGCGCGATGAACGGACGCCAGATCTTGCCAGACAAATTGGTAATACGCGCTCTGCCGCAGCTCTTGATCTTTGGGGCGATCAGATTGAAGGGGCTGTTGTAGCGATTGGCAACGCTCCGACAGCGCTTTTTCACCTTCTCGAGCTCATTGATGCAGGTGGCCCGCGCCCCGCAGCAATTATCGGTATGCCTGTTGGCTTTGTAGGGGCCGCAGAGTCCAAGGATGCACTGGCGGCGCGGCCTGACCTTGCACATGTCATTGTACGTGGCCGGCTGGGCGGAAGCGCCATGGCTGCCGCTGCCCTAAACGCCCTTGCCAGCGAGGCAGAATGACAGCTGCAACAGTTTACGTCGTTGGCGTAGGGCCGGGTGATCCGGAACTTATGACGCTCAAGGCAGCGCGGGTCATTTCAACAACTCCCGTCATCGCCTATTTTTGCCGCCATGACAAAATGGGCCATGCGCGGAAAATCGCTGACTCGCACATTACGCCGGGCGCGAAAGAGCTGCGTTTTGCGTACCCCTTTACGACGGAGCGCCTCGTTAATGATCCGTCCTATCATACTGATATGTCGTCGTTTTACGATGAGTGTGCGAAGCAGATTGCGATCGAAATAGAGGCTGGTCGGAGCGTTGCTCTTCTTTGTGAGGGAGACCCATTTCTGTATGGGTCCGCCATGTATGTGTTTGATCGGCTTGAGCCTGTCGGACCCTGCGAAGTCATCCCCGGAATCACAGGAATGAGTGGATGCTGGACGCAAGCGGCACTCCCCATGACGCATGGTGATGATGTCTTGTGCGTCCTGCCTGCCACTATGCCGGAAGATGATCTGGCTCAGTGGCTGAAGCAGGCTGATGCAGCCGTGGTGATGAAACTGGGACGCAATCTTCCGAAGCTTCGCACAGCACTGGAACGTGCGGGGCGATTGCAGGACGCCGTCTATGTGGAGCGGGGGACGCAGGAAGAGGCCCGTGTTCTGCCACTGAATGACATGGATGGTGCAGCTCCATATTTCTCTCTGGCGTTGTTGCCAGGGCGCCGGGGTGTCCGGTGAGCCAGATCTTCGTCATTGGTCTCGGGCCGGGAAAGCCCAGCCAGCGAACGCCTGAGGCTGAAGAGGCACTTGCTCAGGCAACAGATGTCATAGGATATGGTCCATACGTGGATCGTGTGGATCTGCCAGCTCATATCACTCGTCATCCATCGGATAATCGTGTCGAACTGGATCGCGCTCGCCATGCCCTCGAACTTGCAGAACAGGGGCGTTGTGTGGCGATCGTGTCAGGCGGGGATGCGGGCGTGTTTGGCATGGCAAGCGCCCTGTTTGAAGCCATCGATCACGAACCAGATCGATGGAATGGTATGAATGTCAGGGTCATTCCCGGTGTTTCCGCCGTTCTGGCTGCCGCAGCCCGTATTGGCGCGCCCCTCGGAGGCGATTTCTGCGTCATGTCCCTGTCTGATAATCTCAAGCCCTGGGAGACAGTCTGCCGGCGCCTGACTTTGGCCGCGCAGGCGGGCTTCGTTATTGCGCTCTACAACCCCCGTTCAAAGGCACGTCCCTGGCAGTTGGGCGAGGCTTTCGAAGTGKTGCGTCAGGAATTGTCTGGAACGGTGCCTGTTGCCTTCGCAAGGGCTATTGGAAGGACTGATGAAAGGCTGCACCTAACCGATCTGAGCCATGCTGATCCTGAACTGGTGGATATGAGTACACTTGTTCTGATCGGGACCATTCTGACACGTCGCATCGTGCGGCCGGATGGGCAGGCATGGCTTTATACGTCCCGGTCTGTGCCCGCGTGATAATGGCGTTCCAACCAGCTCAGCGCTTCTTCGACGGTCGTGACACTCTCCGCTGGCGGCAGCGTCGGGCGGTCAATCATGATAACGGGCAATTTCAACGCTCTGGCGGCAATCAGCTTGGCAGCCGTCGCATCAGCTCCAGCATTCTTGGTCACGAGAACCTGCACAGAGTGGTCTCTCATGAGCGCGATTTCGCTGTCCACCGTGAACGGAGGGCGGGCAAGCAGAAGCGTGACGTTAGGCGGCAGGGACAAGGGATCAGGCTGGTCGATACTGCGCAGAATGTAGTGATGATGCGGAGCCTTCTGGAACGGCAGCAGGTCCTTGCGGCCCGTCGTCAGAAAGACAGTGCGCGCGGCCGCCCCCAGCGCTTCTACAGCGGCATCAATACTGGGAACGAACGTCCATTGATCGTCAAGCTGGGCTTTCCAGCTAGGGCGGTCTATCCGAAGCAGAGGACGGCCCATTCGTACACATGCCGTCACGGCGTGTCGGCTCATTTGTGCGGCGAACGGATGAGTCGCGGACACCACTGCATCAATGTTCTCTGTAGCCAAGAACGTTTCCAGCCCCGAAATGCCGCCAAATCCGCCAATGCGCACAGGGATTCCGGGAAGAACTGGATTTTTCGTCACGCCAGCGAGAGAAAAGACTGGCTCGAAATCCTTTCTTTCCGCGAGATGTTGCGCCAGTTGGTTGGCCTGTGTCGTGCCGCCAAGGATCAGAACGCGCATGGATTTGGTTCCTTTGCCGGAGCAGGCCGATGAAGACTCCATGGCTGAGCGTTATCGGAATTGGCGAGGATGGTGTCGAGGGGCTTTCGTCTCTCGCACGTCAGATCGTTCGCCAGGCCGAGTTTGTGATTGGCGGTGAAAGGCATCTTGAACTGGCTGCGAGTTTGATCTCCGGGCAAGCTGAACCTTGGGGTTCACCGTTTTCATCTGGAGTGCGCCGTGTTCTTGAACGGCGCGGACGATCCGTCACCGTTCTCGCATCCGGGGACCCGTTCTGCTTTGGTGTGGGAAGCACGTTGGTACGCCATATTCCGCCAGAGGAAATGCTCTGTGTGCCAGCGCCGTCTTCAATATCCTGGGCCTGCGGGCGCCTTGGATGGGCTGAACAGGACGTGCGTGTCGTGTCGCTCTGTGGGCGCCCGATTGAGACATTGGTCCCGCACCTTCAGCGGACTATGCGGCTGATTGGTTTGTCAGAAGACGGTAGCACGCCGAGAAAAGTCAGTCAGTTTTTGACTGGGCGAGGCTTTGGGCCCTCTCGCATTCATGTCATGGAACGGGTAGGCGGGCTCAATGAGCAGTCGCGTGTAATCGTGGCTTCGGACGGGCTCGAAGATGTCGATCCTCTGAACCTTATGGGAATTGAAATCGAGGCGGCTCCAGGGGCGAAGATGATCCCCCTTTCCAGCGGTTTAGAGGACGATCTGTTTGAGCATGACGGGCAGATTACCAAGCGTGAAATTCGTGCGGTTACGCTTTCAACATTAGCCCCGCATCCCGGAGAACTCCTTTGGGACATTGGTGGAGGGGCCGGGTCTGTCGCCATTGAGTGGATGCTTCATCATCCCGCCAATCGGGCCATCGTCATTGAGAAAAATCCACTTCGGGCGGCGAGAATAGCGAGGAATGCCCTGAAATTGGGTGTGCCGGGACTAAAGATTGTGGAAGGCACTGCGCCTGATGCTTTGCCTGATCTTGAAAGACCAGACGTCGTTTTCATAGGCGGAGGGCTGGCGCAAGTGGATATTTTCATGCAGGCGAGAGCCGCACTCCCTGTTGGCGGACGTCTTGTTGCCAATGCCGTAACGCTGGAAGGTGAAGCGGTTCTATCCGCTCAATATACGCGCTATGGCGGGACGCTAACACGGATCGGCATTGAACGGCTTGATGCTGTGGGTGGGCTGCATGCTTTCCGGCCCGCCATGCGTGTGACGCAATATGCGACAGTGATTTCTGAGGACAGGTTATGATCGTCGCGGGTATCGGCTGTCGACCAAGAGTGGACGAACAATCCCTGCTGGATATTGTCATGCACGTGACGTCTGGCCGCAGGTTCGATCGGCTTGCTGCTCCGGAGTTCAGAAAAGCAGAGCCAGCCATTCCGGAGCTGGCAAAACGTTTGAATGTTGAGCTTGTGTGGATTGATACGGAAAGCCTGACAGAGCGTCAGGTAGAGTGCGAAACCCATTCCGCAATTGCTTTTGAAAAGACAGGATTCAGCTCGGTGGCGGAGGCTTGCGCGCTGGCCGGTGCCGGGCCAAAAAGCCGTTTGATCGTTATGCGGCAGAGTGGAAAAGACGTGACCTGTGCCCTTGCGCAGTCAGTTGAGACATGAGGAAAGAGAACGGATGACGGTTCATTTTATTGGTGCAGGACCGGGCGCCGCTGATCTTCTGACGCTGCGAGGCCGCAATCTTTTGGCCTCATGTAAAGTCTGTCTGTATGCGGGGTCTATCGTCCCGGCGGAAATGCTGGAGCACTGCCCACAGGACGCCCGCAAGGTGAATACTGCGCCGTTATCGCTGGACCAGATCGAGCAGGAATACATCCGGGCACACGCTAAAGGGCAGGACGTCGCGCGTCTTCATTCTGGGGATCTGTCCATCTATAGCGCAGTGGCCGAACAGACACGCCGCCTGGATAGGCTGGGTATTTCCTGGACAATGACGCCGGGGGTGCCTGCATTTGCGGCAGCGGCATCTGTCTTGGGGCGGGAACTCACTGTTCCGGAAGTTGCCCAGACAGTCGTGCTGACGCGCGTCAGTGGCCGAGCGTCTTCCATGCCAGCGCGTGAAACACTCTCAGCCTATGCTGCGACCGGCGCTACACTGGCCATTCATCTGGCAGTGCATGCGCTGGACCGTATCGTTACGGAATTGCTGCCACATTACGGACCGGAGTGCCCTGTGGCGGTGGTGGCACGGGCAAGCTGGCCGGACCAGATGACCATTCGCGCCACACTTGGCACTCTTCTTAAAAAAGCGGCAACTGACCCAGTGGAGCGTACTGCTCTTGTTTTGGTTGGCCCCGCGCTTGCGGTGGATGAATTTCGGGAGAGTGCGCTTTATGATCCGGATTATCAGCGCCGGTTCAGGTCTGGATCATCAGCCGGATGACTGCGTCCTACGCAGTTGCCTTGTCGGTCAAAAACCATAACGTCCAGAGCAATACTGTTGTCTTCCAGAACGCTGCTGGCAAACTGGTACGCAGCCTGTGCGATGTGATTGCCCAGCGGAATATTCTGCCCGGCAGCAAGAAGAAATGCTTCTGCGACCGTGGGGGAAACTGCAATAGCATCGGCCAACTCCGCGCTCGCGCCTGCCTGCATTGCCAGCGCGGCAAGAGCTGGCATATCTACGGTCCCTCGCTTGGAATGCAGATCCATCCGCCCCTGAGCCAGCTTGGTCATTTTGGCGATGCCTCCGCCGATTGTAAGGCGAGGGACCGGGTGTCGACGAATATATTTCAGGACGCCACCTGCAAAGTCACCCATTTCGATCAGCGCTGTTTCAGGCAACCCATAGAACGCCTGAACAGCGCGTTCGGAAACATTTCCTGTGGTCGCGGCCAGATGGGGCAGATGCAGTGCGCGCGCGACGTCGATCCCGCGATGAATACTGTCAATCCAGGCCGAGCAGGAGAAGGGAACGACAATTCCCGTTGTGCCAAGAATGGACAACCCGCCCACAATGCCCAGCCGACTATTCAGCGTTKTTCTGGCCAGCGTAACGCCATTTTCAACGCTGATTGTGACCTCAGCGGAGGCCCCCTGAAGTGCGAGACAGATCATCTGGCGGGGGACGGGGTTAATGGCCGGTTCACCCGGCGGAAGGGGGAGACCCGGGCGCGTAATTGTTCCAACACCATCGCCTGCGCGAAAAATAATATCTTGCCCCTTAGGCAATGGGCGCACATCTGCCCGGATAAGGGCGCCGTGCGTGACATCGGGGTCGTCTCCGGCATCCTTGACGACCGCTGCCCAAGCGCCCGTTTTGTTCATCCCATGAGCAGCCAGTGCAAACGCCGCCTGTTTGCCTCCAGGCAGCGTGATGGACACGGGATCAGGAAATGTTCCAGTCTGGAGCGCTATCCATGCAGCTTTGGCCGCAGCGGTCGCGCAGCTTCCGGTCGTCCAGCCATATCGCAGAGGGGAGCCTTGGGCAGTCATCGGAGACAGGATACGATATTTCATGCTGAAAGCGAGACATGCCATCGGAAAGGATCGCTGATATGACCCGCGCGATCATGATTGCCGCGCCTCGCTCAGGGGGGGGTAAAACGACGGCCACGCTTGGTATTCTGTCAGCTCTGAGGGCCAGAAATATCGAAATTCAGGCCGCCAAAACAGGCCCGGATTATATTGATCCAGCGTTCCATGAGGTTGTAACCGGGCGTTCCAGCTTGAACCTCGATAGCTGGGTGATGATGCCTGAGCTTCTCGAAAGCATGTTGGCGCGTGCGGCTGAAGGTGCGGATCTTTTGGTCGTTGAATCTGCTATGGGGCTGTTCGACGGCTTGCTGGGGCCTGCTGACGCGCGCGGTGCACCGTCCGATATTGCGGCTCGTTTTGGTATTCCGGTTATTCTTGTGCTGGATGTATCAGGGCAGGGCCAGTCTGCTGCGGCCATTGCTCACGGTTTCGCCACGCTCGATCCCGCTCTGCATGTTGCCGGTGTCATCCTCAATCAGGTTGCGTCCCCACGGCATCTGGCTATGGCCCGTGAGGCCATTCTGGCCGCAGGCATCCCCGTTTTGGGTGCATACATGCGGGACACCACTCTGAAACTTCCGGAGCGACATCTTGGCCTTGTGCAGGCACGGGAACAAGACACACTGAAAGACCTTCTTGTTAGCCTACGGGAGAGGACGGAAAATTCGCTTGACCTCGATGCCATCATGGCCGCGGCAGCACCTCTCGATATTGAGGATCATGGCTGTGTTGCCATAAATCCTCCGGGGCAAAGGATCGCGGTTGCCGATGATGCCGCGTTTTCGTTCCTTTATGGGCATGTGGCGCAGAGTTGGAGGAATGCAGGAGCCGAACTTGTTCCGTTTTCTCCGCTGGCAGATCAAGGGCCAGATGAAGACTGTGATGTCTGCTGGCTTCCGGGGGGATATCCGGAGTTACATGCTGAACAACTGGCGGCATCCCGTCACTTTCAATCCCGTTTGGTGAAGTTCTCGGAGACACGACCAGTTCATGGAGAATGCGGAGGCTTCATGGCGCTGGGAGAGTTTCTGGAAGATGCAAACGGTGTGACGCATAAGATGGTGGGCCTTCTGGGGCACGGAACCAGTTTTGCGAAGCGTAAAATGAATCTGGGATATCGTGAGGCGATACTGGCAACAGACTGCGCGCTGGGGTCAAAAGGCAGTATCTTTCGGGGACACGAATTTCATTATGCCCGCGTGATCCAAGCCGGAGCAGACGAGCCTCTCGCAACCTTGAGAGACGGCTACGGCAATGATCTTGGGATGGCCGGAGGCTGTCGTGGACTGGTGTCCGGATCATTTTTTCACGTGATGGCACGTAGAGACAGGAAGTGAGCATGAACACCACGGATGATGCGGCCCGGCACCGGGAAAAAATGCAGAAACGCAAAGACGTGCAGGACAAGGAAGTTGCGTCAAAGACTGTCGAAAAAGGCGTTCTGGCGGTTCACACAGGCCCGGGGAAAGGTAAGTCTACCGCAGCATTTGGTCTCGCGCTGCGTGCGCTAGGCCATGGAAAGCGGGTTGTTGTTGTGCAGTTTATCAAGGGCGCCTGGGTGACTGGAGAGCGCGCTGCGTTGGAACGCTTTGACGATCTGGTAGAGTGGCACACGATGGGCGAGGGGTTCACTTGGGAAACGCAGGATCGCTCAAAGGATATTGCTGCCTGCGCCCGGGCGTGGGAGGTGGCGCAAGCTGCCCTGAAACGCGACGATGTTGCTCTTGTGGTTCTCGATGAACTGAATATCGCCCTGCGATACGACTATCTGCCACTGGAGCAGGTTCTGGAAGACCTGAAGGCGCGTCCTGACATGCAGCATGTCGTCATAACCGGGCGCAATGCCAAACCAGCCCTTGTGGAAGCTGCGGATCTGGTAACGGAAATGACACTGGTAAAACATCATTTCAGTGCAGGTGTGAAAGCTCAGGCCGGGTTCGAATTCTGATGACGCAGCGGAAGCGCCCTAGGGCTCTTATGTTTCAGGGAACGGGCTCCAGCGTTGGGAAATCTGTGCTTGTTGCAGGGATTGCCCGAGCCCTGATACGACGTGGCCTTACAGTGCGCCCGTTCAAGCCTCAGAACATGTCAAACAACGCCGCCGTGACCAGAGACGGAGGCGAAATTGGGCGTGCCCAGGCGCTTCAGGCCCGGGCCTGTGGGGTTCTTCCCACCGTGGACATGAATCCTGTGCTGTTGAAGCCTCAGAGCGAGACAGGATCCCAGCTGGTGGTTCGGGGGAAAGTGCGAGGAACCGTGCGGGCTCGTGCTTATCAGGACGTCAAGACAACTCTTATGCCAGACGTGTTGTCCGCGTTTCGCACTTTGGCGGCAGAAGCTGATATCGTTTTGATTGAAGGGGCCGGATCGGCTTCAGAGGTCAATCTGCGGACAAACGACATTGCTAATATGGGTTTTGCCGAAGCTGCCGATGTGGACGTCGTGCTCATTGGTGATATCGACCGGGGGGGCGTGATTGCCAGCCTTGTGGGAACAAAAATGGTGCTGTCAGGGCAGGATGCAGGGCGGATCAAAGGGTTTATCGTAAACAAAATGCGTGGAGACGCCTCGCTTTTTACCGATGGCATGACCACTATTTCACGCCAGACGGGGTGGGAAAAGCTTGGTCTCGTCACACACTGTACGCATGTTGGTGACCTTCCCGCTGAAGACGCATCTGATCTTGTGAACGAAACGCCAGTAGGCGACGGCTTACGGGTTGTCGTGCCGCAGCTACCCACGATCGCCAATTTCGATGATTTAGACCCCTTGCGATCTGATCCGGGCGTCACTCTGGAGATCGTGGCACCTGGTCGGCCCCTTCCAGTTTGTGACCTTGTGATCATACCAGGCTCCAAGGCGACTATTTCTGATCTGGCATTTTTCAAGAAACAGGGATGGGACATAGACCTGAAGGCGCATATCCGGCGTGGCGGTCGTGTTCTTGGTATTTGCGGTGGGTATCAAATGCTTGGAAAATCCATTGAGGACAAGGATGGGATCGAAGGCCCCCCGGGTCTCGTCGAGGGCTTGTGCTTGCTGGACGTGCAGACGGTTCTGACAAATGATAAGTGTTTGACAGAAGTGAGTGGATTACTGGTGCCGGAAGGGACCCCGCTCACTGGCTATGAAATTCATGTCGGGCGAACTGCTGGTCCTGATACTCAGAGGCCATTTGCAACGGTAGACGGTGAGCCTGAAGGTGCCGTTTCGCCAGACGGACGCGTTTGGGGAACCTATCTGCATGGGGTTCTGTCTGGTGGAGATGCGCGGAAAGCTCTTCTTTCACGTGTAGGGGGCGCCGGGCATTCTGACCTTCAGGATCATGGTGAGCGGGTTGAGGCCGCGCTGGATGCCTGGGCGGACCATCTTGAAGCCTGCATTGATCTGGATGCGCTTCTTACATTGGCTCGACCTGTCTAATCCTTCACAACCAGAACAGAAGGGTGAGCAGGACCAGCACTGCTCCCTGAATGAAGCAGGCCCGACGGTAGAGGGTGAGAGCTCGCCAGAGGTCGTCAGCGGTTGGCGTGGCACGGCCTTCGCCCATCCATGAATCTTCGACTAGAAGGCCGTTATAAACTCTGGGGCCAGCAAGCTTGAGGCCCAACGCACCTGCCATGGCAGCTTCCGGCCAACCGGCGTTTGGGGAGCGATGGTGGCCTGCATCTCGCCGGACTGCTCGAAATGCCTCAGTCGGGTTAGTATCGCGCATCGTGAGTGCTGCCAAAACAAGCCATAGAGCGGATAGACGGGAGGCGGGAAGGTTCACCAGATCGTCCAACTTCGCAGAAGCCCACCCAAAGGCTTTGTGTCGAAGCGTGAGGTGACCGATCATGCTGTCTGCTGTGTTAATTGATTTGTAAGCGGTTGCGCCTGGCAGACCACAGAGGGCAGTCCAGAAAAGTGGCGCAACAACGCCATCGGAAAAATTCTCAGCCAGACTTTCAATAGCCGCGCGTACTACGCCCGCTTCATCAAGTTGCTCAGGATCACGGCCAACAATTATGGAAACCGCTTTCCTGCCACCTGCCAGTCCCGCTGTCTGCAGGCCAGTGTGGACCGCTCGGACATGTTCCCACAGGGAACGTTGGGCAATCAGAGTGCTGGCCATAATTCCTTCCATCCCCCAGGCAAGTAGAGGGGAAAACAGAAGGTGCATGCACTGAAGGGCCATGCAGACAACTAGGAGCGGAAAGCCAACGAGGATCGTCAGGCAGACCATTCCCCATAACCGTTGCCGGAAAGCGCTATCCTGCGAGCGGTTGAGCGAACGATCCAGTCGCGCAATAAGGGCACCAATCCACATGACTGGATGGCCAATCTTGCGAAAAAGCCAATTCGGATAACCGAAAGCGGCTTCAATCGCACAGGCCAGACAGGCAACGGACAGTGTGTGGGACAGGAGGGAGAAAGTCATGGGCCTGTGTGTTTCATCCGGATGGCTTGATCTAGCATGATGCGATCGGTGCTGGAAAACATGCCGGTGCATGGGGGGCAGGTGCGGCAGGTGATGTCGCGTTTCCCGCAGGCCCCGAGGCCTTTCATAGACCTTTCCACGGGCATTAGTCCTTACGAGTACCCCCTTTCTCCCGTAGAGATGTCCATGCTCACCCGGCTACCGGAAACAGCAGATGAGGCGGCGCTCCTAAAAGCAGCAGCGGCAGCTTACGGTGTGCCGAATGAAGACATGATTGTAGCGGGGCCGGGCACACAGTTGCTTATCGCTTTGTTGCCCTTGGTGCTGAAGGCAGAAAACGTCTTCATTTTCGGACCCACCTATTCTGGCCACGAACAGGCATGGAGAAACGCAGGGGTCAATGTGTCGATCGTGACGGATCTTCAGTCCTTAAGAGCTGCCGCAGGGCAGGCAGGGGCTGTGTGCGTAGTCTGTAATCCGAATAATCCAGACGGTCGATGTCTGCCTGTCGAGACGCTTCTGGAACTCTCAAAGCGCTGTGCAGTCTCCGGCGGGTGGTTAATCGTAGATGAGGCGTATGCGGATTTCGAGCATGAAAGTGCTGCCGCATCTTTCCCGCAAACCGGCCTTCTGGTTTTGCGCTCTTTTGGGAAAACCTACGGATTGCCGGGCGTACGGCTTGGTTTCCTTATTGCGTCTGACGGAACGGCGGATCAACTTCGGAAGCTGATAGGGGATTGGGCGGTCAGCACCCTGGCACTCTCCGCAGGACGTCAAGCCCTGTCGGATCAGGACTGGCTGGGTAGAACGAAAGCGCGGTTGGAGCAGGACGCGCAACGTCTTGCAAAAATCTTAAAACGGGCGGGTCTGATCATTAAAGGAAACACGCTTCTGTTCTGTCTGGTCAGTTCAGATGAGGCGGCTTCTCTATGGGCATTCCTCTGTGGATGCGGCATCGTGACCCGCGCGTTCCCGGAGCGCCCAACGGAACTGCGATTTGGTCTGCCGCGGGATAGTGCTGGTTGGGATCGTCTAGAGCGCGCGCTTCAGGAATGGTCAAAGCTCGTAAAATGAAGCTGTTCTGTTTTGCTCTCCCCCCATACCCGTCTGTGAAGCGGAGCGTTTTCCCCGAAAGCGGTGAACAACGTAACACAGAGTGCCTGGAAGGGAGTTTTTGGCCAAAGTCCCTGCCCATCCTGACAGGGTGCAACTCTGATGCAGCATGGCTTGAGGCTCATTCCGAGTGTCCTGTTACCGTGGATGAGCGACTTAGGGGCCATGACTATGGTGATTGGTGCGGACAGAGCCTTAAAACCCTATCGCCAGTAAGTCTGTCACAATGGATGATGGACCCCGATTTTTCACCGCCGGCTGGTGAGAGCCGGACCAAAATGTATGCCCGTCTTGCCGGGTGGCTATCAGACATCAGGGAGGCGCAAAATCCCGTAATTTTGGGGGTGGACGCTGAGGTCGTGCGAGCCCTGACTTTGCTGACAATGGGCCTGAATGCAGAAGCGGTGGGGAAGCTGGATATTCTTCCGCAGAGTTGGAGCGTCCTGTCTTTTTACAGGACGTGGCGGGTCCAGGCCGTTTCCGTTCCGAACAATAGAATAACGTTTGAAGTTATTTTCGGCTCAGAAAACGATCGTTAATCCAAGCGGCTGCGCCGACGGCAACAAGAATGGGCCCGAGAATAAAAAGTACAGCCACAAGGGCCACCAGAATAATAATACCAAAAGACATTTTATTTTTCTCCTTATTCAGAACGGGAACTGTTACGTTCTGAATCACGTTTGCCATAGTTCCTGCGCATATTCGCCAAGTTTATGCTTCACGATAACCTCTGAAAAGGGGAATGATATGCGTTATTTTCTCATGATTCTACTGGGGGCTGTCGTCACCCGTTTCTGGCTGCGGATAGCCTCTGTTCAAACTGTCCGACGGGTCGCTGCACCCGTGCCGGCTCTTCCAACTCTATGATACTTATTTTTGTACGGCAGAGGCATAAGTCAGCCTGTAGAGCGAGCCGGAAAAATCGTCACTAACGAGAATGCTGCCGTCAGGCATTGGTTGAACATCTGCCGGGCGGCCAAAAGTCCGTCCGTTCCGCCGAAAACCCCAGATTAAGGGCTCTGGTTGCTGTGGATGGTCTGTACTATCAAATTTTACTGTAACGACCTGATACCCTGATGGAACGCTCCGGTTCCACGACCCATGTTCTGCAATCAGCAATGCACCATTTAAGGAACGTGACGCGGCAGGGCCTTCGTAAAATCGCAAACCTAATGCTGCGACATGGGCCCCTAGCTTCAGGGCCGGCGGAGTAAACTCACCGCAGGAGTGGTCTGTTCCGTAATGGGGATCGGGGACATCTCCCTGATGGCAATACGGATAGCCGAAAGACTGTTGGGGCCGTGTAAGGGTGTTTAATTCGTCAGAAGGGACGTCATCGCCCATCATATCGCGGCCGTTATCCGTAAACCACAGGTCCTTTCCTGTTTTTCGCCATGCTAGACCAACTGAGTTGCGAATGCCGTAAGCCACGTCCTGCCTGTCGGTGCCGTCGGGCTTCAGGCTGATGATTTTTCCAAAATCACGCCCAACATCGCAGACGTTGCAGGGCGCCCCGATGGTCACGTAAAGCCTTCCATCTGGCCCGAAGGCGATAAACTTCCAAAAATGGTCACCGTCACTGAAGGGCAAATGATCTGTGATGACTTCCGGTTTGGGGGGATCATCCAGATGATCTTCGATATCTCTTAAAACCAGAAGTCTTTCTGGTTCAGCGATATAGAGATCTCCGTCGTGAAATGCGACGCCTGAAGGCGTCTCGAGGGCACTGGCGACAGTTCGGACCTGAACCGGTTTTCCGGGATTCCCAACACTGGAGACGGCATAGACCTTTCCGGGCCCCATCGAGCCAAGGAAAATAGTTCCCCTGTCTCCAAGGGCAATTTCCCGCGCACCACGGACATCAGCGGATACGATCTCTAGATGGAAGCCCCGAGCGACAGACAAATTTTTCGTGGAGGGAGCACCCCATGCTGACGGGACAACGCATGAACCTATTATTGAGACGAGCAGAAGCTTCCGGAGCATGACGCACCTCATTAATGGGGCAGTTCTTGAAGAACAGCGCCGTTCATAGCAAACGGATGAGGGGAACAGAGGTTTTTAGCTAAAGCCCACCTTCTTTCGTGCGCTTATCAGAAAATGTGATGTCACGAAGCATGTCTGGCAGCGGGTTCACCTTATCCTTCCCTGGTTCTCATGCGTTAGCGCCCCAGTTGCTTAATGTACGCAATCTGTCCTGTTCACTGAAATGGCCATACCTCCAGAGAGCTGGTCACGGACAGTCATGGGAGTTCCGGTTCTATGGTCGACACGTCTCCTCGTATGCCGCGTGCAGCAGAAGCAGCTCTGCGAATGCTGGCGCTTGATCTGCATTGGACATGGAATCACGAGGCGGATCTGCTTTGGCAGATGATCAATCCGGACCTCTGGGACAGAACTCATAATCCATGGATCACTCTGACCCGCACACCCAAGGCTCAGCTACGCGATGCTCTGCAGAATGCGGACGTTCGGCGTCTTCTAAAAGCCAGTATAGAGCGCCGCAAATATGAGTTCGAACGTCCAACATGGTTTGCGGAAAACCATGGTCAAACGGAGCTGTCTGAGGTCGCCTATTTCAGCATGGAATATATGCTTAGCGAGGCACTCCCGATCTATTCTGGTGGTCTCGGAAATGTGGCCGCTGATCAGCTTAAGGCGGCGAGTGATCTGGGTGTTCCTGTTGTCGCTGTCGGGCTCCTTTATGCGCAGGGCTACTTTCGCCAGGTTATTACTCCAGCAGGCGAGCAGCGCGCGCTCTATCCGTTTAATGATCCTGACCAGCTTCCAATACAGCCAGTCCTGACCCCGGACGGGGACTGGTTCCGACTTTCTGTCCAGACAGCGACTGGTGAAATCTGGCTTCGGGCCTGGAAAGCCGTTGTAGGCCGGGCAACCCTTTATCTTCTGGATACGAACGATCCGTCCAATCCTCCGGCTGTTCGCTGCATCACAACTCAGCTTTATGGTGGAGATGCGGAGCTTCGCTTACGGCAGGAGATGGTGCTGGGCATTGGGGGCTGGAGGTTGCTGCATGCTTTAGGGCACCGGCCAGATATTTGCCACCTGAACGAGGGACATGCAGCATTCGCAGCGCTGGAGAGGGCCCGCTGCCTTTCGGAAGAAGAGAAAATCCCGTTCGCGCAGGCTCGGGCTATTGTCCGCGCTGGAACAATCTTCACAACCCACACTGCTGTGCCCGCCGGGTTTGATCTTTTCCCGCCCAAACTCATTGAGAGCCATCTCACGTTCTATGCCGAAGAGCGTCTCGGGATGCCCATTCAGGATTTTCTTGCGCTAGGGCGGCTTGATCCAGAGAATGGCGATGAATTCTTCAATATGGCTTATCTGGCCGTTCGAAGTAGCGGTGCTGTCAATGGCGTGAGCCAGTTGCATGGCGCTGTCAGCAGGTCCCTGTTCACGCCCTTATTCCCGCGGTGGCCACAAAGCGAAGTCCCAGTCTCTCATGTGACAAACGGCGTTCACACTCCGACCTGGGATTCAGTAGCGGCTGATGAACTTTGGACCAAGGTCGGGGGGAGAAGTCGGTGGGAAGGCAATCTGGAAGGTCTGGGCGATGCTGTGCGGCGCCTTGACGACACAACTCTTTGGAAGAGCCGGTGTGAGTCCCGCGCAGGATTTGTTCAGGCTCTGGGAGAGGAGCTCTCTGCCCGGCAATGTATCGTTGGTGAAGACGGGCTATGGTGTCTGCCCGCGCCAACCCTGAACCCTGACGCCCTGACAATCGGGTTTGCGCGGAGGTTTGCTACTTACAAGCGCCCGGATCTTCTACTGTACGACGAGGAGCGGCTCGTCCGTCTGTTGCGACATGCTGATCGCCCGGTTCAGATCATTCTTTCAGGTAAAGCTCATCCGCGTGATCAGGAGGGGCAAGCCATGATCACGCGCTGGGTGCGCTTCTGCCAACGTCAGGATATCTTAGGGAAAGTCATATTCCTCGCCGATTACGACATGGCTCTGGCGCAAAAAATGGTTCAGGGAGTGGATCTGTGGCTGAACACACCGCGGCGCCCTTGGGAAGCCAGCGGAACCAGCGGCATGAAAGTTTTGGTGAATGGTGGCCTGAACCTGTCGGAACTCGATGGATGGTGGGCTGAGGCCTATGCGCCAGAAGTTGGCTGGGCGCTCGGGGATGGTCTGGAACATGCGGGAGATCCGGCTTATGACCATTCTGACGCGCAGGAACTCTACAGACTGTTGGAAGAGCATGTTCTTCCTGAGTTCTATGAACGCGATCCCAGCGGAATACCGCGCGCATGGGTGGCGAAAATGCGCGAAAGCATGGCGCGCCTGACGCCTCAGTTTTCCGCAAACCGAACGGTTCGCGACTATACGGAGCAGTTCTATCTAACAGGCGCACAGCGCTACAGACGTCGCTTGGCCGAACACGGGGAGGATGCTGGAACAGTTCGGGACCAGCAGAAAGCCCTCTCTGCCGGTTGGAGTAGTCTCAGGATCGGTGAGGTTGTCATTCCCGAGAGTGGGGGAGAACAGAAAGCTCATGCATTCATTCATCCCGGTATGCTCGACCCTGCTTTGTTCAGTGTTCAGTTCTACGCCAATCCGCAGAATGGTCATCCACGCATCAAGTCCCTGACACAGGCAGAACATCTTCAGGATGGTTGGATTGCCTATACTCTTGAGACAGAGCTCCCTGCGCCTGCGGCAGAGTGTACGCTACGGATCATTCCAGCAGCAGACATTCTCAGCGTTCCACTGGAAGCTCCTTTTATCCTCTGGCAACGTTAGGGCATGAGGGCTTACGCTTCATGAGTGGTCATGCTGGAGGGGAAAGAACAATGATCCGAAGCCTTTTGCCGCAACGTTTGACATTTCGCTTTCTGCCAGAAGCATGGCCTCTCATTCGACATCACCCGATTATTGCTCCATCGTTGAAAAGTGTCAGGCCTCGCCATCGGGTCTGGACGTTCCATGACACGGCATCGGGTCTGCTGTCTCGCCATGATTGGGCGCTGTGCACAGGGCGGGAAGGCCGTTTTTCGGTTCAGGGGCTGGAGCCTGTAGCATGGTCTGGCTTACCGAATATGAAGTCTTCAGAACGATGGGTCTGGTCCAGGAAGGGATTACGTCCCGAGACAACGCTGCTTGAAGCCACTCCGGCTGCGAACCTGGATCTTTCAGGTGCATTGCTCCCAATATACCGATCGGATTTCTGGCAGTTACAGGGGGAGCAGGCGTCTGATGATCACACCATCAGGATTACTCTATCTCGCGGATCGGTGCAGGCTGGAGAATTGGCGGAAGCTGTTTGTACGCTGGATCTGAGGCTGGTCAGAGGGGATGTGCGCAGTCTCTACGGCATGGCGCAGACCCTGAATGATCTGCCCATTTGGCTGACGGGGGAGACCGTTCCTATGAGGGGCGTCCGGCTGGCAACAGGCCTCTATCCCGATGGTGCGATGGTTAAAGCTCCTGTCTTTACAGGTGATGTAACTGTTGGGGAGGGCTGGAGCCAGTCTGTCCGAGGGCTTCTGGCGGCTTTTCTGACTCTTCAGCCATCAGCCGAGCAGGGAAGCGTCGCGGGCGTTCACCAGATGCGAGTGGCTCTTCGGCGGCTACGGACAATCCTGAAAGCCTTTCGCCCTCTGTTTTCAAAAGGCGCGTTTGAGAATGAAGCGAGGGTGTTGCAGAAAATTGGACGATCTCTCGGGAATGTCAGAGATTGGGATGTTTTCCTGACCGAGATTGTACCTAACCACCTGACCGAAAAGGCTCGGGCCGAGTTTAGCCAATTTGCAGAAGAAAGACGATCAAACGCTTTAGGGCAGATGCGGCAGAATTTGACTGATCCTCGCATAACTTCTGCACTGCTTTCTTTGGCGCAGAGTACGGAAGATCCCGCAACTGTCTTTGGGCCAAAACTTACCGGAGCACTTTTGGAAGATCATGCGCCTGTTTTGCTGGATAGAATGGCGCGCAAGGTCCAGCATCGGGGGCGTCATATCGGGAAACTATCAGACCGGCAGCTTCATAACGTCCGCAAGGCATTGAAAGGGCTGCGATACAGTATCGAGACTGTTCTTCCCCTTTATAAGGGCCGCCACCTCGAAACCTACATGAGCCATTGCAAGGATTTGCAGGAACTGTTCGGTCGTTTCAATGATGCCGCAACAGCAGAGGCCCTGGTGAACCAGGCGATCAGTGAAAGGCCGGATCTATCCGAGGCAGGGGACGCGATCATCCAGGCTGCACATCAGGATCGGAAGAAGATCCTTAAGAAACTCCCCAAACGATGGAAGAATTTTTCGAAAGATGCCCCGTTCTGGTGCGAGTGAGGTTATTTCCTTGTGTGTAGCGGAAACCCTTGGTCATGCTCTGGCTTATGATTCTCAGAGGCGGCCGACGAATATGGCTGATTGCTGCCGGGAGTAAAGATCATGGAGAGACGCTGGGTTTTTTTGACAATCATTGTCGTGGTTGCCGGACTTATCATGATATTATTGTGGTCTAGACAGACCGATCCTGGAACGACCGGACCGGATACACATACCGAAAAAACGGCCCCACAAGCTCTGAACGCGGTAGATCCTTACCTATGGAGCCCCGCCCATTTGCAGAGAGCTTATGAAGCCGCCTGAAATATCCCTCAGAAATTCGACCTGAGTGTGAACATGAAGTTCCGCGGCTCTCCATAATAGTTGTAGTAGTAGAGATTGCCCAAGCGCTGATAATAGCGCTTGTTGGCAATATTATTGAGCGTCGCGGAGAGGGAAAGATACTTGTTCCACTGGTATCCCGCCTGAATGGATCCGATGATATATCCACCCTGCGTTACGGTGCGGTTTGTCCCGAAGGTACTGGTCTGCGCATTGAGGCCGCCGCCAATACTCCAGACGTTTTTCTGCGCACCGCGATAGGGTTCGAAACGGTAATGTGTCCAGAGTTTCCATAGATGTTTGGGTGAGTTGCCAGCATAGGTCAGGCCAGACTGTGTCGCGCTACCGTTATTGACGATCCTGTTATCGTTGTAGGTATAGCTGGCATTAATGTCCCAGCCCTCCAGGGGGCGACCGATCAATTCTGCTTCCGCGCCCTGACTGCGCGTCTTACCTGTGGCGACATAGCAGTCATCTATGCCACCAGGGCCACAGATGGCGCCGATTGTGCCGTTATATATAGCCTCATTTTTCTGGATGATCTTGTAGCCAGACAGTGTCATGCCGAGGTGCCCGTGGAAGAACTCTCCCTTGATGCCACCTTCAAGCTGATTGCCACGAACAGGCGCAAGACGTCCCGTTGTGTCAAAGACTGACTGGGGCGAGAAGGTGGAGACGTAACTGGCATACATTGAGATGTTGGGTCGCAAGTGCCAGACCGCGCCAATATAGGGCGTCAAAATGCCTTGCTGGTCGATATCTGTGTTGGTTCTGCCCACATAGGGCGAGATTCGACGTGTCTTGCTGACGTACCCGCTAACGCGTCCACCGATCAGGAGAGCAAAGCTTGAGATCGGTTTGATCTGCGCCTGACCATAAACGCCCCATTGTGTGGACGGCTCCCAATAGCGATTGGTGATTGTAGGGAGGGCAAGGGACGGGATGGCATTGTTGGCACTGATCGGGATTCCAGCCAGGGCCGTATAGGTGCGAGAGTTTGCACTGGCGCCGCCGCCTTCATAGAGGTAACGGTCATAGTTTGCTCCCATCATCAGGACGTGTTTCTGTCCAAAAAGATGAAGAGGCCCAGTGACGTAGGCGTCCAGACCGTCATTGGTCTCATCATAACGTGTGTTGGCCGCGACGAAATTTCCGCTCTTTGCACCGGCATTATAAGCGTTGAGATAAGCGTATTGCAGCGTCGTGGCCGCGATCCGATGACGGTAGTTGAAGCGCCCGCGCCAACCATGAGAAAAAAGATGTTCGAGTTGTGCCTCGACTTCTGTCATGGGCACTTCGGATTTACCCCAGTTCGCGCCTATGAAGGTGCTGGTGGGTAAATCAAGATCTGCACCATTGCTGGCTCTGGGAAGGCCCATGTAGCGGGTGGTATCGTTGCTTTGAGACGTTACAGAGACTGTCAGTGTGTCGTGACGCGTCAGGTGCACATCCGTAACCCCATAGATCGTCCATCGCCGATCATAGGCGTTGCTATAGAACTGATTACGGTCTGTTCCTGCGACGACCAGTCGGGCCGAGACGATTTTCGAATTCACGACGGGGCCGCCAATATCAAAAGTGGCGTGATAGTTGTTCCACGAGCCGGCAGAGAATGAAGCATTCCCCTGGAACTGCTCTGTCGGGCGCTTATGAACGAAATTGACACTCCCGCCTGGTGTGCTGGAACCTTGCAGCATTCCATCCGGTCCCCGAAGGACCTCAATCCGATCGTAGATGGACAAATCGTATTGCTGACTGAACGTCAGACCGCTCATGGAAGGAACGCCGTCATACTGAGCCTGAAGCGAAAAGCCACGGGCTGTATAGCCACCTGTTCCATCACCGTACATGTTAACGTTGACACCAGCGACCTGTTTGAGAGCTGCATCAATCGTATTGAGATTCTGGTCCTTCATCTGTTGACTGCTGAGAACAGAGATGGATTGCGGAATATCCATCGGTTTGAGAAGCATCTTGGTCGTGGAGACCGCGGAAACCGTATAGGTTCCGGTGCCGTCTGTGGACGCATTGCGTCGATGTCCCTGTACAAGAAGCTGTTCAATGCTACCAGGCGTATTATCTTCCTGCGCAACGTGTTTGCGCTGCACATTGTGAGACTGTTTCGAAGCGGAACGTTCCTCTGCGTTACTCGTCGCTAAAGATGATTTCTTGCGTGTATCTGGCGAACCCTCATCAACTGCAGCAGCGAAGGCACCATTGCATGTGCCTGAGAGGAGGAGCGCCGTAAAAAGCATTGGACCAAAATTTGTACGTTGAGGAACGTTCGACGCTGGAAGTCTCATGGAACGGGCTAACTGCCTCCGCTGGAATGAATTTTCACGGGAATTTCAACCGAGTTCCCGTCTTTCTTAAAGTTACAAATGATATTCATTCTCAAAAACTTCAATCTTTAATTCACTCAAATTCGCAGTTGTTACATTCAGCGCAGCTTTCCTGCCACCTTGAGCGGGCAAGTATTTTCTACAAAAAAAGAATTACGAAAGCGGATGTTTTTTCAAGAATCGTGCTGTGTGAAAGTCTTTCTATCCGTTCAGGCGTGAGTTGACCTCACCGTCTGCCTTTGAATGCCAAGCCCTTCGATTTCCACTTCCAAGACATCCCCCGGTTCGAGATAGACTGGGTGAGGCTTGATGCCCACGCCGACGCCCGCAGGTGTACCTGTTGCAATGATATCGCCTGGCATTAGTGTCATGTAGTGGCTGACATGTGAAATGATGCTGCGGACGTCAAAGACCATGTTGGAGGTATGTCCCGTCTGTCGACGTTGTCCGTTGACATCTAACCGCATGGAGAGTGCTTGCGGATCGACAATTTTGTCAGCAGTCACAAGCCATGGTCCCAAGGGTCCGAATGTGTCGCAGCCCTTGCCTTTGTCCCACTGGCTTGTCTGCATCTGAAATGAGCGTTCAGAGACATCATTGGCGACACAATATCCCGCCACATGCTCCAAAGCCTTCTCCGGGGAGACGTAGGCCGCTTTCGTGCCAATAATGACTGCGAGCTCGACTTCCCAGTCCACTTTGGTGGCTTGTTTAGGGATCAGGATACCATCGCTCGGACCCGTCAGGGCAGAGATGGCTTTCATGAATACGATTGGCTCTGAGGGGAGGGGAAGGCCTGCTTCCTCGGCATGATCCCGATAGTTCAGGCCAATGCAGATGTACTTTCCGGCACCTGAGAACGGAATACCGTAGCGTGGTGCTTCTGAAACGACAGGGAGAGTGTTCGGATCAATGGCCCGTAAGGCGTTTAGCTGCTCTGGAGACAGGTGGGCAGCCGTAATATCAGGCAGAATCCCTTTGAGGCTTCGCAGCATGCCAGTGTCATCAATGAGTCCAGGTGTTTCCTGATCCAAGGGACCAAAACGACAGAGCTTCATCCTGCGACACTTTCTGTCCAGAGTGGGGAAGCATGAGATTAGGCATGTTTTGGTTTCTCTTCCAAGGATTGAGGGGCCTCCATTGTTCAAATTGATAACTTCAGTTATTGATATGTTATAACATACGTGTTTGACTATATGGGAGTTTCGGTTATGCCCCTGCTCAATGATGGTTCCCCGGAAGGGGATGAAAAGGGAACGCAGTGAAATGCTGCGGCTGCCCCCGCAACTGTGAGCGGTGAGGCTGATCACGATGGGTTCCGGGAACCCGGCCACTGGGGCGTTAGCCTTGGGAAGGCTCGCGATCTGCCGATGATCCGCAAGCCAGGAGACCTGCCATCGAAAATGGTCATGGACGAAGCGAAAGGGCGGGGTGCACCGGACGCAGCAGGATGGTTCATCCTGCTCATCGTAGTGACGCATTGTTGAGTGAAGTTTGCGTTATCCATGAGGAAAATCAGTTTTGTCGGTGTGTTGCCCGTTGCGGCATTGACCGTTTTTCAGCCTGCGTTCGCCCAGACAGAAGACGTCAGGAAGGCGGCTGCCAAAGCGAAAGAAGAACACATTACGGCGCACGGTCGGGCGCAGCCGCTGAAGGATAGTGCTGTTATCGGGGGCAGGCTCGGGCTGGCGGTTCAACATAATCCTGCGACGATCAATATGATTCAGCGCAGCGTGATGGAGCAGCGCGGTTATGTGCACGCTGAAGACGCCGCAGACAGTGCACCGGGTGTTTCTTCCGGTGGATCTCCAGGAAGTCCGGCGCAGATGATGATGCGTGGCTTCAGCGGAAATCAGGTTTTGATCCTGAGGGACGGAATTTATTACGGCCCGACCACGATGGTGAACCGTCCGCTCAACAGCTTTAATCTTGAGAGCGTTCAGGTTCTCAAGGGGCCGTCGTCTGTTCTGTACGGGCAGGGCGCTGTTGGCGGCACTGTGGATATGCGAACGCGTGACCCTGCGTTTGATGGGCCGCATGCTAATGCTCTGGTATCTTATGGCAGTTTCAATACGTGGAATGCTGGCGTGGGCGGTTCGGTTCCCATTACTGACACGCTGGCCATTCGAAGTGATTTCAGTCGTACCTCGTCTGATGGATACGTTGCTGGCGCAGATCCACACAGCAACGATTTCACGACAACGTTGCTCTGGCACCCTTCGAAGAAATTCACAGCCCGCTTTGGCGTCGACTATCTGACAGATCGCTTGTCGACGTATTATGGAACCCCTTTGGTCCCGCTGGCTCAGGTCCATGATGGTGTGGGCGGCCTGCTGTCGTCTTCCAAGGGATTAGGCGTAAGCCGATCATCGCTCTGGCGGTATTACAATGCCAAGGATGCAAAAGCTGGCTCGGTCAATGTGACCCCGACGCTCTATCTGACGTGGCAGCCAACGGAGAACATGACGTTCCACAATAAGACCTATGTCCTTTACGCCAAGCGTAACTGGAATAACGCTGAGTCCTACAGCTATATCGGTTCAGCCGGGCAGACGGACGCAGCCGGAAACGCCATCGCACCCGGTCGGGTCGGCCGGGATCGGTTCTATGTTTATATGAACCAGCATCAGGTGGGTGACACGCTGGATGGTCAGTTTGATTTTCATGTTTTCGGAATGAAGAACCGTCTGGTCGTCGGTGGAGACGCGTATTATGTGCGGCTCATCCGGAACCGTGGTTTTCCAGACGCGACATATGCAGACAGCGTTTCTCTGAGTAGCCCCGAAAGCACGGCCGGGGGGAGTTTTGCTGGTGAGTATCCATATACAAAATCTCCCACAACCATGGTGGACGCAGGCATCTTCATGGAAGACGTCCTGACCGTGCGGGACGATCTGCGTGTGGTGGGTGGATTTCGTTACGACTGGCTGAAACTGGACCGTCAGAATTATCGTCAGTCCGGTGCGTTCAATCCTGCGACAAGCTTCAAGGGGAATTACAATCCTGCCAACTTCAGGATTGGCCCTGTTTATGATCTGACAGACAACATCAGCCTTTACGGCGTGTACACAACGGCTGAAGATCCGCCGGGCTCCAATATCTTCCTGGTTAATAAAGGCCAGTTTTCACGCCTGAGTCAGTCCAGACAAGGAGAAATCGGCGCCAAGGGGTCTTTCTGGAAAGGGCGTCTGTCCTCTACACTGTCTCTGTACGATATTCGCCGTACCCGAGTTCTCGTTGCCACTGGAGTGGACAGCGTGGCAACGGCGGGCGTTCAGAAGTCACGGGGKGTGGAATGGCAGGGGGACCTCACGCTGGGCAAACACTGGAGCCTGTCGGGAAATGTTGCCTATACGTGGTCTCGTTATGGATCATTTCATCCCTCGACGTCAGTGAATGCCTCCGGGAACGAGGTCCCGAACGTTCCGGCTGTCACGGCTAACCTGTGGGGTGTCTGGTCCCGGGTTGCAGATTTGCCGGTCGATCTGGGGGCTGGCATGCGTTACGTATCTGCCCGCAAGGGCGATTACGCCAACACCCTGAGTCTGAAAGACTATGCGCTCGTCAATCTTTTCGCGGCATGGCACGCCTATCATGGCGTGACGGTTTATGGCCGGGTAGACAATGTGGGAAACAAGCACTTCATTCAGTGGGCTGATACCAGTTATCCGAGTGAAGTGATGCTGGGGGCGCCGCGGTCTTTCTCAATCAGTGTTCAGGCCGGTTTCTGATCGTGCCTGAGGTTGTGCTTCAGACACATGGTGCCGGGTATGACTGCATACTCTCTTTGACGGATTTCTCCGTCAGGGAGGGTGAGCATGTTGCACTCATTGGCCCGAATGGTGCAGGGAAAAGCACGCTTCTGAGGCTCCTTGCTGGATTGGTTTCGCCCACGGAAGGGGAGATAGTTCTGGAAGGAACGCTACTCAACACCCTGTCCAGACCAGCGGTAGCGCGCGAGATTGCATGGCTTTCCCAGACCGATGATGTAACTCCTGAATTCATAGTTGAGGATTATATCGCACTTGGTCGTCTCCCGTTTCGGGGCACTCCTCAGGCGCAGCAGGATACTGCGGCTCTGCAAACGGCGATCCAGTATTTCCGTGTCGAACCTTTTTTAAAACGGTCGATTGGCAGTCTTTCTGGTGGTGAGCGTCAGCGTGTGATGTTGGCGCGATGTCTGGCCCAGACCCCCAAAATACTGTTGCTGGATGAGCCCACCAATCACCTGGACCTGGCGGCCAGAGCAGAACTGTTAAGTTTATTGCGTGACCTTCCTCTGACAATCGTGGCCGTCCTGCATGACCTGTCTTTCGTGCCTGACTTTGCGCCGCGAACTCTCTTGATAAGGGACGGAAAAATCATTCTGGATGGGGCGTCTTCTGAGGTTCTGCTCTCTTCGGAACTAGGGCATGCGTTCGGCTTGAATGTTCATCCCGTTCAACTGGATGATGGCAGCACGACGTTCGTTTTTAGGCCGCGAGGCGCATGAAAACGCCTGCTTTAATTCTGTTTCTCGGGTTTTGTGGCTTTGCTGTACAAACGGCCTTCGCCTACCCGGTTACCGTGCAGAGCTGCGGGAAGCCCGTAACGATCACGCATCAGCCAGAGCATGCTGTCATCCACGACGTTAATATGGCGGAAATGGCTTTTGCTCTGCATTTGCAGCCCTATATTCGTGGTTTGACGGGGATATCAGGCTGGAACAAATACACACCGGGTTTCAAAGCTCAGCAAGGCGATATCCCGGAAATTGCAACTCACTATCCCAGTCTTGAACAACTGCTTGATGCCGGAGCAGATTTTTTCTTTGCTGGCTGGAATTATGGGATGCATGTCGGTGGAGATGTGACACCCGAGACCTTGGCAATTCAGGGTATTCCGACGCTTGTTCTGTCTGAAAGCTGCTTCAGGGCAGGGCAGTCTACGGCTCTTCCAACGTTAGACCTTCTGTATAGCGACGAAGAAAAACTTGGACAGGTTTTTGGCCGGGAGCAGCAGGCTCGGCAACTGGTTGAAGGTTGGCAGAGGCGCGTTCAGCACATTCAGGATCGTCTTAAGGGCCATCACTCGTTACGTGTTTTTCTCTATGACAGTGGACGCGATCGGCCATTTACAGCTGGCCAATATGCCCTCGCGACAGAGTTGATCCGGATCGGCGGGGGCGAAAATATTTTTCGTGATCTACCAACAAACTGGGGCGCTGCCTCATGGGAAAACGCAGGTTTGCGTGATCCTGAAGCTATTTTGGTGATGGATTACGGGGCCGGTGTTTCAGACAGTCTGAAATTTCTGCGAAGCCAGCCATTGCTGATAGAGAGTACGGCCCTGAAGACAAACCGTGTTCTGGTTGTGCGCTATGATGAAATGACGCCGTCTCCCGCCAATATCGATGTGATCGAAAAGATTGCCACCTTTCTCCATCCGGACGCAGCACCTTGATGAAGCGTGTTCTTAGCATCAGCGCTTTGCCGGCTCTGAGTGTGCTGGCATTTTTGGAAGTTACGCTCGGAAGTGCTTCTCTTCCCTGGTATTCGTTGCAAGCGGGTCTTTTGGCCGGTCCAGCCAGCCATGATATTGCTGCCCGGATCATCTGGTCCCTGCGAATGCCAAGGCTGGTTCTGGCCTTCTTGACCGGAGCAATTCTTGCCGGTGCAGGAGCGCTTCTTCAGGCCGTAACCCGTAATCCCTTGGCAGATCCGTTTCTCTTCGGGCTATCCTCGGGCGCAGCGACAGGCGCTGTTGCTGTCATCGTATTGTTGGGGGACGTTTTCGGCGTCTGGACGATCGCTTTTGGTGCAGTCGGTGGAGCATTTCTGGCAACTTCTGCGCTTTTATTGCTGGTCTCATTTAGATCCCGGTCTGGCGCGCGGGTCTCAACGGAACGGATGCTGCTGTCTGGTCTGGCGATTTCCTTTGTCTTCTCTACTCTGACAAACCTGCTAATCTTCTGGGGTGATCGTAATACGGCTCAATCCGTCCTGTTCTGGACGATGGGCAGTTTTTCCGCCGCTCGCTGGTCGGCCCTGCCACTTGTAATGCTGGGGCTTTTGCCCGTGATCTTCGGTAAATGGGCCTTTGGCGCTGATCTGGATGCTTTGATGGCCGGGGAGGAAACCGCAGCGTCCCTCGGGGTACAAACAAGAAAGCTACGGCTTTGTGTTCTCGGCCTTTGCGCGTTTAGCTGTGCAACGACAGTGGCTTTGTGTGGGCCGATCGGCTTCGTCGGATTGATTGTGCCTCATCTCATAAGGCCCATCTGGGGACGGTCTGTTCGAAATATTCTTGTCCCCGCTATGGTCGCGGGGGGGATGCTGACAATCCTTTCAGATCTTCTCAGCCGCTGTCTTTTGCCGTCTCAGGAGCTGCCAGTTGGGATAGTCATTTCTGCGATAGGCGCCTGTTTCCTGCTGGCTCTTCTAACGCGGCGCTGATGTGTCTTTGGCGTGTTTGCCTCAGAGAGATACCGTGATACCGCCGTCCACATACAAAACATGGCCATTCACAAACGAGGATGCTGCGGACGCAAGGAAAATACAGGCACCCGTCAGCTCATCAAGCTGTCCCCATCGACCCGCCGGTGTGCGCTTCTCCAACCACGTTGAAAATTCTGCATCATTTACGAGCGCAGCGTTGAGTGGCGTGTCGAAGTAACCCGGCGCAATGGCATTGCACTGAAGGCCGTGTCTTGCCCACTCTGTCGCCATCCCCTTGGTCAGATTCCCCACAGCCCCTTTGGTGGCCGTATAGGGGGAGATATTCGGGCGGGCGAGGGCCGTCTGGACGCTGGCAATATTGATGATCTTACCCTGTCCACGACCTAGCATATGTCTCGCAACAGCCTGTCCAACATTGAAAATGGACGTCAGGTTTGTTTGAAGAACCTTCTGAAACATCTCTGGTGGGAAGTTTTCCAACGGCGCGCGGTGCTGCATTCCTGCATTGTTGACCAGAATATCAATGGGCCCGGTATCTTCTTCGAAGCGATCGACTGCCGTTCGAACAGCAGCATGGTCGGTCACGTCGAAAGGAAGTGTCTCTACACCTCCCAGTTCCTGGGCGGCCACCGAGAGTTTGGAAGCATCTCGCCCATTCAGAACGACTTCAGCGCCTGCGGCCTGAAGGCCTTTGGCCAGACTGAAGCCGATACCTTGAGACGATCCCGTAATCAGAGCGCGACGTCCCGTCAGGTCAAAAAGAGATACACTCATGGAAAATCCTTCTTCCTTTGCTGTGTCAGCGCTCTGCAAACGCGGATCAGATGAACATTGAAATACCAACGCAGAAGACCAGTCCCAGAACGGCAATAATCGTTTCCAGAACTGACCAGGTCTTGATTGTCTGCGGAACGGTCAGGCCAAGATATTCTTTCATCTGCCAGAAGCCGGCATCGTTCATGGGGCCGAAAGCCACGGACCCTGCGCCGGTGGCAATCACCATAAGTTCTGGCGATACGCCCTGCGAGTGCGCGAGGATCGGCCCCGCAATGCCGGAGGCCGTGCTCATGGCAACAGTAGAAGATCCGCAAGCGACGCGGACGATCGCGGCGAGAAGCCACGCCAGAACGAGAAGTGGAACGTGCGCGCTGACGGCCGCGTCCGTGATAGCTTTTGAAACGCCACTATCAATGAGTTCACGACMAAAGCCCCCGCCTGCACCAACCAGAAGCATGATCAGGGCCGTTGGGCCAAGACACTCATTGGTGAAGCGAAGAATGGTTTCCCGTGAAAAGCCGCGGGCCAGCCCCAGCACGTAAAACGACATGACGGTTGCCAGAAGCAGCGCAATGTCCGTATTGCCGATGAAGTGCAGAAACATGTTTGGTGCGCTTCTCGGAGTCGTAAACATGTCCGCGGAAGAGCCGATCAGCATCAGGATGACAGGGCATGTGATGGTCAGGACGGTAACCGTAAAGCCTGGGAGGTTTGTCGGGATTTCACGCCGTACAAACTGTTCTGCCAACGCATTCTTTTCTGTGATCAGAACACGGGGGCTGATGAAGCGCGCGAATAGCGGGCCCGAGATGGCCGCAATCGGTGTTCCCAATAGAACGCCCCAGAAAATCGTTGTTCCCGTGTTGGCGTGATAGGCCGAGAGGGCGAGCAGCGTTGCCGGGTGAGGCGGGATCATGGCGTGCGTAACGGAAAGCGCCGCACCCATGGGAAGGGCCACTCGCAGCAGCGATGTTTCTGTTCGGGCTGCAAGAACGAAAGCGAGCGGGAAGAGCAGGACAACGCCAACTTCGAAGAAGACTGGCAGCCCCACGAGCAGGCCAATCACCATCATGGCCCAGTCGATCCGTTGACGACCCGCGCGCTCTGAAATTGTCAGGGCAATACGGTCCGCGCCGCCGGATTCAGCCAGCATTTTGCCAAGCATGGTGCCGAGCGCAATGATCGTGCCGACATGCCCGAGGACGTGCCCTGCTCCAGCCTCGAAAGACGCAACAACTTTGTCCGCAGGCATACCCGAGCAGAGAGCCAGCAGAATGGAGACGCTGAAGAGAACGATAAAGGGATTCAGACGAAAACGCGCAATGAGTACGACGACTGCAATGATTGCGGCTGTTGCCAGCAGAATGGCAAAGGTTGTTGTCATATGGAACGCAGCCCTGTCAGAACGAGGAAACAGTTCAGAAGCGGAAACCAGAAAAAACCGTTACGTGAGAGGCTCCTGCAGAGAACTGAAACTTTCTCAGACCCATACGCCGATTGCCTCAAAGAACGGATGTAAAGTCTGCGTCATGATCTCGGCAGAAGGCTTCCACCATGGCTCAAGTGCGTGGGTTGAAGAATATGGAAGCTGTCAATTTTTAAATTATTCCTGCATTTTTCGCTCCTGACCCGACATTAAAGAAGCGTCTGAATGACGGGAACTTGAACGCAACGCATCAGTGAAGTGCCGCGTCAGGAGTCTGTACGGTGACAATGGCTACGGCTTTGTCTGTTCGTGCTACGATGCCGCAAGTCTGAACGCATTGACCTCAAGGACCACACAATGATCCCGTTTTCCGTTCTTGATCTCTCAATCATCACGCGGGGAGCAGGCCCTCGCGAGGCGTTCAGGAATACAATCGATTTTGCTAAACTGGCGGAAAATTTGGGGTTTCATCGGTACTGGCTGGCTGAACACCATTCCATGCCGGGAATTGCGTCCGCGGCAACGGCTATTCTGATCGGTCAGGTGGCTGGGGCAACGACCCGTATCCGGGTGGGCTCTGGCGGAATCATGCTCCCAAATCACTCGCCCCTTGTTGTCGCAGAGCAGTTCGGAACATTGGAGACGCTCTTTCCTGGCCGCATAGATCTGGGTCTGGGCCGGGCACCAGGTTCTGACCAGAGAACAGCGCGTGCATTGCGACGCGATCCGTCAGCGCCTGACAGGTTTCCGGAAGATGTTGTTGAGCTTCTGCATTACTTCGAGCCCATGGCGGCGGAAGATACGCATTTGATCCGTGCCATTCCCGGAATGGGCCTGCGCGTTCCGGTCTGGATTTTGGGGTCGTCTCTGTTTTCGGCCGTTCTGGCCGCCCAGTTGGGGCTACCGTATGCTTTTGCGTCTCACTTCGCGCCAGCGCAGATGGAGGAGGCCATTACCCTTTATCGGTCACGGTTTGAGCCGTCCGAGAGATGCGCGCGGCCTCATGTGATGCTGACAGTCAATGTCATCGCAGCGGATGAGGAAGCAGATGGCAAGCGCCTGGCGACGTCACTATACCAGTATTTCATGGCCTTGCGCCGCGGGCGCCCTATCGCGTTTCCGCCTCCTGTCAATGATATCCTGTCGTTGTGGTCGGCAGAGGAGCAGGTGCTGCTTGAGCAGACACTGGCTTATACGTTTGCGGGGTCCAGAGAGAGTGTAACGGGACACCTGAAACGCTTTTTGGAACGCCACAAACCTGACGAGCTGATGGTGGCAGTCCCGATTCATGATCAGGACAGCCGCAAGCGCTCGCTTGAAATTACAGCCAGGATCAAGGCAGACGTGGGGGCTTGATCAAGTCTGGGACATGCGTCGCTTCAGGTCTTGATGGATTTGAATGAACAGGTCTCTCTGGGCGTGGCTGCCACCAATGTCCTGCAAGTGAGGAAGCGCAGCGTTGAAGGAGAGCAGGGCTGAAGCGTTTCCATTGTGAAGATAGGCGTTCAGCCCACGGGCTAAAGGAATGCCCACCAGATCCCACGCTCGCTGATCTGGTAGGCTTTGCCCGGAGAGGCCCTCGATACGTTGCAGCAGATGCTGCCCTTCCGGACGATGGGCGCGGAGTAGTCCGTAAAGATATTGCAGAGTCAGAAAGGGCTGACTGACATCGTCCTGTCGTGAAGCGAGCCAGTTCGCCAAATCCATCCATCGGTCTTCGACGTCAGCTCCCGCCAGCTCCAGACGGACCAGAAGGGATACTGCGCCAACTTGATCCTGTGAGAAGCTGCGTTCTCTGGTCCAGCAATGCTGGTCATAAACTGAAACAGCGTCGCTTACCCGATTGCGTGCAAGGTAAAAGAGAGCCAGATGCCACCACAGGTGCGTGTCCATGAAGGAGGTCAGCGTTTTCCAGCCAGCAGACCGCTCTTCAAGAAACGCGGTACCTTCATCAATGCGTCCCTGCGTCAGGAAAACATGAGCAAGGGCATGTTGGGCCCACGGCTCCGATGGATCCATGGCAAGAGCTGTGCGGGCAGAACGCTCAGCGGCAGGCAAATCATGGCACTGCTCATAGGCAAAAGCCAGCATACCGTGGAGGGCGGCAACGTCTCCGGCGGCATCTTCGCTGCGTAACGCAACGGCCAGCATGTCCTCAAAGCGACCCCGGATGAAATCGTGGTACTGCCGAAGTTTCAACGTCACCAGATCGCGCGGCCACTGAGCGAGTATACGATCTGTCAGGCGAATAATAGCCTCTGGATCATCCGCAATAGAGGCCTCCAAAACTGAAAGCAGAAGCTTTTCACGCGGAAGGGCACTGGTAACGGATTGAGCTGCGCGTTCATGATATCGGCGCGCTTCTGAGGGAACATCACCTGTTTCAGACAGCATCCAGAGCAGCCCGGCATAGGTGTTCGCCAGGCAGTCTTCTGACTGGTCTGCAACTTCGAGAATTTTGACCAGACGCAGGTCATATCCAAGGTAACCAAGGATAAAATCATTGATGCCAGCGATCGTAGACGCTTGGTCAGCAGAAATATCGTTGTTCAGAACGTCCTGAGTCATGGCGCCTCTCCCGGAGAGGAGGAGAGGCACTGAAGTTCTCTTTCAATGTACTGGTTTACGATAACAGGCTGTTCCAGCATGATTTGATGACCACAGGCTGGCAGGATATCCAAAGTGCTGGTGGGGAGAAAATCATGCACTTTTCTGACTTCCGCCAGAGGGACGATGCCATCGTTCTGACCTGCAAGAATATGCACCGGCTTGCCAAAATGGCGCAGGATTTCCGTATTGACCGGGCCAGCACCGGAGCGGACAGCATTGATCATGAACAGGCTATTGCGCTTCGTCGCCTGACGCTCGGTTTTGAGTATCTCTGAATCTACGTCCGGAGCCCATGCCAGCTTTTCGAAGCGCGCCTGTAAAGCCGGTCTTGCAAACGAGACGAGCCAAAAGGGCAGACGGTCCATCCAGTTTCCAAACATCGGCCCCTTCAGGGACGGGGCAAGAGATGCCGGTCCCAACAGAATGAGGCCATCAACGGGTATGTCCTCTCCAGCAGCAAGTAATCCGGAAATCCATTCCAGCGTGATGCGGCACCCAAAGGAATGAGCGACGATGATGCGTTTGCGGGAGGGGAAAGCTTCCAGAACAGCGGCAAGGTCTTGTACCGAAAACTGACTGGAAAAAACCTGTTCATGCTTGGAGCGCGCACTCTCGCCATGTCCAAGCGCATCCCATGCGACGAGATTGACGGGTTCTTTGGAAAACCGGTCCCACTGCAGCCGCCACTGCTGACGGTTCCCGCCCAATCCGTGCACGAAAAAGAGCGTTGTGTCGCTTCCAGTCTGTTTTGAAGATACGGCAAGCCTGCGGCTTGGAACGCGGAAGAATGTTTCTGCTGGTGGAAGTGTCTCAGTCATGGCTGGTATTCCTCCCAAAACGTTCCTGCCACGTGGGGCGAGTGGGCTCGCCTGGCAAGGGCGATGCCTCATAAACGCCGCGCGCGATCGCACGGGCTGTGACCTGCGTGGCCGTATGCAGAATTTCGGTCCACTCCTCAATGGACGCGGGTGAGGGTGCATCGCCTGTAGCGATGCCGAACACTGCGTCTCCATCCTGTGGGAGATGCGCGGGGAAAACGCCACGTGCGACGCCATCCTGCGCCAGAATGGCCAGCCGTTTGGCTTGAGCTTTCGTCAGGGTAGCATCAGTGGCAATAACGCCGATTGTGGTTCCAGCGACGTAATTCGGCTTCATGCGGAGCTTGAGGTCATCTGCTGTCAGATGTGGCGGGAAGCCGTGCCCTCCGAACTCCTCACCTTGTTCGAAAGGCGCGCTCCAGAAGTGCGGTCCGTCTCCAATCGTGGCCGTCCCGACAGCATTGACGACCATAAGCGCTGCGACCGTGTGCCCGCTGGAGGTTATGGCGCTGGCTGATCCAAGTCCCCCTCTTACGGTCGCAGTGGTTGCGCCCGTTCCGGCGCCTTCGGTCCCTAGTTCGAAGGGACCGTGAGATGCTGTTTGTGCGGCCTGATAGCCCAGTTCCGCATAAGGCGAGTATCGCCCCCAGTCTTTATCCCCTCCGTTCACGAGGTCAAAAAGACTGGCCTGCACTACAATAGGTACGCGGATCTGGCCGTCTGGCGTGGGAAGAGCGTCAAACTCTTCTCTCAGCCATGCCTGCACGCCGGCGGTTGCATCCAGACCATACGTCGATCCACCGGACAGCACGATGGCGTGAATGCCATCCACCAGCATTTCTGGCTCTAGAAGCGCGTTTTCCCGAAGCGCAGGGGCTCCACCAAGAAAGCTGCCAGAGGCGACAACTGGCCGGTCGAACACAAGCGCCGTCACACCAGTTCTTTGTTGAACATTGCGCACATTTCCGACGCGAATGCCGGGAATGTCCGTGATGAGATTATGGCGAGTTCTGGAAGTCATGATGGGTGTGATTTCAGAGGCTGGCGTTGATGAGGGCGCGTGTTGTCGGGTGTTGAGGGTGCGTCAAAACGTCCGCTGTGGGGCCCGTTTCGACAATTTTCCCACCATCTAAAACGGCAATACGATGTGAAATGTGTCGGATTACAGCCAAGTCATGACTGACAAAAATATATGACAACCCATGACGCTCCTGCAGATCCAGCAAAAGGTTCAGAACGACGGCCTGAGTGGAGACGTCCAGCGCCGAAACAGCCTCGTCTGCCACGATAACATCGGGGCGGGTTACAAGCGCGCGGGCAATTGCGATACGCTGTCTCTGGCCTCCGGAAAATTCCCTCGGATAGCGGCTGATGGCGTCTTCCGGCAGAGCCACGTCTGCCAGAACGTCAAGAACACGACGGTTCCTTTCTTCAGCACTCAAACTGGTCTGATAAAGAGGTTCTGCTACGATTTTTTCCACCGTCTGCCGAGGGTCCAGAGCTCCTTGTGGGTCCTGGAAAATCATCTGGATGTGGGGTCTGAAGCGGTGGCGGGCAACGCCGGTGATGGACGTAATATCCTGTTCTTCAAAGAAAATTTGACCACTTTTCGCACCGACTAAACCCGTGAGGATACGAGCCAACGTAGATTTTCCGCTCCCAGAGGACCCAATAAGCCCCAGTGTTTCGCCCCTATCTACGTGAAGCGAGACATCTTGTAGAATGGTCCTCGGTTTCTGGGGGCGAAACAGCGATGTTCCCCGGCCTGCAACATCGTACTGGATATTCCGGGCTTCCAGAAGGTGGCTCATGGCTCCACCCCAGACGCCAGATTTTCTGGCACTGGCAGGCGTGTCAGCGGCGGATGGTTCACTCCGTGTAGGGACATGCTCAGTAAAGCACGTGTGTATGGGTGCTGAGGTGCTGAAAAAAGTCTTTCCGTCCTTGCGCTTTCCACGAGTGTCCCGTGTTGAAGAACCAGAACATGACTGGCTTTATGGCGGATCAGGCCCAAATCATGGGAAATCATCAGAATGGCCATCTGATTTTCAGATGCAAGATCCTGGACCAGATCCATGACCTCGGCTTGGGTCTGGCTATCCAATGCGGTTGTGAACTCGTCAGCAATCAACAGTGCTGGTTTGCACGCGATTGCGATAGCCAGAAGCACACGCTGTCGCTGACCGCCTGACAGCGTGTGAGGGTAGTCGTTTGCTGAAACCCTTGCACTGAGGCCAACACGATCCAGAAGCTGATGAACGGCCTCTTTGATTTCGCGACCTGTCATGGCGGTGTGCAGTCGGAACGTATCCCCGATTTGCTGACCAATCCGACGGACTGGATTAAGCGCGGTCATGGGTTCCTGAAAAACCATGGCAATCTTCTGACCGCGCAGGCTTCGAAACTGGTGCTCCGGAAGAGAAATGAGGTTCTGGTCTTCAAACAGAGCCTGACCTGACGTTTCAAAGCCATCAGGGAGCAATCCCATAAGCGTACGGGCAAGCGTGGATTTTCCCGACCCAGACTCTCCCGTGATAGCGACGGTTTCACCAGCGTTCATGGTGAAGGACAAAGGATGCAAAATAGCTGTGGAGCCAGCACGAACTGACAAATTTTGAACGGATAGAAGGCGGGTCATGACGGCTGTCCTTTCAGTCGATTGAAAGGGCGCTCCAGAAGGTCACGCAGGCCGTCGCCAAGCAGATTAAACCCGAGCACCAGAACCATCACGGTCACACCTGGAATTGCAACAAGCAGGGGGTGGTCAAAAATATGGATTTGATAAGACGCGAGCGTTCGTCCCAGATCTGGCTGTGGAGGCGGCGCCCCAAGCCCTAGGTAGGATAGGCCGGTTTCTGAGAGAATGGCCAACGCTAAAGACGTCGAGGCATGAACGATTAGGATGGGCGCGATGTTCGGAAGAACATGGCGAAGGATCGTATTGATTGAGTTCAGCCCTGCCATGCGGGCGGCTGCAATGTAATCGAGCACAAGAATGGAGTGTGCGGCCTGTCGGGTAATCCGGATCTGGGCTGGGATGCCGAAAAGTGCAATAGCAAGAATTTCGCCAGTGGCAGAGGCGCCTTGCGCTGTGACGAGCATGGCGGCAATCAGAATAGGGGGAAAAGCCAGCCCCAGATCTGCTGTGCTCATCACGGCTTTGCCGCGCAAACCGCCGTAAGCCGCAACGAGCCCCAAGGCTGTCCCAATGACTGTCGCAAGTGTCACCGCAATCACGGCGATTACCGTGCTGTTGAAAGCCCCTGTCAGGACATAACTCGCAATGTCACGTCCGAACGGGTCCGTTCCCAGTGGGTGAGAGAAAGAAATCGGAGCGTAACGATGCGCGATATCAATCAGAGGAGAGCGGCCACCCCGCCAGATCCATGTAAGTGTTGCTGGGACAAGGCACGCCAGAAGAAGGGCACTTCCAGCAATTAGGCTCCTGTTCGTGCGAAGCCAGGTCATGCACTTTCTCCTGCAAGACGCGGGTCCAACCAGCGAACAATGATGGAAAGTGCCAGATTGAGCAGCAGGACACCCGCGACAATCAGCATGACAAGGTTTTGTACGACCGGAATGTCACGCTGGTTCACGGCTTCCAGAAGAAGTTTTCCGCAGCCGGGAATATTGAACACGCTTTCGACAATAATTGCTCCGGTCACCAGAACGGGAAGCTGAATGCCGATCAGGGTTAGAACCGGAATCAATGCATTCGGGATGGCGACTTTCCAGAGAACGGCCGTGCGGCTGTAGCCTTGAGCGCGTGCTGTCCGGATAAAGTCCTGGTTCAGAACATCAATGAGAGAGGAGCGCATGAAGCGTGCCGCGATGGCTGCCTGTGGGATGGCGAGCGCGACTGTGGGGAGGAAAAGAGCTCGCAGTCCGGTGAAAAATCCTGCGTTCCAGCCCGTAAATCCTCCTGCCGGAAACCAGTGTAGCGTCAGGGAAAACAGCAGCGTCATCATCATGGCGAGCCAGAAGTCCGGAATGGATTTGAGGAACTGCAACGTTGCCATGACGGCAAGATCAAGACCTTTCCCACGATGAGTGGCTGCGATGGCTCCCGTGGGCAACCCAATGAGAAGAGCGAGGCCTGTTGCTAGGAGGATCAGAGGGAGGGTGCTCTGGAAGCGCTCAAGAATCAGCCCACGAACGGGGACATCATAGGTGTAACTCGTTCCAGCCTCTCCGTGCATCAGGCCAGAAATCCAGCGCAGATACCGTGTTGCGGGGGAAGCATCGAGGCCTAGCTGGTGATGGAGAGCCGCGATGCTGTCCGGGCTTGCATCCAGCCCAAGCATCACCGTGGCCGGATCCCCCGGAAGAAGGTTCAACAAAGCGAACACGATCACACTGGCAACTGCGAGAACCACCAGTCTTCCTGAAATGGCAGAGGCAAGATTTGTCATCATGGTTGCCACGTCACATCTGCCATAGGGCAGGCTGCGATTTGCTGGTCGATCCATAAGCCGGAGATATGCCGGTTCAGAACGGTGTCCCGAGGGCGGGAATATAGGAAAACGTTGGGCTCATCCTGCGCGAGACGGTCCTGCATGGCGATGGAGAGGCGATGCCGATCCTCCGCGTTGTCGCTGGCTTCATACTGTTCAAATAGCTCATGAAACTGCGGGCTTTTGTAATGAAAATAGATGTTATCCCGATCATAGATCCCGATGTCGTGCGGCTCTGTATGGGCAATGACTGTCATGTCAAAAGAGCCCTGCCCAAAAACACGGCCCAGCCATGATGGCCATTCCAACGGCTGCAACGTAACGATCAGGCCAACCTGCTCCAGATAAGCGGCAACGATTTCGCTCGTATCGCGAGCATAGGTGATGGGCGGGTAAGAGAGCGTCAGCTGCGTTCCCGGTTTGATGCCAGCCTCTTTGAGAAGCTCCCGTGCACGTTCCGGATTGTATGGGTACCGATCGGGGAGTGCAGCATAGTCTGGGTCATTGGGAGCCATATGAGATTGCAGGACTGTCCCGTCTCCGTCGGCACCAGCCTGAATGAGGGCCTTTCGATCGATAGCGTAGGCAAGAGCTTGACGTACGCCAATGTCATTGAATGGCCTGCGAGCATTGTTCAGTGCCAGAATGGCTTTGAACGGAAAGGTGCCTCGAACGACCTTGATGTTAGGATTTCCTGCAAAACGGCCAAGAATTTCAGGGGCAGGGAATGAGGGATAAGCATCCAGTTCCCCTGCCAAAAGCGCATTGCTGGCGGCAAGCGGATCAGGCATGAACCGGAATGTGACAGCCTTCAGTTCTGGCGCCTTTCCCCAATAATCGGGATTACGGGACAGGGTGACGTGATCGCCTCTTTGCCAAGCTTGAAAGAGGAACGGTCCTGTTCCGATGGGATGGCTGGCGTTCTTGTCTGCTGATGAGGGTGACAGGATGGAGGCATCATTCCACGCAAGCTCATAGGTGAAGCTGCCATGGGCTTTTTTGAGTGCGATATCTGCGTGGGTGGTGTCGGGGCAGCTTACATCCGCGATGTTTGTAAAGAATGTACGATCGGGGTTTGTGCTGGACGTCGCCCCTGCACGCAAAAGGGAAAACCGCACATTTTCACAGGTTAGGAGTGCCCCATCATGGAAATGAACGTTTTCTTGCAAAGCAAAATGATAAACGCGGCCTTCATCTGAGACAGTCCAATCCCGTGCAAGCAGGGGTTGGACGTGCCCGTCACGGTCCAGTCGCGTCAGGCCCTCATAGACATTGTTGTATGTGATTGTGCCGATGGCCTCGCTCGGGCTGCGGGTCGGGTCCAGGCCAGGCGGCTCAATAGAGACGCCAATGCTCATTGTGTCGCGCGTCTGAGCCAGAGCAGATGTGCCCAGGCTCAGACCAGCCATGGTTAAAAGAGCAAAAGTTGACTTCATGGGGTCTCGCCGGGAGCCGGGCGCTTCAGGCCAAGATGCTCGCGCAGAGTGGAGCCTTCATAGGCTGTGCGAAACAGGCCGCGTCTCTGAAGTTCTGGCACCACATGCTCCACAAACGTTTCAAGGCTCTGCGGCAGAATGGGAGGCATGACATTGAACCCGTCTGCCGCGCCCTCCACAAACCACTCTTCAAGCTGATCTGCAATCTCCTTTGGGCCACCATAGATGGACCAATGGCCGCGAGCGCCGCTAACCTCCAGATACAGGTCCCGTAGGGTCATGTTGCGCCGCTTGGCCATCTCTACCAGAAGTGTCTGGCGGCTGCGGTTTCCGTTGAAGTCGGCCGGGGCTTCTGGAAGAGGGGCATCAAGGGGGAGGCCACGGAGATCTGTGCCCGTCATGCCGCCCAGCAGGAATAACCCAACGTCAGGATGGGTAAGTTCGTCAAGTTCGGCCTTCAGATCTTCCGCTTCCATCTGTGTACGACCAACGAGCGGATATACGCCTGGCATGACTTTCAGGGATGCGGGGTCTCGCCCAATTTCCCTCATACGGCGGTGGAGATCGAGGCGGAACGCTTTTGCTTCCTGAATGTCCTGCTGTGCGGTGAAAACCATTTCTGCGGTTTCGGCAGCCAGTTGGCGGCCTGGTTCAGAAGAACCCGCCTGCACAAGAACGGGTCTGCCCTGTGGCGAGCGGGGAATATCGATCTGACCCGCTGCAGAGAGAAACTCGCCCTTGAAGTCGAAGGGACGTCGGCCCTCTGGCGCAAAAAAGGCGCCGCTTTCTGTGTCCCTCAGGAAGGCATCATCGCTCCAGCTATCCCAGAAATTTTCTACAATCTGTGCGAACTCTCGGGCCTGACGATAACGGTCCGCATGCGGGACATGGCTCGGACGTCCGTAGTGAATGGATTCCTTGACGTTAGCCGTTGTGACAAGGTTCCATCCGACACGTCCGCCGCTGATCTGGTCAAGTGAGAGGAACTGCCGGGCGAGGTGATAGGGGACAGAGTATGTTGTGCTGACAGTGCCGATCAGGCCAATCTTATCTGTTGTGGCAGCAAGCGCGGCAAGAAGCGTTAAAGGTTCGAAAGATGCTGCATATGTCATTCTGCGGAAGCCATCGATTGTGGCTTCGTCGATGGAGCTTGTAAAATCTGCGATGAACACGGCATCAAATAATCCCCGTTCAGCTAGGCGTGCCTGTTCAAGCTGACGCTTGAAATTGCTTCCTGCATCAGGGGCAGATCCAGCATGACGCCAAGCCGCCGCATGATGGCCAGTAGGGAGAAGAAATGCGGCGAGTTTCATCTGGGAAGCCATGGATCTTGATCTCTTGTTTTCAACGCGTTCAGAAACACAAAAAAATTGTTGCATTCACAACATAACCTGTTGTGAATCGTTTTTCTATCCCTTAAACGCAATTAAATAGTTGTTTTAAAGAACGACGAAGAAACTTAGTTATTAGGCGGAACCGATGCACGACGTCCTCACTGCTCCGTACCGCAGGAATGCCCTCCTTGTTCGTGGGCGTATCGCACTGATTTCCAGCGTTGCATTCCTGCCGCTCTGGAATGTTGCTGCGGCTGCGGAAGAGAATGCTACGAAAAAGCCCACCCAGGCTGCGTCACGGAAGGGAAGCACTGTCCCTACGGCTGCTCATTCCCAGATTGCATCCAAAGTGCATGCGGCTGAACCTTCACGGGTGGAAAATGTTGTCGTGACGTCTGAGCGTCGTGCAGACAGCCCGCAGAACATTGGTACATCAATCAGTGTGGTTTCCGCAAAAATGCTGGAAAACCGAAACATTAACAATGTGTTCGATCTCCAGTATGCCACGCCATCACTTCAGATCCAGCCTTCCTATGGAAGTGGACAGTTCACGTATACCATCCGTGGTGTCGGCTTCAACAACTACTCCAGTAATAATTCCCCAACAGTTGGTATCTATATCGATGAGGTGGCAAACCCGGTTCCGTTCGGCATCAATGGAATGATGTTTGACATGCAGCGCGTGGAAGTTCTGCGTGGGCCTCAGGGCACGCTTTATGGACGCAACACCACGGGCGGCGCCATCAATTATATTACGAATAAGCCCACCGACAAGCTGGCTGGGGGCGTAAGTGCTCAGTATGGCCGTTTCGATAGCGCCAAGATCGACGGTTATATTTCCGGCCCAATCAATGACAAGCTGAAATTCCGTCTCTCCGGCGAAACACAGCAGGGCGGGGCGTGGCAGTACAACCCTGAAGCGCAAGCGCATCTTGGCAACGTCAATCGTGGTGCCGCCCGCTTGTTGGTGGACTATGCACCGTCAGAGAGCTGGAAAATCGAATGGAATCTGCATGGCAGCCGTGACCGGTCTGACGGAACAGGGGTTTACGCCTGGCGCCCGATTACCAGCCTGAGTTCGACCAATCCAATGCCGGCATCTACCAGTCGCTACAACACGCGCTGGGGTACGTCAGCGCAGTTTGCCAAGGAAACCGGACTGACACCGGACCAGAAGCCTTACAGCCATATTGATACGGGCGGGAGCAGCTTGCGGGTTGAGAAGCACCTTCGTGATTTCACGATCACGAACCTGGCCAGCTATGACTACATGCAGCGGAATGAATACGACAATTTTGATGACTCATCGCTGTCACTCGCCGATGTAAAATTTAACACGCGCGCCAATGTGGTGGCAAATGAACTGCGGTTCTCATCCAATACGTCCGGGCGTCTTCACTGGATCGGTGGCATTTACTACGGGCACCAGTGGTTGAATGATCGCTACCAGTCTGGCTTTGAAGCGCTCTATAATACAGATGGCGATGTCCGTTATTCACAGACGGTCAATACCATCAGCGGATTTGGTCAGGTTACCTATGACCTGACGCCAAAACTGCAACTGGTCGGCGGAATTCGTGTCGAACACGAAAAGCGGACCCTCGACAATGTGTATGCTCATTATCTGGTCGGGGGCGTCGTCACGAACCCGAACAACTCTCTGGCTCAGCAGTCTCAGTCCTATACGCTGCCATCTGCAAAGTTCAGCGTTCAGTATCATCCGTTCAGTCATGACATGACGTATTTCACCTTCAGCAAAGGTGTAAAATCCGGTGGCTTCACGGTGTACAACTCATCTGACGTCACGCAGATGACGAACCCATTCAAGCCTGAGCAGCTTTATTCTTTCGAAGTGGGCAACAAGCTGATCCTGCCGCGGTATAACCTGCGAGTGAATGCTGACTTCTTCTACTATGACTATTTTGACCGTCAGGTTCAGTCCATCGCGTACAGCCCGACCACGGGCTCTGCCATTGGCCTGTTCGTCAATGCGCCACGTTCCCACATGTTTGGTGGGGAATATGAAGTCGAGTGGTCTCCGGTCCCTGGGCTGCATGTGGCGCAGTCTGGCGCTTATGTTGAAGGCGCATACGATGAGTTCAGTGCGGTCACGAGTTCCAGACGAGTTAATGGTGTCTGGGTTGGCGTGAAGCAGGACGTCTCCGGACGTGGCATTGAAGTCCCGCATTTCACAGCCAATGGTTCTGTGGATTATACGTGGCGCGTCGGCAAATACGACCTCGTTTCTGGTGTTGATTACAGCCTGCGTACGACGAGTACGGCCCTGAACTCTGCCAATACGATTCCGGGATATACCCTCTGGGGTGGATATATCTCTTTTGCCCCGCATAAGGGGCACTGGAAGATCGAGGGCATTGGTCGCAACATCACGGACAAGCATTATGACGTGACGCGCGGCTATTTTGTGGGTGGCGACAACATTGCAGTTGCTGGCCGGCCAGCAACCTGGGAAGTGCGCGTTCGCGCAGACTTCTGAAAAAGCGAGGGATGGCGTTCTTGCCATCCCTCTGATTTTTTCAGAACGAGGCCGCCACCGTGCCAAAGAACATGCGTGGCGGTGTAGGATAACCCACATACGTTGAGCCATCTCCCGCGGTGATGGTGGACCAGGAGCGCGTGTTCGTCAGGTTGCTGACGTTGAACTGGAGCTTGAGGCTCTGCATGTGCGGGATATGCTTGAACGTATAACCAGAGCTGAAACCAAGCTGGAACCTTGGTGGCACCATGACGGTATTTGTGATTGTACCTGGACGGACGCCCATATAGGTTCCGAAGAGCTGAGCGTTGAAGCCTGCCTGATTGTAGTTGATGGCGAACTTGTCAGACCAGACAGGAATAGCCGGGACTTTCTCGCCTTTTGTGGCGTAAAGCGTGGTGCCGTCCATGAAATCGCTGCCGTAGATGCTGCTGACATAGGAAACGGCATCGTAGATCGAGAAGTGCTGCCCGAACCGTAGTGTGAAGGACAGATCCATACCATTTGTCGAAACGCTGCCAAGGTTGGCTACAGTGCCACCAACGCCAGAAATTCCCTGATTAGGCGGCTTGATCGAGCCAAGACGATTGAAGAAATCGACATGGTAATACTCAAGCTGACCACTGATCCCGGTGAGTGGGCCGAGAAACAGCGGTCGATTGGTTCGAATGCCGGCTTCATAGGTCCAGGACGTCTCTGGTTTTCCTGTTTTCTTGAAGTCTTCAAATGCTTCCTGGCTGGTCACGGCCCAAGGTGACGTGCTGCCATACCCCGTCTGTGCGAACGAATTCATGTTCTCCTGAATGTTGGCAAATAGCTGCTCATGGGGCGTGAAGCTCCACAAGGCACCAAAAGCAGGAAGAAAGGGCTTGTAAGACGGGATCGTTCCGCCAGCCACTGTGTGGGTGCTGGTATCAACAATTGTTTTTGCGCCCTTAACCGATGATGCCAGAGACTGCGGCAAAGCAGCGACGGGCAGCGTGCCGTTGGTATAAACCATCTCGGACTTGAAGCCTGCTGTCAGGGTCAGATGGGGCGTTACGCGCCAGCTATCCTGCAGGTGTGTGACAAATGTGTTCGTGTAAAACGCATTCATCCACTGAGTAAAAAGAGGATTGGTCGCGCGCTTATAAGGCGTCAGTGTGTCTGTTGCAGTGAGCGGATACCAAAGACGCCCCTGTGTGTTGTTGTTGCGTTCGTACCACCCGCCAACCTCAATATTATGGTGGCCCAGATGATAGTGCAGGGTGCTGGTCAGGCCTCCGCGATAATCTTCATACTCCGTCGTACGAACAGCAAAACCCGTTCCGCCGGTTGCATTCCAGACCTTTGGGTCAATTCCAGCATTGCTATACGTGAACTGACCATTCTTGATGTATTTGGATCCAGTCGGGTCCAGGTAGCTCCCAAGGATCGTCAGGATAGCGTTGGTGCGAATGGACGTTGCGACCACACCTGCGCCATCGTCATAGTGAAAGTAAAGCTGGTTATCCCACGTTAGGTTTGGAGAAAATTTGTGCGAGATTTTCAGATAGGTGAGGTAATCGGTTCGCTGCGCTGCTGAGTAATAGTATTTATTATTGGGCGTTCCCGGGGCTGCGGATTTGGAGGTCATGGCAGGGTAGTTGGCCATGGCGGCGTTCAAATCAGGGAAAAACGCACCGCGAGCATAGAGGTCTGTCGGCGCTGTCAGGCCTTGTGTGTTGGGCTCTGCTTTGTCCTGCCAGTCAAAATACGCCGTGATGGTGGTGTTTTCACCTTTATGAACAAACTTGCCGTTTACCTGATAGCCACCCTGATTGTTTCCTGCACCAAGATTCCAGGGTCTGGCATCTTGCCGTGAGAAAGAGACGTAGGCCGCGTTTCCGTTCCCAAAATTACCTGTGTCTAGACGGGCATAGGTGCGAAACGTGGAATAGCTGCCGAAAGTCTGCCGGATTGTTGCGCCGGCTTTTGCTTTCGGGTCCCGCGTATTGAACTCAATCGTTCCGCCCAGGTTACTGGTGGACGCTGTTCCGAGTGCGCCCGCCCCAGAGGACAGGGACGTTTGGCCGATATTTTCGCTGATGGCGGCTCGTTGCGGAGAGAGGCCAKTATAATTGCCGTAAGCGCCTGCACCGAGTGGCACGCCATCAAGGGTATAGCCAAGCTGGCTGTTGGAGAAACCGTGAACGTAAATGCTTGAGTTCTGCTCGTTGTTTCCCCACGGATCAACATTGGTGAACGTCACGCCCGGCAAGAGATCCAGTGCCTGCATCGGGTTCTGACCCGGCATCATTTCCTGCATCTGGTCGCCGCTGATGCTCAGCACAGACCGCGTTCGATGGCCTGTTGCAACAATCTGCTCAATGTCGCGCGCATCCCGGGTCCGCGATGCGCGTATGCGCTTTGGGAGGCGTTTTGTAGCGGCACCACGTCGAATGACCATTCCGCCGCCTGGAGCAACCTCGGCAACCAGACCACTCCCACTGAGCAACCGCGCGACGGCTGCGTCAGCTGACAGGGCACCATTAACGGACGGAGCCTCAAGGTGGCCCACCAGTTCAGGGGAAAAAATGACACTCTGTCCGGTCTGTTGGCTCAGGGATTCCAGTGCCTGTGCCATTGGCTGACGGTTAATGTGAATATTCGCTGTGGCTGACGGTGTAGCCAGAGCAGAATGGGTCAGAATGGTCGTCCCTACAGTCAGAAGCAGAACTGCGCGAAGGGGGCACCGGACGTTGACGGCCATGTATTCTCTATCCTGTTGGTGATCGCAGAAGGCGGTCTCGACAGGAAGACAAACGAAAACTGAAAAACCTCAGCATTGTTCAACGGTTTTCATGAAACCGTCATAAAGCACGAAAGATGAAAACGTTTCCCTGTTCCTGGAGCGTCAAGGGAAGAAGGCGCGGAAGCATCCGCAAAAACATCTCGCCCTGCGACACAAAATAAACCCCGCTTAACCGCATATTTGAAACAGTGGGCGACGCCAGGATAATCTGACGTTGGCTATACCGTCGGATTTCTAAAACAGCCTCTTCCAGAGGCGTATTGCGAAAAATCAGACGTCCGGTTTGCCAGGAAAGAAGCGCTTCGATGTTGGGATAATCGATGCTCACCGCACCATTCTGGGCAATGCGAAAGCGCTGCCCCGTTCGGATCCAGATATCACGCGCGGCAGTTGTTCCGCTTCGGAGCAATATCCTGCCCCGAAGCGCCGTGATGTCTGTGCAGTTCTGTTCCATGCGGACATTAGCTGAGGTCTGTCGTGAGAGCCGAACTATGACGTTTCGAACTGAGAGGTGGAAATCTGATGGGCTTTCAGGGGAAAGCAGCACTTGTCCGTGCTCCAGTCGCGCGCGGTGCCCATCTTCAGACAGCGTCATCCGGCTTCCTGAATCCAGGAGGCATGTGCCGTAATCAGGCAATGCAATGCGAAGAGTATGCCCAGTCGATGCCTGCAGAACACGGGACGCCCGGGCAGTCTTGTTCATCGGCACAAGTGCGATGAGCGCAGCTGAGGCAAGGGCCAATGCACTTCTACGCCCTAACGAAAAACCATGCGTATCTAAGCGTTTTGCGGGCGTTGCAGGAATGCTTTGTGTTGGAACCCCGCCGCCAAGCTCCCAGTAATCCGTCAGGAGTTCAAAAGTATTGGCGTTACAGGTGTCCTCACGCATCCACTGTAAAAAGCGGGCACGATCCGTGTCGTTACAATCGTCAGCGTGCAGGCGCGCAATCCAGAGGGCGGCCTGTTCCCGAACTGCGAACTGCTTTTCGGAAGGCATTAATGGTCCATCCAGGAAGCAAGGAAGACAAGAGCTTTTGCGATATGCTTTTCCACGCTGCTTTCGCTCATTCCCAGCGTTAAAGCAATCTCCCGATACTTCATTTTTTCAACACGATTGAGAAGAAAGGCCTGCCTTGTCTTTTCGGGAAGCTGTCTGCAACCCTCGTGGAAGCGATCCATTCTTTGGCCTGACGCATAAACGTCTTCCTGGGATGGCCCAGGATCTTCTATTTCTAATGTAATATCCCGATCATCGCTGAAAGATTGCAGGCGCGATGAGGCTTTTTTCAAATCATTGAGATGCAGGTTGAGCGCACTTCTGGTGATGTATGCCTCCGGATGCGTCACGTCGTCTTTGGCGCGTTCATAATAATTCGCCAGCGCCGTCTGCAGATGATCTTCAGCATCATCGCGATGTGTCAGGCTTTTGATGCGGCGGCAAAGGCGCAGCCATTCCTGCTGACAGGGAAACCAGTTTTCCGCCAAAGCTTCTATCATCCTGTTTTAAAGATGGACTGCCTGAAGCGCTCCATTACGGATTTTGGCGGGGTGGGTCTGTGACAGTTTCATGAAAAAAGGCTGAAGGGCATGGGCAAACGCTCTCATTCGCTGTCTTGGAAAGAGTGCGACCGCTCGATTTCAGCGAAAGATTTTCCATCATGCTTTTAAACCGCCGACGGGTACTGACAGGTCTGGGAGCCGGGCTCCTGTTTTCCTATCGCCTGAAGCAGTTGTCTGCTGCCGCCCCGAATAATCTGGACAAGACTCCTGAGTTTGATGCATCGCCCTTTCAGTTGGGTGTCGCGTCTGGAGATCCGGCACCAGACGGTTTCGTAATATGGACACGCCTTGCGCCACACCCGCTGGAAGAGGCGGGAGGAATGAAGCGCCTGAAGCCCGTTCTGGTGGACTGGGAAATCAGCGAGGATGAGCGTTTCTCAACGCGCCTGCGGTCGGGGCAGACCATTGCTCACCCAGAACTCGCTCATTCCGTTCATGTTGAAGTTTATGGGCTCCAACCCGATCGGCCTTACTGGTATCGTTTCCATATTGCCGGACATGAGAGCCCGATAGGTCGTGCCCGTACTTTGCCGTTGCCCGGTGCAAGCGTGCAGCGTGTAAGGTTCGCCGCGGCAGGGTGTCAGCACTACGAATTTGGATATTACAGTGGCTGGCGAGCTATCGCGAATGAGAACGTCGATTTTGTTTTCCATTACGGTGACTATATTTACGAAGGCCCCGATATTGGGGCAGGCGTACACACGGTTTATGGAAAGCCATTTACGGCAATCCGTCGGCACATCGGGCCGGAAATCTATTCCCTCGACGAATATCGCCGCCGTTACGCGCAGTACAAAATTGACCCGGATCTACAGGCTGCTCATGCCGCTGCGCCATGGCTGGTAAGCTTTGATGATCATGAAGTTGATAATAACTGGGCAGGGGATACCGATCAGGACGGAACTCCGGCGGATATTTTCCGTCTGCGTCGGGCATCCGCCATGCAGGCCTATTACGAACATATGCCTCTTCGTATCAGCTCTCTTCCAGATGGCAGTCACATGCAGATGTACCGAAGCTTCTGCTTTGGTGATCTGATGAATACGTTCGTGCTGGACACCCGTCAGTACCGGAGCGATCAGGCTTATGGTGATAAAGACGTTCCGCAGGGACCGGATGTCTGGTCACCCGAACGCACAATGATGGGACAACAGCAGGAATCCTGGCTTTTTAACGGGCTGGGACAGTCTGACACGCGGTGGAACCTGCTGGCGCATCAGGTCATGGTTATGGATCTTGCTCACCGTAAGTCAGCCCATTCGGAGCTGCTTTACAGTATGGATCAGTGGTCCGGTTATATGCATAGCCGTAACCGACTGCTTCAGTTCATCGGAGAGCACTGCCCTGGAAACGTGGTCAACGTGACGGGCGACGCACATCGGCATTATGCGGGCAATCTTGTGATTGATCCCGCCAAGCAGAAGCCAGTGTCGGTGGAATTTCTGGCGACGTCCATTTCGTCAGGCGGTGATGGCGTTGGAGATAATGACGCCCATAGCCAGTCGGTTCGGCGTGAAAACCCGCATCTTAAGGCAACGACAGACAAGCGTGGCTATGTGTTGTGCGATGTTGGCCGGGACGTCTGGCGAGCAGATCTTAAAACTCTGGATCAGGTGAACAATCACGATGGACAGCTCTCAACCTACGCCAGTTTTGCAGTTGAGCGTGGCAACCCAGGCCTTCAAAAGGCCTGAGTGGATATTTCGGCCATCAGGGCGTTTCGTCCTGATGGTTTGAGGTCATGCGAAAGCAGGTCAGCAAGCCTGCGAGAGACGTAAAGAACAGAACCAGTCCCATCGGTAAGGCACTGGTTTTGCTCAGTCCGACGAGAGGAGCAGCAACGCCGCCAACCAGGAGGTTGAGAGAGCCGAGGATGGCACTCGCACTTCCTGCACGGTGGCCTTGCTTGGCAATGGCGAGAACAAATGTAGCCGTCAAAATCATGCCGATGCACGTCATGTAAAGGAAGATGGCTGCTACCAACAGGAAGAGCGGTCCTTTCAGTGTCGCGATAAGCGTGATCAGTGCGGCCGCGGTTGTGATGCAGATCACGGAGGCCCGAAGCATTGTATTGGTTCGTGCCATGCTGCCTGCACGGCCAATCAGCCAGCTCCCACCGACGAGTGCCAGACCATTAATTCCGAACAGAAGACTGAATGTCTGGGGCGAGACGCCGTAGATGTCCTGATAGACGAAGGGCGTGCCGGCCACATAGGCAAAGCTGCCGCCATGGATCAGCCCCACAGTCAACGCATGCCCAATGAATTCCCGGTCCGTCAGCAGACTATGGAATGTCTCTAGCGTCGAGCGTGCTGAATTGGGGAGACGACGGTGTAATTCAAGAGTTTCATTCAGGCGCCCGCCAACCAGACCTAGCGCCACGACGCCAAAGCCTGTCAGGAACCAGAACATGGTGCGCCATGTTGCTGATGGCAGGGCCAAAATGGCTCCGCCCATCATCGGCGCTACCATGGGGGCAACAGCATTGATGATCATCAAGCGAGAAAAGAACCGTGCGAGTTCCGGCCCATTGAACACGTCCCGCACCACCGCCCGGGACAGAACCAGTCCGGCTGATGCTGTGAGGCCCTGAAGAAAGCGGGCAACGATGAACGCTGTGATGCTGGATGAAATGGCGCAGAACAGGGATGACAGCGCAAAAAGCGCCATCGCTGCCAGCAACGGCCCTTTTCGGCCGCGTGAGTCGCTGAACGGGCCCACCATGAGCTGTCCCAGAGCCAGCCCGATCAGGGTGCTGGTCAGGCTGAACTGAACCGCGGTCTCTCCAGCGTGGAAATCATGCCCGATACTGGGGAAACCCGGCAGGTACATGTCGATGTTAAGCGGACCGAGACAGGTCAGCAGTCCGAGGATGAGGATAAGATCCCGTTGGGCGGGACGTGATGTCTCGGTAGTGGGATCAGTCATGGACTGGAACCTTGATAATGGTGACGCCAGAGGCTGTCATGCGGGTGAGTTCGTCTGTCGGGGCATCATCGGTAACGATCAGGGTCTGGACAGTTTCAAGAGGGGCAACAGGGAAGCGCCCCCCGGACCCGATCTTGCTTGCCTCGGCCATAATCACCACGTTTTCGCTCCGGCTCAGAACCTCACGTTTGAAGGCGGCTTCTTCATGATCCCAGACACTTGGTCCTTCGGCGGAAATGGCCCAGACGCCCAAAGAGCAGAGATCAAAACGGTAGTGCTGAAGAGACTGGACGGCGACTGAACCTGTCACGCCACCCGTTGTTCCTTCCAGACGTCCGCCAATCATAATGGTTTCAATCTGGTCTGCGTCGCTCAAAGCAACAGCAACGGCGGGACTGGATGTGACCACAGTCAAAGGTGTATCGCGGGGAAGCGATCCAGCCAGCGCAATATTGGTTGAGCCTGTGTCGATGAAGACAACCTGCCGCGGCTTGAAAAGCGTTGCGGCCTGCCGTGCGAGGGCGTTCTTCAGTGGAACCTTTTCGCCCATTCTTGCCCGGATGTGAGACGCATTGGGCTGTAGCCGCAGTGCGCCGCCATAAACGCGTCGACATTCTCCTGCTTCAGAAAGCTCACGCAAATCGCGCCGGATCATATCAACCGGGACGGTCCATTCCGTGGCCAGATCAGCTGCGACAACACGGCCATGGCTTCGCAGACGGGCGCGAATGTGGCTGAGACGTTCGTCCTTGAGAATGGGACTTTCTCCAAAACGGGTTAAAACACGCGCAAACCGTCATAAACGCGCATAACCTGTCAAGAAGTTTTGCATGTCCCTCTGTTTTGAAAGGGAAGGTGTGGCAGATCAGAAACTCAGGACAGCATCCAGATTGAACCACAGCATGTTGTTCGTCCCGTTATTCACCGTTCTGGAGGAGACTGTGCCGGATTGATTGAAGGGGTGTGTTCCATTCAGGGATTTGTCCAGACGGATTTCAGGTCGGACGGTCAGGCTGGCTGGACCCAGATGTCGGTTGATGAAGCTGGGTCGGTACGCCACCCCAACTGTCAGGTCTCCGTATGTGGTTGGCAGGGCGTTATAATACTCGAACGGGCGGTTTCTCAGCGAGTTTGTGTAGGACATGTCGCTGGAATACTGGTTGATGATGCCGCCAGTGTTGTCTCGGAAGATCTCACCTCGGACGTTGAGTGTGAGGGATGGCCGGATGTCCCACGACAGATATGAAGAAACGCCATACGCATCGTCGCGCGACGCATCGTCATGCAGATAGAGGGCTTCTGCCATGACGGACAATGCATCTGTTACGTGATAGGTGGCGAGAAGATCCGCATTATACTGCATGAGATCGTTGGCGGACCGCCCGATGCCCGCACTGTTCCATCCGGCGGGTGAGACAATCGTGCGGCCATTATTTGCCTGCGGGCCGAAATGGCCAATGGCATGGACATTCAGCTTGCCGCCCATCAGATTATTCCAGGCAAAGCCAAAGTAGCCTTTGGGTCTGCTGTTGTTTCCAGCACCTCCGAAGGTTGTGGAATTGCCTGCATCGATGCCAAGGATCCAGTCCATGTGATGGCTTAAATGCATCGTGGCCACGACGCCTACCGTCTCGAAGGGAACGATATAGTCGGCAGCGTAGTTGAAAGAATAGAACGGACGGGCGAGGGCTGGTGTGCCTTCAGCGCCCATCAGGCCATACATTTGACCGGCCTGGAAATCGATGCCGTGATGGAAAATCCAGGGCGTGTGGATGTCTATATGGGCCTGTGTGGGGGCCCACTGGTACAAGCCGCTAATCGTGCCGTCGCCCATTCCGATCGTTGGGTCGAAACGTGAGTCAGATCCGTACATCATCTCTACGACAAACCCGATCCCGTAACCGCTTCCGATGGAGGTGACGGGATGGGAGAGAGAGCCCATGATCTGGTTAAGGGTCACGGTATTCGCGCGATCCAGATAAAACTGCCCGAAATTGCGTCCAGACCTCGTCCACGGGTTCCCGCTGATACCTGCTTCGACCGTGAGATGTCCGACCAGGCCATCCCAATAGGTAAGGGGACGTCCGGCTTTTGGGGAGAAAAGATTTCCGGCTTTCAACGCCGGAAGATCAGGGTCTCCGGCATCGTTGGTATGGGATGCTGTTGGCGGTGGTGTAGGGTGATTGGGATTAGGCGTGCCGTTTGGCGTGATAGTCGTGTTTGAAGAGGCCGCCGCCTGCGCATAGGCGAAAGACGGCAGGGCGGTTCCGGCCAGCAGACAAAAGATTGCCATGACGTGTTTTTTTGACACGCGAAATTCCGTTCCTGAATGTTTCGGAAGGGTCGTGAGGAAAAACGGATTAGATTTCTGACGCTGCCTGCTTCTGCCCGTTCTGGTATTTCCGCATGAAGAAGAGGCTCAGTATCGTCATGAAGGCCACGTAAATCAGGCAGACTTCTGGGTTGTAATACGTGACAGCGACCAGAAGGATCACAGCGCCTGCCAAGGCAACGCCTGGAAGAACCGGGTAGAGCGGTGCACGATAACTGCGCGGCAGGGCGGGTTCCGTCTGGCGTAGGCGAAACAAGCTTACCATGCTGAGAATGTACATCGTCAGGGAACCAAAGACGGCCATGGTGACAAGCGTTGCCGTCAAAGACTGACCGTGGATCGAAATGACGTCATCAGAGAAAATGGCAGCAATGCCAATAACGCCACCGGCAATGGTCGCGGTGTAGGGAGTGTGGAAGCGTGGATGCACCTTGCCGAGAACAGCGGGCAGAAAGCCTGCCCGCGCCATTGCGAAAATCTGGCGAGCATACCCCATGATGATCCCGTGCAGAGACGCGACAAGTCCAAACAGACCCAGCCAGACCAACATATGCAGCCAGCCGCTATGTGCGCCCACAACATGTTTCATCGCCTGAGGCAGGGGATCATTCAAGTTGGCCAAAGCATGCCAATCCCCCGCACCACCAGCGAATACCATGACGCCGAAAGCCAGTGCGACCAGCGTTAGAACACCCGCAACGTAAGCGATGGGGATGGATCGGCGAGGATTGCTGGCTTCTTCCGCCGCCATGGCAACGCCTTCGATAGCCAGGAAGAACCAGATGGCGAAAGGAATAGCCGCGAAGATGCCACCCATAGCCTCCAGTCCGAAATGTGGGGCAACGCCCCATCCGTCGTGCAGGAAATTGTCCCATGAAAAAGCGGGAGCAACGACGCCCATGAATACGAGCAGCTCAATGATTGCGGCGATTGTGATGAACAGTTCGAACGTGGCGGCAATATGGACCCCCACGATATTGAGCGCCATGAAGACGATATAGGCGCCCAGTGCTGCCACCTTTGGGTTCAGATGAGGAAACTGAACGTTCAGGTAGGCTCCGATGGCAAGCGCGATGGCCGGCGGTGCGAAAATGAATTCAACCAGTGTGGCCAGACCCGCAATCAAACCACCCCAGCGACCAAGCGCACGCTGGCTGTAAGCGAACGGCCCGCCCGCCTGCGGGATGGCACATGTCAGCTCCGTGAAGCTGAAAATGAAACTGGTATAAACGAGCGCGACAAAGACTGTGGCAATCAGAAAGCCTAACGTCCCCGCTGTTGCCCAGCCGTAGCTCCATCCAAAATATTCACCCGAAATGACGAGACCAACTGCAATTCCCCAAAGATGAAACGCACTAAGGGACTTGTTGAGATGCGTCGGAGCAGTGCTCATTGGTCATTGTCCTTTTCCAGGGTGGGAGTGGTGTTTTCGATCAGAGGGGCATCTGGAGCCGCGTCTTTGAGGCCGACGCCAGTGAGTTTCAGATGGCGCGCTTCACGCATGAGCCACGCCAGCTTTGTCGCGGCGGCCGGGATGGTCATGCCATGAGCATGAATGTTGGAGAGGCAATTCCGTGTTGAATCCGGGCAGCCCACAAAAGGCGCATATGTCAGGTACACGCCCAGACTGTCCGCGACGCTGAGACCGGGTCGCTCGCCAATCATCATCACGACCATTCTCGCTCCGAGAGTGACTGCAATGTCGTCTCCCAGAGCGACGCGCGCCTGTGTCGCAATAACCAACGGGGCGATTTTCCAATGCGGAAGGCGGCTCTTCATGGCCCGAAAGAGCGGGATGGCGTTTTGCTGGGTGGCAAAAGAAGACAGACCATCGCCCGCGACGAACACCACGTCCCAGTCACCTTTTGTGAGGGTGCCGAGCGTTTCTGGAGCCAGCCGGCGGCCAAGATCGGGGCGACGCAGATAAGTGGACCGGTCTGGTGCGCGGCTATGAACGATCAGATAGGGCTCAGACCCTAAAGTCGCTGTCAGGGCTGAAACGTCCAAAGGTGTGTGGACTGCGTCGCGGGCCTGGGCATGAGAGGCCTGAAAATCGAGCACATCCTCGGTTTTCAACGCGTTTCCTGCGCGACCCAGGCCGATCCGGGCACGGGTTAGACGCCGCAAATCCTGCCAGAGGTCTGCTGTGTGCGGTGGAATAGAGGGCGCGTTGCGATCATCCGTCATGGTCAGCGCGCCATTTCACCAAGAAGGGTCTGGCCGGGTGGAATATCCAGCATGCGCTCCGTTTGCGGATCATAGAGGCCCATTTTTTCCAGCCAGCCTGCAAATTCTGGAGCCGGCTTGAGGCCCAGAAGCTTCCGAAGGCTCAGAAGGTCATGGAACGACAGGCTCTGGTAATTGAGCATGATGTCATCAGCTCCTGGCACCCCGATCAGAAATGTGATCCCGGCAGCTCCCAGCAACACCATCAGGTTGTCCATATCATCCTGATCCGCTTCGGCATGATTGGTGTAGCAGGCGTCACACCCCATCGGGACGCCCAGCAMCTTCGCGCAGAAATGATCCTCCAGCGCGGCACGGATGATCTGCTTTCCATCATACAGATACTCCGGCCCAATGAATCCGACGACCGTATTGACGAGAAGGGGGTCATAGGCGCGAGCCACAGCATAGGCGCGTGCTTCTACCGTCTGCTGATCAACGCCGTGATGGGCATCGGCGGACAGTGCAGCGCCCTGACCCGTTTCGAAATACATGACATTGTTGCCAATCGTACCGCGGTTCAGCGCTCGGGCGGCCTCATGGGCTTCCTTCAGAATTGAGAGGCTGACTCCGAAACCTTCATTGGCTTTTTGGGTGCCTGCGATGGACTGAAACACCAGATCAACCGCGCCACCACGGTTCATGATCTCGAGCGTGTTGGTGACGTGCGTCAGAACGCATGTCTGTGTGGGAATGTCATAGCGCTGGCGGGCATGGTCCAGCATCTCCAGCAGGGCAAGACCATTGGAGACGCTGTCTGTTGCCGGGTTGATACCAATGACGGCATCGCCCATGCCGCGCAAAAGACCATCAAGCGTAGAAGCGGCAATACCCCTCAGATCATCTGTAGGATGGTTGGGTTGCAGACGTGTGGACAGACAACCTTCGAGGCCGACGGTATTGCGAAATTTTGTGAGAACGCGGATCTTGCGCGACACTGTCATAAGATCCTGATTTCTCATGATCTTACTGACGGCAGCGGCCATTTCCGGTGTGATGCCTGGAGCTGTGGCTGCCAGTGTTTCTGTCGTGGCGTCTTCGGACAGCAGCCAGTCCCGGAAGCCAGCAACAGTCAACGATGAGAGCCGGGAGAAGGCGTTCCGGTCGTGTGTATCCAGAATCAGGCGCGTCACGTCATCCCTTTCGTAAGGAATGAGTTCTGATTTCAGGAATGTGTCGAGGGGGAGGTCTGCGAGAGCGTAACGGGCAGCCACGCGTTGAGCGTCGGAAGAGGCAGACAGGCCCGCGAGTTCATCACCAGAGCGGGCAGGAGACGCTTTGGCCAGCAGCATCTTCAGATCATCAAAGGTGTACTGTTCCCCTCGCAGGGTGCATCTGTAAGCCATGGCCAGAGTCCTCTGCCTTTGCTCATCCCGAAAGTCGCATTTGGGAGAATCAAGGTTTTGTCCGTTATCGCAATTATATCTCTTTCGGACCGAGTTTGACTTGACCCGAAACAACAACGTTTTGACATTTGACGACAATGCGGCCAACACTCGTGTCAAGTGAGCAGCAACAGGAAGACACCATGTCATCCTTTCCCAAGTCTTCCGGATCAGACGTCTATGTCTTGGCGGCCGCCGCTGCCGGTGTGGAAAAATTCCTTACGGAGCAAGGCGGAGACATGGACCGGATCGCTGGGCGGTCGGGTCTTTCAACGCATCAATTCGCCATGCCAACAGATACATTGAACCTGGGCGCGTACTGCCGTCTGTTTTCCGAAGCCGAAACAGATACGCACGACGGAAACATCGGTCTGCATTTCGGGCAACAGTTCAGACCGAGGCAACTCGGGCTGATTGGTTACATCGCGCTTTGTTCAGAAACAGTGGGGCAGGCGGCGCAGAATCTGGCGACTTATTTCGGGTACCATCAGGCGCAGACCATCACACGGTTTGTTGAAACGGATGATCATGTCCGGCTCGAATACATGATCGCGGATACGGCCATTCAGGACAAACGCCATGATGCCGAGCTGACGATGGGCATGTTTGCCAATATCTTAAGGGCTGGTCTTGGTGCGGACTGGTGCCCGCAGGACGTTCTTTTTGCTCACGAGCAACCGGAGCAGGCTTCCGAGCATCGAGAAGCGTTTCAGGCCGATGTCCGCTTTTCTGCCGGGATGAATGCTTTAGTGTTCCGGAAAGAGGGGCTGAAAAAGCCTATGCCAGACGCCGATGCTGCCCTGCTGCAGGTGATGAAATCTTCCCTTGTGACTTTGGCGGGGGCGGCGGGGCACACAGTGCCCGAGTCAGGTCCAAGCCTTAAAGAGCAGGTTATGATGCATATCCGGAAATCAATGCCGCAGGGTGGCTGTGAGTTCTGGGATGTGGCAGAAAAACTGTCTCTCTCGCCTTGGACTCTTCAACGTAGACTTGCCCACCTCGGCCTTTCTTATTCCGGACTACTGGATGAAACACGCCAGATAGATGCGTTGCGGTATCTGGCAGAGCCGGGCAAAGATGTCAGCGAGATTGCGTCTCTCCTTGGATATACCGAAACCAGTGCTTTCAGCCGTGCGTTCAGACGATGGTTCGGGGTCTCTCCGCGGGTCTGGAGACAGCAGAACAGCGTCTCAGCGAGCTCTAACTGACTGTCGCACGTTCATCTGTCGGTGTGGTATGGAAGAGGAATGAGTGTTGAAGTCATGCCCGGCCTGTCCCTGCGGGAAGAGGACCTAAGAGTTACCTATATCCTGGCGTCTGGCCCAGGTGGACAGAACGTCAATAAGGTTGCGACAGCTGCGCAACTGCGTTTCGATGTCTCCGGTTCTGCTGCTCTGTCAGAGCGGATACGAACCCGTCTTTTAGAAATTGCGGGCAGTCGGGCGACCCGGGATGGGGAAATCGTTCTGACCGGGCGGCGCTTCCGGACGCAGTTACGCAATCGGGAAGACGTTATCGAGCGTTTGGCAGAAATGATCCGTGAAGCCGCGCATCGACAGGCCTACCGGGTGCCGACACGCCCCGGAAAAGGAGCGCGGCAGCGCCGACTGGATGGAAAAGCCCATAGGGCCGGGATCAAACGCAATCGTCGCATCCGGCTTGATGATTGAGAGGGAGAATAGATACATGACGTTCCAGCTTTCTGCCCTGGAATGGGGCGCAGGACCCAAGGTTCTTGAAGTCTTTCTGGAACCGACCTGCCCATTTTCCGTCAAGACCCTGCGTAAAATACCAGATCTCCTTCAACTTGCGGGGCAAGACCGTCTGACGGTTCGTGTGCGGCTCCAGTCCCAGCCGTGGCATATGTTCTCCGGCGTCATTGTACGGGCCATTCTGGCAGCATCCTTGCTGGAGGAGGGGGCAGAAGCGGCTCTAGCCGTCATGACAGCTGTTGCAGATCATCGGGAAGAGTTCGAGTTCACGGATCACTGTCGTGGGCCGAACATGGAGGCTACTCCCGCAGACATTCTCCAGCGCATCGAGGTCTATAGCGGCGTCCCACTTGCTGAGGCCTTTGTTCGTCCCGAGGTGACGGCAGCAGTCAAATGGCATGCTCGTTACGGTCGCCAGAATGGCATTCATGTCTCGCCAACCTTCATGGTGGATGGTCTGATTGATCCAGCCTTCAGTAGTGGCGACAGTGTGGACGAGTGGGGAGACAAGCTGTTTCCCGTAAAGGACTGACGAGACAGAGAGATTGGACGTTATGCGGCTTCTTCAATACAGTCGCCACAACGTTTAGCAGTCAGGACTTTTCAATGACTTCCAACCTCTGGACCAGAGCGGCTTTCGCACTCTCGTTTGCCGCGCTCGTTGGCACTGAAGCACATGCTGCCGCAGAAAATCCGTTCTTCAGCGCCAGCACACTCCCGTATCAGGCTCCCCGCTTTGACCTGATCAAGGACAGTGATTACGCGCCCGCTTTTGAGCGCGGTATGGCAGATCATCTGCGCGAGATCACAGCGATTGCCAACAACAAGGCCGCTCCGACATTCGAAAACACGATTGTCGCCATGGAGAAGTCAGGTCGTCTGCTGGATCGTGTGCAGGAGACGTTCTTTGGTGTTTATCAAGCCAATAGTGATGCCGAACTGGACAAGGTTGAAAGCCGTGAAGCGCCACGTCTGTCTCAGCATGAAGATGAAGTCTATCTGAATGAGCGCCTGTTTGCGCGCGTAAAGGCAATCTACGATGCTCGCGCAAGCCTCAATCTGAATGCAGAGCAGGCGCAGCTTCTGGATGTTTATTACCAGCAGTTCGTTCATGCGGGCGCCCAGCTTTCCAAAGCGGACAAGGTCAAGCTGAGGGCCATCAACACGAAACTTGCTAATCTTGAATCTGCCTATCAGCAGAAGCTGATTGCCGCTGCAAAAAATGGCGCTCTGGTCGTTGATAGCAAGGAGGCGCTTGCAGGACTGGATGACGGGACGATCGCCTCCGCGCAGAAAGACGCTGAAAGCCGCAAGCTTTCCGGTAAGTGGGTTCTGCCGCTCCAGAACACAACGCAGCAGCCAGCGCTGGAAAACCTGAGCAAGCGCGAGACGCGTCAGGCCTTGTTCGATCAGAGCTGGAACCGTGCAGAGAAGGGCGACAAGAACGATACGCGGTCCACAATCGCAGAACTCGCCCAGCTTCGGGCGCAGAAGGCGGCCCTGTTCGGCTACCCGAGCTTTGCGGCCTACACGCTGTATGATCAGATGGCGAAGACGCCGGAAGCTGCCGAAAATTTCATGAAGCAGCTTGTTCCTGCGGTTGCAGCTGAACAGAAGCGAGAAGCTGGTGTGTTGCAGGACGCCATCCATCGGGATGGTGAGAACTGCACACTAAAGCCCTGGGACTGGAGCCGTTACGCGGAGCAGGTCCGCCATGAGAAGTATGCGCTCAACCAGGATGAAGTGAAGCCATATTTCGAACTGAAGACCGTTCTGACAGACGGTGTTTTCTTTGCTGCCAACCAGCTTTACGGAGTGACCTTCAAACAGCGCACTGACATCCCGGTTTATAACCCTGATGTCATGGTGTTTGAGGTTTTTGATAAGGATGGTTCACAGCTTGGCCTGATGTATTTTGATTACTTCAAGCGTGATACCAAATCCGGCGGCGCATGGATGTCCAACTTCGTGGGTCAGTCCACCCTGCTGGGCACGAAGCCGGTCATCTACAACGTAGCCAATTTCACAAAGGCCGCACCAGGTCAGCCGCAGCTCATCACGTCTGACGACGTGACGACCATGTTCCATGAGTTTGGGCATGCCTTGCATGGACTGTTTGCCAGCCAGACATATCCTTCGATTTCAGGGACAAGTGTCGCAAGGGATTTTGTTGAGTTCCCGTCTCAGTTTAACGAGAACTGGGCGCTCGATCCGAAGGTCCTCTCCCATTACGCTCGGCACTACAAGACTGGCGCTCCGATGCCGCAGGAACTGGTCGCCAAGATCAAGAAGGCTGCCCGTTTCAATCAGGGCTACGCCTTGGGTGAGATCGTCGCTGCAGCAGAACTGGACATGAAATGGCATGCTCTCCCGGCGTCAGCACCGCGCCAGGATGTGGATAAGTTTGAAGCTGACGCCCTGAACAGCATGGGACTGGACGTGGCCAACGTGCCACCGCGCTATCGTTCCAGCTACTTCCTGCATATCTGGTCCAATGGCTATTCTGCCGGATACTATGCATATCTGTGGACCGAAATGCTGGATCAGGATGCGTTTGCCTGGTTCACGCAGCATGGTGGCTTGACGCGTGAGAATGGTCAGCGTTTCCGCGACATGATCCTGTCCAAAGGGCACACGATGGATTATGGCCCGATGTTCAGTGCATTTTACGGGAAAGACCCAGACATTGAGCCGATGCTGGCGCATCGCGGCCTGACGGCTGATAGCCAGAAGTAAGATGTTACGGACGGGTGGGAGACCATCCGTCCGTAAGTGTCTTTAGAAACTGGATGATTTGACTGCGCTCCTGAGGTGTCAGGGTAGGCAGGTCATTTGGTTTTCGATCCATCGGTGCGTCCGTGCGATCAAGGTTAGAGCGATACTGGGGCGGGAGATCATCCGGAACCTGAAGATGGCCGTGTGTGTCACGGCTGTAGAAGCGTTCTGGGTGGATGTCTCGCAGGACGTAGAAATCCAGAACCTGATGAAGGTCATGAAACACGCCATTGTGGAAGAAGACCTTGCGTTCTGCCACATTGCGTAGGGTGGGCGTCGCGAACATACCGCAGTAAGCCGACGACGTCTCAATGCCCCCCGGCATAACTTCACACACTCCCAGATCGAAATGCCCCGTGTCGTACGGCCCCATCAAAGCCTGATTGCGCGGGGAGCCCAGTGCTTCGTATTGGCGATCCGTAAGAAGGGGTGGAAGATTACCGGGAAGCGCACGATCCAGGTGACAGGCTGCGCAGTTGCCTTTTGTCGGATCGTTGAAGAGCCGATATCCGGCACTCTCTTTCGGTGTGAAACGAGCTTTCCCTTCAAGCCAGGCATCGAACTTGCTGTCATAGGCATGAAAAGATGGATCTTCGATCTGGTAGCGCGCAAGAGCAAACAAGGCTTCAGACAGCAGCAGGTCAGGGGATGCGTCAGTCGCGGGGGCGCCTAGAGCTTTTAGCCGTTGGATATACTTGGCATTTTCAAGCCGATGAAGCGCAATCTCCGGGGTAGAGGCCATTTCAGCCGGATCATAAAGGGGGCCTGAAGCCTGCTGCTGGAGCGTATCGGCCCGACCGTCCCAGAACATTCCTCCTTGAGGCACCATACTGATCGTTGGGGACGCGGCTGCATTCTTTGGCGACCTATTAGCATCGGGTGCTGCCGAAGCCAGAACGGGTGCCGTCTCACTTTCTGGATTATCCGGGCCAATGCTGAAATTTGGCACATGCTCCAGATATGTCAGGGACGGAATGGCTCTGCGGCCTTGGCTTGCCAGTGTTGGGCCTCCCAGAAACACGGAAGCAGCATCGGAAGGCCCGTAATGATGTTTGGGGCTGTGACAGGATGCACAGGACAGACGTCCTGATCCTGAGAGCAGGGGATCGTAAAAGATTTCACGTCCGATCTGCGCCATCTCGGAAAGAGGTGCATGAGACGGCCGATGTAACTCGACCGGACATGGGTTGCTTCCGTCCGGAGTTGGCAAACATTCATCCGAAGCGGCGACTTGACTGGCCAGCATGGCGGACATTAGCCCGCCAGTCAGCGCCGCTTTGAAAGAACGGAATAAAACGGTCAAAGCGATGTAGCAGGAGCCTGTTGAACAGCTTCACCTGTCTCCGGATTCAGGAAAACGGGTGTGAGGTGTGGTGTCTGCTTGAAGTCGAACAGGTCAGACAGATCGGTGGCCTCTGCGTCAAACGATCCTTGCCCAAGACGCTTACCGTGAAGCCAGTTATCTTCAATGAAACGGGTGATGGAACTCTGGGTAATCTGGGTATGACTGACGTAATTATGCTTGGCCCATGGAGACAGCACGATTAGAGGAATTCTGGTTCCCGGACCACAACGGCCGTTGACCGGCTGACCAGATACACCGGTTGAAGCTGGTGCCGTACCGCAGCGTCCGGGTCCATTGAGCTGATCTGCCGGATTATCATAGGAACCGTGGGTTGGCGTGACATAAGCATGATCGTACCAGCCATCGGAATCATCGTAAGCGATTATAATGGCCGTATCGTGCCATTGCGGGCTTTGCTGAATGAGATTGATCGCGTTCACCACGCCCTGCTGTTCGTCCAGTGGGTCCGAATAGCCGGCATGGCCATCCTGAAAGGCTGGCATTTTCAAAAATGATACGGCAGGCAGATCTCCTGCCGCGACGACTTTATAAAAATCTTTCAGGTCATATTGATGGTTAGCCGGGTCTCGGTGGATACCATCCTGCTGAAACGTACGCCCAATGGCGCTGAGCGATGATGGTCTCACATGCGTCGGATTGGACGTTGTGGCGTAATACTGGAACCAGTTGTGATGAGGAATGTAATCAACCACATTCTGGGCCACGACAGAAGAATAGGTTTGGCGGTTACAGCCTGTCGTGCCGTCAGCGTTATGAGCGGTCAGATCAAACCCCCCCATAAACCCGCCCCATGTCAGGTTCTTTTCGTTCAGCAGGTCGCCGATGTTCCGGCTGGTCATCATGACCTGTTCAGTCGGAACAGAGCAGACATCTCCAGCCGGATCAATATCATTAACCATGGTCCAGCCACCTTGCCCGTCCGGAATGAACGGTGACTGGACAGTTAGGGTGGACCGTCCCTGCGAGCTTTTAACGATCTTCATGCCATTGGTTTGCCCGGAGACCACTTCCAGAGCACCAGGAGTAGAGGGGCCATAAGTGTCCGTATAGGTAGCGTCACTCATGGCGAAATTCTGGGCGTAGTTCCACAAAGCCGTAACAGTGTTACCGTCAAAATAGCCCATCACCTGGCCGCGCGTTGAGAAAGCTCCGACGCCCCCCGGCGCACCACGACCGGTATGACGAGGGAACAGGTCTGCCAGCCCGTGATGATAAGCCTGTTGCTCAGCCGTGTAGGCGTGGTTCTGATCGGCAGTGCTGGCCTGTGTTCTGTCTAGACGGAAGGGCAAAGACGCATCTCGGCCGTTTTCAGCGCGAGTGTTAGGGTTTTTTAGCAGAAGAGCGGCCGCGATGAGCGTATTGGCGTTCGGCGTGGCTGCCGCCGCATGAAAAGCAGGCTCTCCGGCAGGGTTCGCTGCCGATGGATACGTTCCGAAGTAATGATCGAAGGAGACGTTCTCCTGATAGATCACGACCAGATGATGAATTGGAGTTATTGCCTCCGGAGGCTGCGTTTCAGCGGCATGGGCCGGGGCGTGGAGGAATGGGAGGAGCGTGGTGAGGAGGAGAGCTGAACGTAAAGTCATGCAGGCAGAAATCTAGCTTCTCTGGTGAGACTGGGAAGTGCGGCGTTTGTTATCTTGTTCTGTACTGGCAAACAGGAGGTGGAGGCTAGAACTTTTGTCCTGTACGATCTGGTTGTTCCAGGCGGTCATGAGTGTTTCCCGCCAGAGTTCGTGAGGCTGCTTTAACGTGGACTGGTTCATTGGAAAGCCTTCTTGATGAAGCAGGCGACAGAGCCAATGGCACCATAGCGGACGAATGAGCGGGGAAATATTATGGTTTGATTAAATAGAAACCAAATATACTTTTATTTTGTGTGACATTTAGAATTCTGCACTTTGCCGCTGCGTCGACAGGGTCGATCATTGCGCTTGGGGTGTGCTTTTTTCTGGCCTATGTGTTTGATCTTGCCAATAGCTTCCATGTATTGAAAATGCTGGTGTGACAGTCATTGGCATGAATTCTCTCAAGCTGAAGAGCGCAGTGGTCTGGCCCGGCCTGATGAATCTTCTAGGTTTGTTGCTTGCAGTATTGCAGTTGCTTACACCTTGATAGAATTGTTTCTGCACAATATTCGATTGTCCCAAAACTCTGTCGCTACAATAATAGTCGCCCTGTTTGCTCGGCATCCGGACAAGGGTCTAAAATCGTTTTTCATGCTGAGTCAGTAAAAGATGGATTCTTCGATCATTGTCCGGAACCTTTACCAATTCTTCGTCCGGATGAAAGGTCTGGGTATTTTCTTCAATGATTGAAGAAGCCTAATACGGTGAGCCAATAGGGCGGGGATCTAGAGTTTCGTAACGCCAGACACCATTCCGGCGTTTGGAACGGCAGCACACGTCTTGTACTCTGCTATACCGATTAGAAGGCACTTACGACCGTACTACCTGTGAGGCATAAGAGAGTCTGTCTTCTGCCTCACAGGTAGTACAGGAGCAATTGGGCCTGTTAGACAGGCTCAATTGTAGAAAGGTATTTACCAGACGGTAAAGCCTGCATCGACGTTAACGATGGCACCGGTCATGAGGCTGGCGGCGTCTGAAGCCAGGAACTGCACGACGGATGCCACTTCATCCGGCTGGCCAACTCGGCCCATTGGGGTTCCGGCGATCCAGGCGTCATAGAGTTCCGGCTTTTCCATGCCGAAACGCGTCAGGGTTGTCTCAATATAAGTCGGGGCCACGGCATTGGCGCGAATGCCATGAGGGGCCCATTCTGCGGCCAGCGAACGAATATACTGGTGTACGCCCGCTTTTGACGCGTTGTAGGCCGCCTGCTGCTGGGGGCGATTGACGATTTGTCCGGACATGGAGCCAATCGCAACGATGGCGCCCTTTTTCTGCTCGATCATGATCCGGCCAACAGCTTGGCAGCACCGGAACATGCCGTTCAGGTTGATGTCCACCTGTTTAAGCCACTGCCCATCCGTCATATCCTCGGCTTTGACCTCGGAAATACAGATACCGGCACAGGCAACGAGAATATCCAGATGCCCCTCTTTCTCGTGAAGGGTTTTGATTGCGGATTGAACGCTCTCCGTGCTGGTGACATCCATCCGGATGCTATCCACATTCAGGTCCTGCTTGCGAAGGTCTTCCGCGGATTGTGCAGCAAGAGTTTCATCCAGATCTGCAATGATGACGCGTGCGCCTGCTTCTGCCAAAGCCGTGACGCAGGCGAGGCCAATATTCTGTGCACCGCCCGTAACCACTGCGACGCGACCGTCAAGACGAAGTTTTTCCATGTACATGATGTATATTCCTGGGAAGAAAAATCAGGCGGCAAGGGGATGACGGCGGCAGGCCTCGAACGCCAGGCCATCAGGGGCGAAAAGGTGGCAATGCTGCGGAGGAAGCTTCAGGCTGACCGGCGTGTCGACTTCGAGGGTTGTGAAACCGTCTGTCTGAACAACGATGATCTGCCTGTCGGCACAGCGGACATGAACCAGCGTGATGGCACCGAGGCGCTCGATAACTTCCACAACCCCGCTATCATCACTCGCGGGAGCCAGCTCAACGTGTTCTGGGCGAATACCGACTGTAATCTTGGTTCCGGGCAGAATATCCGGTGGCGACACCGGCACATGAAGAAGAGCACCGTCCCGGAGTTGAACGCTCGATCCGTCGTGCCCGCCGTTCTGGAAGATTGCGGAGAAGAAGTTCATGGGAGGTGAGCCGATGAACTTGGCGACAAACAGGTTGCGCGGGTGGTGATAAAGCTCCAGCGGTGAGCCAATCTGTTCCACAACCCCCTTCTGGAGAACCACGATCTTGTCCGCCATTGTCATGGCTTCCACCTGGTCATGGGTCACATAGATGGTGGTCGCGTTCAGCTTGCGATGAAGAGCCGAAAGCTCCACTCGCATCTGGCCTCGCAGGGCTGCATCCAGGTTTGAGAGAGGTTCATCAAACAGGAAGACCTTCGGGTTACGTACGATGGCGCGGCCGATAGCAACGCGCTGCCGCTGACCGCCTGAGAGCTGACCTGGCTTGTGATGCAAGTAGGGTTCAAGCTGAAGCGTGGCGGCAACATGCTTGATCTTCTCGTTCCGTTCTTTCTCCGGCACCCCAGCAAGTTTGAGGCTAAATTCCATGTTCTTGTAGACGTCCATGTGCGGGTAGAGCGCGTAGGACTGAAACACCATGGCAAGGCCGCGTTTTCCCGGTTCCACGTCGTTGACGCGCTGACCGTCAATCAGAAGGTCTCCCGAAGTGATGTCTTCAAGGCCTGCAATCATACGAAGCAGCGTGGATTTTCCGCAGCCGGACGGGCCGACAAAAACCACGAATTCACGGTCCTCGATCGACAGCGAAATGCCTTTGATAATTTCTTCCGTAAGATAGGTTTTACGGAGGTTCTTGAGTTCAAGCGTTGCCATGAATCAGGTCCCGTTCCTGAGCGTTTGGGGGACGGAGAATGCGAGGGTAGCCATCATTTGACGGCTCCAAAGGTGAGGCCACGTACGAGCTGTTTCTGGCTGATCCAGCCCAGAACAAGGATCGGAGCGACTGCGAGTGTGGATGCGGCGGATAGCTTGCCGAAAAACAGTCCTTCCGGTGAGGAGAAGGAAGCAATGAATGCCGTGAGCGGAGCGGCATTGGAGGAGGTAAGATTGAGAGACCAGAAAGCCTCATTCCAACACAGGATCAGCGACAACAGGGCTGTGGAGGCGATCCCTGGCAGGGCAAGGGGAAGCAGGACCATTGTCATTTCCTGCCAGCGTGTTGCCCCATCCATGCGACCAGCCTCAAGAATTGGGGCAGGAACTTCCCGGAAGAAAGTAAACAGCATCCAGACGATGATGGGCAGGTTCGTCAGCATGTTGACGATGGCCAGGCCTGTGCAGGTGTCCAGAAGGTGAGTGCTGCGAGCCAGAAGATAGATTGGTACGAGCACCCCAACAGGAGGCAGCATGCGTGTCGACAACATCCACAGCAACGTCCCGCGTGTGCGCTTTGAGGGCATGAAGGCCATCGAGTATGCCGCCGGAATGGCAAGCAGGAGCGCGCCCACAGTAGCGCCAACCGAGATGATGACGGTGTTGAAGGTGAAGTGCCAGTAACTTGCGCGCTCGAACACTTCCGCGTAGCTGCTGAGGGTCGGCGCGAAGATCAGTTGGGGCGGTGTTGAGACCGCCTGAACTTCGCTCTTGAAGCCTGTCAAAATCATCCAGAAAATGGGAAAGAAGAGCCATAGCGCAATACCCCAGCCCAGACAGGTGACGGCGATTTTTGTACTGCGTTTTGTCTTGATCGCCATCTCACACCTCCAGGTTACGTGCGACAGAGCGCACGAGGAACATCGCAGCGACATTCGCAATAATGATGGCCAGGACACCACCAGCAGAGGCGCCGCCGACATCAAACTGAAGCAATGCGCGGGAGTAGATGAGATACGCCAGGTTGGTGGATGCCACTCCAGGGCCGCCTGCCGTCGTGACGGAGATCTCCGCAAAGATTGTCAGCAGATAAATCGTCTCGATCATCACGACGACGCTGATAGCGCGGCTCAGGTGAGGGAGAATGATATGACGGAACTGAGCGATCGGACCGGCACCATCCATCCGTGCGGCCTCTTTCTGCTCGCTATCCAGTGACTGGACGGCTGTGAGGAGAATGAGGACGGCAAATGGCAACCATTCCCAGCTGACGATCATCATGACTGTCAGGAGCGGGAACCGGGCAAGCCAGTCAATTGGCGTTAAACCGACAGCCCGCATCATGGCGGAATAAACGCCATAGATCGGGTGCAGCATCAGGTTCTTCCACAGCAGGGCAGACACTGTCGGCATGACGAAGAACGGAGAAATGACCAGAACACGTGCAATGCCGCGCCCGAAAAACTCCTGATCGTAAAGGATGGCCAGAAGCGTACCACCACCTACGCTGATGATCAGGACGCCAACGACCAGAATGACTGTATGCAACAGGGAGTACAGAAAATCCGGATCAGTCAGAAGGTACCAGTAGTTGCTGAAGCCAGCGAAGCCGTGAAGTGTCGGGTCAATCAGATTGTAGTTGATCAGCGAGTACCACAGCGTCATTGCCAATGGGACGAGAGACCAGACGAGAAGGATCAGAACGGCAGGCGAGAGGAGCAGAAGCCCCGTTCGCTTGCCCTTGCGTTCTGATGCCCCTTTTGGGGGGCTGTGTTCTAGAACTGCCTGCATGGCACTCTGCCTTACTTGGCGCGGCCGGACTGGCGCAGCGAACGGGTGACAGAAGATTGTGCGGCAGTCAGTGCCTGATCCACGGTCATCTGCCCGGAAAGGGTCGCGGCGACCGTCTGTCCGACCTGAGTACCAACCGCCTGGAATTCAGGAATTCCGACAAACTGTGCTCCGGTATAGGGGCGCGGTTCTGCTGTTTGTCCACTCGGGTCGGCAGTCTTGATCGCGTTCAGAACGAACGACGCAAACGGGGCAGCTTTCTGGTACTCGGGGGCAGCATATGTCGAGGCGCGGGTTCCAGCGGGAACGGCAACCCATCCCTTTCGGTCCGCAACCAGCTTCACGTATTCCTTGGAGGTTGCCCATGTGATGAAGGTCTGGGCGTCCGTGCCCTGATGGGAACTGACGGGAACGGCAAGGCTCCAGCTCCACAGCCATGTTGGCCCCTTGCCGTAGGGGCCTTTGGGGGCCGACGCGAAGCCGACCTTGTCGGCTACCTGAGACTGCTTCGGATCGAACAGGAGGCCGCCGGCAACGGTGGAGTCAATCCAGATGCCGCAATGTCCGCTCGCGAAGAGTGCCAGATTTTCATTGAAGCCGTTGGATGTGACGCCCGGTGGGCCGTCTTCCTTCAGCGCCGAGACATACCATGTCAGAGCTTTTTTCCATGCGTCTGACGTCAGCATTGGCTTCCAGGACATGTCGAACCACTGAGCACCGTATGTGTTCGCCAGTGATGAGACATAGGCCATGTTCTCACCCCAGCCAGGCTTGCCACGAAGACAGATGCCATAGACCTGTCCTGACTTGTCTGTGATCTTGTCGGCGAACTGCCGGATCTGATCGTAGGTGGGGGCGTCTGGCATCGTCAGACCGGCTTTCTGAAACAGATCCTTGCGGTAATAGGTCATCACGCTCTCGGCATAGAAGGGCAGAGCGTAAAGCTTGCCGTCTGATGTCAGGGCCTCCCGAACCGATGGCAGCACATCGTTGATGTCGTACGCGGCGTCCGGCTTGATTTCTGTGAGCCAGCCCTGTTTCGCCCAGATGGGCACTTCGTAATTCCCGATCGTCACAACGTCGAACTGACCGGTTTTCATGGCAATGTCGGTTGTGACGCGCTGGCGCAGAACGTTCTCTTCGAGAGTGACCCAGTTGAGATGAATATCGGGATGCGCTTTTTCAAACTCCTGCGACAGCTGACGCATGACGATCATGTCCCCGTTGTTCACGGTTGCGATTGTCAGGGTGCCTGCGGCTTGCGCAGTAGAAAGAACTGAACCGCTCAAGAGAACTGCAAGGGTGCAGGCTGTTTTCAGACGGGACATAGAACTCAGACCTTTGAAAAAAGAGCTGTGAACGGGATTACGGACGACAGCTTGGGTTTTCGGGAGGGAGATCAGTGAGCGGACGTTTTTTCCAAAGCGTCCTGCATTTGCTGACGCCATGCGAGCTGGCTGGCGAGCATATCGTGGCAGATCGACCGCTTGGCTGTGTGATAGGTATGGGTCTTTGCATCTGGTAGAATTTCGCTGCCGGCGTGGCTCATCTGAGCCATAGCTGCGCGCAAAGTGGTATATTGCCCGCTGGCGACAGCTCCCAGAATTGCTGCCCCGAGAAGAACAGAATCAGGCTCTTTGGGCAGAAGGATACGACAGCCAGTGGCATTTGCATGTTCACGCAGGAAGATGGGGTTCTTGGTGCTTCCTCCCGTGGCCAGAATTGTGTCGATCCGGTAGCCTTGGGCATTGAGGGCATCGATGATGTCCTTCGTGCCGTAGGCCAAGCCTTGAAGGGTTGCCAGATAGAGTCTGGCGAGATCATCCGGCGTCGCTGACAGGGCGAGGCCGCTGATAACGCCCTTCAGATCCGGGTCTGCATGGGGAGAACGATTACCATGGAAATCTGGTAGTAGGTGAAGATTGGCTGTACTGCTTCCTGGCAGTTTCCGGGCTTCCAGCTCTTCAATCCGGGTATTGAGGAGGGCATAGATATTACTGCCTGATTGCTCAGCCTGCCGCTTGAGCTCAGGCCCCGCCGCATGATGAGAAATCACGAAATCAATCAGCGCTCCGGTTGCTGACTGACCTGCTTCATTCAGCCACATATCCGGGACCATGGCGTTCCAGTAAGGCCCCCATACTCCGGGCACGAAACGGGCCTCCTTTGACGCCGCCATATGGCAGCTGGATGTGCCACAAATTAAAGATATTGAGCGCTCAAGAACGGCATCAGAAATTGTGCCTTCCGCTTCGATACCCAGAATGCCAAGCCCACCAGCATGAGCATCAATTGCTGAAACACCAACGGGAATACCAACTTCTAACCCTAGCTCCGCCGCGGCCTGAGGGCTCAAACCATCCCCGACGACACCCCCAAGCGGGCGAATATCATTGCCGATCCGGGCGTAGTTGTCAGCCGTGAGGTCTTCCAGACCGATAGCCTTGAAATATGTGTCATCCCATCTGTCTTCATGAGCCAGATAGGTCCATTTGCAAGCTGTTGAGCAGGCTGAACGGGACAGGTATCCGGTTGCGCGCCAGGTCAGGAAGTCGGGGAGGTCAAAGAAATGGCCGGCTCTGGCGAAAATGTCGGGAAGGTTACGTTTCAGCCACAGGAGCTTCGGCGTCTCCATTTCCGGAGAAATTTTTCCCCCGACATAGCGCAGGACATCGTACCCTCCGTTGTTGATTTCGGCAGTTTCTCTCAATGCACGGTGATCGGCCCAAAGAATAATGTCCTGCTCTGGTGCACCTTGCGGGTCCACCGAGAGCGGCTTGCCGTTCGTATCAAGTACGACAAGGGAACAGGTGGCATCAAATCCGATCCCGATGATGCGGAAAGGTTCAGTGAGTGTCGCGAGCGCAGTGCGGGTGGCTGTACAGACCGCAGCCCAGATATTTTCGGACGACTGCTGTGCAAAATCCGGGGCCGGTGACCACGTTCTGGTTGGCTGCACCGCAGAGGCCATTTTCTGCCCGGTCAGGGTGAAAATGCCAGCGCGTGCACTGCCAGTCCCAACATCAATTCCAAGAACCAGATCCATACAGCACACCTAAAGCTGACAAACACACATAAAACACGCTGTTGGGTGGGGATAACCCAGAAAGAAGGACCGTCAAATCTCAAAGCGAACATTCTGGAATGTTACGTTCAATAAATCTGAGGTGTGCTTCTTTAGGCAGGAATAACGGCCACACAACAACATATAACGTTATTCATGTTACATATATCATTTTCACTGTCCAGCATACGAGATGGGATTTTCATCAACCAAAGGTCGGTCTCGCTAAAAGATGATGTTTTAACGCTCAGGATCCTCCGGGAACGCCAGGAAAAATCCTGAGCAGACCGATATTAGGATTAAGCCAGTGCAGGCACTGGAGCACGTTCTGCAAGCAGGCCTTTTGACTTGAGTTCAGCCCAGAAGTCTTCAGGGATGGGCTGAGCAAACCACTCCAGGTTCTGCTTGAGTTGGGTCACATTTCGTGTGCCCGCGCAAAACGAAGAAATCGAGGGGTGTGCCACCACAAACTGAAGTGCGGCGGCAGGGAGTGAAACGTCATAATCGTCGCAGACTGCCTCAATTTTCTTGACGCGATCCAGGATGTGTCCGGGGGCAGGGGAATAATTGTACTTCGCACCCGGAACCGCTCCTGTTGCCAGAATTCCTGAATTGAAACCTCCGCCAACAATAAGGGTGGCGCCTCGCTGTTCACAGAGAGGTAGGAACTCGTTCAGCGCGTCCTGTTCCAGCAAAGTGTATCGACCTGCCAGAAGGAAGCAGTCGAAATCACGTTGCTGAAGAGCGGCATGGCAGACTTCCCATTCATTCACACCAACACCGACGGCTTTGACGACACCTTCTGATCGAAGTTTTTCCAAAGCGCGCCAACTCCCGTCCATTGCCTGTCGAAAGGCTTCTGGCTGATCGGGACCATGCGTAAATTGGTCGATATCGTGGATGAAAGCGACATCGATGTGCTCGAGCGCGAGCCTTTGAAGGGAGTCTTCAAAAGCTCGCATCGTTCCGTCGTAGCTGTAGTCAAAGGTCATTTTGTTGGGGGCGGCATTAACCCACGGAGCAAAGTCAATCTCGGTCCTGCGAGCAGAATGCAGCGTTCGCCCAACTTTTGTCATGACGACGAAATCATCTCTGTTTTTCCAACGGAGGGAGTGCCCGAGCCTGAGCTCTGCCAGCCCATGGCCATACATGGGGGACGTGTCATAGAGGCGAATGCCAGCACTCCAAGCCTGTTGGATCATCTCATCTGCCTCCTGATCTCCAACCTCCTGAAGAAAATTCCCCAGAGGGGCAGTGCCGAAGGCAAAAGCTGTAACGCTAAAGTCTTTTCGTCCGAATTTACGACGCTCTGAAGGGTTCATGGTCGCTCCTCCTGATGGGATGATCGTGCTGCACGTGGGATCGTGATGGGGAAAGGCCGCTGGTCACAGGAGATCATCAGGGGGCTTCCGAACATCTGCAGTTTACGTTGTGATGAAGGGCTCGTTCGCGTCAGCACAGAAATTTTATTGCCGGGAAGGTTAAACTGTTGGAGTGGTTTTTAATGCTTCGGTTTTTGCTGTTAGCTGGAATGCGGAACTGGCGATTGCTGTTTGGCGCTCTTCCTGCCATTCAGGGCCCATGACGAATAACAGGCACTTTGAGATCTTTCTTGCTGCTCCTCCGGGACTGGAAGAAACCCTTTGCTCCGAAGTCCGGATGAAGGGCTTTCGCCAGCCAAAAGTCGTACACGGCGGGGTGACACTGCGAGGAGGGTGGCCTGAAGTCTGGCGAGCCAATCTCTGGATCCGGGGAGCTAGTCGGGTACTGGCACGCGTGGCGCAGTTCAAGGCGGAGTATCTGTCTCAACTTGAAAAACGCGCACGGGAGATTAAGTGGTCGGAAGTGCTGCGTCCGGATGTTCCGTTCAAGGTGGACGTCTCCTGTTCGTCTTCACGGATCTATCATAGCGGTGCGGCGGCAGAGCGGATTTCCAAGGTTGTGACGGAAATCTTGGGTGCATCTGCTGAAGCTGATGCTGATGTAGTTCTACGTGTCAGAATTGATCAGAATTTCTGTACAGTCAGTGTCGATACGTCGGGGGATCTTCTGCACAGGCGCGGGCATAAAGAGGCGGTCAATCGCGCTCCCATGCGAGAAACCCTGGCTTCGCTTTTCTTGAGAAAATGTGGTTACGACGGTCAGGAAACGGTGGTGGACCCCATGTGCGGTTCCGGGACCTTCGTGATTGAGGCTGCCGAGATCGCGTCTCGCCTCAATCCTGGGCGCTCAAGACACTTCGCCTTTGAGCAACTCACGACGTATGACGAAGCTGCGTGGCAGACAATGCGCTCCGTTAAAAGTGAGCGTACACCCGGTTTCTGCTTTTACGGAAGTGACAGGGATGCCGGTGCGATTGCCATGAGCGAGGCTAATGCTTTGCGGGCTGGGGTTGCGGAGTGCACGGAGTTTCGTCAGGCCACAATCAGTGAAATCAGCCCGCCTGATGGAAGTGCCCCCGGATTGGTTATTCTAAATCCTCCTTATGGGACACGTATCGGCGATAAGGCGAAGCTTTCTGCGCTGTATCGTGCTCTGGGGCAAAGACTTAAAGAACACTTTAAGGGATGGCGTGTGGGTATTCTAACGACGGAAATTTCACTGGCCCACGCAACTGGGCTTCCGTTTCTCCCCACCGGGGCTCCCATTCCGCATGGTGGTTTGAAAGTGTTTCTTTTTCAGACAGAAGCGCTCGTGTAATCTTGGAGAAAGTACTCTACCCGTTCAATGAAGAGCGCGGTGAATGGATTGGAAATCTTTGACCGCGCCACGATTGAGAGGGTCTGGGGTTGGGTCCCGTGCTCGTTGAGAGACAGGAACTTGAGCTTTCCTTCGGCTTTCTCCTGAATGATGTCCAAGGGTGTCAGGAAAGTGATATTTCCAGGGGAAAGAGCCATCTGGCGCATTAGCTCAATCGAGTTGGTCTCGATGGCCGGCGTCAAGATCAGATTTCGAGCTGCATAGAGATCTTCGAGGTGGGGTCGAATAGCCATGCTGGCGTCAGCTACGGTTAGTGGCCACGCGTTGCATTCTTCGAGGGTAATGGATTCCTGATGGGCGAGGGGGTGATGGACGCTCATCACCACGCCTAGGGGAACCGTGCGCGACGTCTGTACAACGAGGCTGTTGTCCACAGGAATATCAAACCCGATGCCAATATCGGCCTGCCCATTTTTGACAGTCTCGACGAGATCATGCGTGCCGTAGGTGCTGACATGGATCCGCACGTTTTGATGTGTGTTGTGAAAATCAGCCAGAGCAAGCGGCAAAAAGGTCGAGATGGGACCTACCATCGTAGCGATAGAAAATTCCCCGCGTTTGAGACCTTTCAGATCTTCCAAAACTTGCCGCGTGAGGTTCATGTTTTTGAGCGTCTCGCGGACGTGAGCAAGCAGGATTTCTCCCGCAGCCGTCAAAACCAGTTTGCGGGGAAGTCTCTGGAATATGGGAGTGCCCAGATTATCTTCCAGCGTCAGGATCTGCCGATTAATCGCAGTTGAGGCAACGTTTAGCTGTTCGCCTGCCTTTCGGATGGATCCGCAGCGGGCAACCGTATCCAGATAGATGAGAAGGCGGCTATGGAGCATCGTAGTTTTCGCACCGAAAAGATGCAGACTAAGAACGTTCCGAAGATCTTTCAAGGAAAGATGGAAAACATCTCTAACACCTCTGGTAGCGACAGTTTTCGTAATTGGAAGAGAACGTGTTGCATTAAGAACACACCTTGGGAACCGTTCGCCTTATGCCGCCATTATGATTGTGATCAGCACACATGTGATGCGAAAAACAGTAAAAATTTTAGAGCTAAAAATTCCTATAAGGAATTGAAATAAAACATATATTTTAAAAATAGAAGAGCAAGGTATGATCTATCGGGAGAATGTTGCAAAACATGTGAAGGCGTGTGTAAAAGACACATCAAATGCTCGGGATCTGCCTTGTGTCCTATTTTTGATGTCGGTGCGAGGCAATTATTCGCCTTCTGAGGTAGCGCTCGATTATGTTACGTTTTCGTTATGGGAAAGGATCTCTTCTGCACAAGAGATCAGGTCCTGGCAGGAACGAAAATCGTTTTGCAGCAGGAGAAGCCAAAAGGTTATGTGTCCGTACCGATTTGAAAAACACTCGTCCAGGAAGGCACTTCTTCTTGTAACGTGTTTGGCTGGCTTTGGTTCGTCGTCTCTTGCTGCTTCCGCGCAGGCAGCTTCGAGTAACGCCGCTGTCCACCATAAAGCTCATGCGCATCACTCGCAGGCTGTGGCGGGTCAAAAAGCTGAGATTACAGCTGTTCCTGCTCATCCAAAAATGCGTCGCCCGGCATCGATCAACTCGACGGGGGATGAACACGTCACAGTGTCCACGTCCCGCCTGGCCAGAAGCCGGGGTGGCGGCATGATGCGTGTCGAGACTGCGCCTTACGCTATCCAGACAATCACGAAGGCATTTATCGAGGCTAAAAGCCCGACAAGCACAGCACTTGATCTTATCAAGAACCTGCCGAGCGTGAACGTTTCGACGCCTGATACGTCTGGTATGCAGGGTGGGCGTATTCAGAGCCGAAGCCTGACCGATGCTGATATGGCTCTTATGGTCGACGGTGCACCTGCAGCCAGTGCGGCTTATATGGCCGAAGACATTGATTCAGAAAATCTGGATAGTGTCAGCCTCACGCCGGGTTCGTCCGCCGTTGATCTGCCCGCCACGTCTGCTGCCGCGGGCGTCATGAACGAAGTATCTCATGATCCGTCGCATACATTCGGCGGCTTGATGGATTTTTCGTACGGCACGAATAACCTGTCTCGCGAATTCATGCGCTTAGAGACCGGTGATATCGGCAAGAGCGGCATTCGTAGCTACCTGTCGTTTTCGAATACACATGCTCGTTCATGGATGGGGGCGGGTATCAACGAGCGCCGTCATCTTGATTTCGGTATTCGCAAGGACTGGGAGAATGGTTCGTTTGCGAAGCTCTTCATGTCTTGGAACTTCGAAGACTTCACAATTGATCGGTATCCCACTGCTGCACAGTTCCATAAGTATAAGGACACAGGTGAGGGATACGGTCGTAAGGCTGGATTTGATGCAACTGGAAACGACTACTGGAAAAACAATATCGATCATTGGAACCAGCTCTTTCTGAGCGCTCCAATTCATATCGTCCTTACAGATAAGCTCCAGTTCGATCTGCGTCCGTATTATAACTGGGGCCAGGGATGGGATGGTTCGTCAGGTGGCTTTGCCAATGGTACAACAACATTTAAGTCTGGTCAGACCATTGCTGCTGGTACGCCGCTAACAAGCTATTTCCAAGAGAATGGAGCTCTTGACGTCGGTGCTACAGCCAAGCTGGGCTATGATATCGACAAGCATAACCATTTTGAGCTCGGGTACTGGTACGAAAACCAGGATTATACTCAGCACTTTCCTGTTAGCGTGACGAAGGCTGATGGTTCCAACCCGAGCCCGAACGATTCAACCTATCAAGTCTATTCTGGTGGTTCCCGCTCGTATTTCGGCAACACCACTGGTTATGAAATTCACTCCCTCTTTCTTCAGGATACAGCGAAATATTTTCATGACCGTCTGCTGGTCAATGGTGGTTTCAAATATGTGATGTCCAATGTCTGGTACACGACATATCCGGCACACAAGCAAATGGGCCAGAACCTGACGGCACCTCTGCCGCACCTGTCCGTCAGTTATCATTTCAACGAGCACCATCAGGTTTACATCAATGCTGAGGGTGACTTCCGTCAGCCTTCTGCATCGGCTCTTGGGAACACTACCCTCACTGGAAAGCTGCCCAAGAACCAGTATTCCATCAAGGAAGAGCTTGGATATCGGTATAATGATAAGTACGTTATCGTTGATCTTGATCTCTTCAACTATAACATTACGAACCGTCTCCTGAGCACGTACCTGGGCAATAATCAGTCGGGTGTAGTTAATGCAGGCAACCAGACTGCGCGTGGTTTTGATGCCATGTTCTCCACGCAGCCGATCTATGGTTTCAGCCCGTATGTTTCGTTCGAATACCTTAACGCGCGAATGGACACGAATATTGCCGCGTCCGATGCAAGTGGGAACCTGACCGCCTTCAGAACAAAGGGCACGCAGGCACCTCTGTCACCGCATGTTATGGCAAACTTCGGCCTGACCTATGTGAATAAAGGCTTCTTCGCTAACGCAACGGTTCATTACACAGGTCCGCAGTCCGTTTCGATTGCAGGCGATCAGCGTATTCCGGGATACGTAACGAACACACTATCTCTGGGTTATCATTTCAAGCCAGTTTGGTATGCAAAGTCTCCCACCATTCGTTTGAACTTCACCAACCTAACAGGTTCGATTGTTCGGACAGGCGTGGTTGGTGTAGGTACCAACGCTTCTGCCGTCCGGCTGATGAATGGGAATCTTTCAGGCGCTGGGTCTAGTGCTCAGTTCTACGTTGAACCGCGTTTCAGCATGACGGGAACGATTTCTACAGGGTTCTGATTTCTCTTCCGGCCCCACGAAGCCCTCAGAACATAATGTTCTGAGGGCTTTTTTTATGGTGATGTCTTTCCAGCAGGTTCAGGAGCGGCTGACGCCGTTCGAATTAAGCTGCAGTCAAATATAATTCTCTTTGCTCTAATTAATCAGAGGGATTGTAAAGCATCTTGAATTGGTGGCTGACGACATAGGCTTAATCTAAGCGTAGGGGCCTTCAATGACGGGCCTGTCATGAAGTTTTGAAGAGAAGAACTACAGACATGTCATCTTCTCTTTCAAAAAATTTAATATAGGTAACCCACTCTCATAACATTAGAAAAAAGAAAGTAAAATATTCCGTAGATAGATAATTATAACAATTTAATATTAATAGTCTCTAATAATGTCACTGGAATGTATTAATTACATATACTCCAATGACATTTGACATGGTCAGCTTTCGGATGTCTTTAATTCTGAAAGCCGCTCATTTCGTGTGTAGCTAGTAAGACGTTTTGTGAGATCTGAGCCTGATGCTACAAATCCATAGCACTGGCGAACGTTATAAACTGTTGCCTCTTGGCAGAACTCAGGAGAGGTCGTTGCGGAGCAATCGTCCAAAAAGATGCAGTCGTATCCGAGGCAGGCTGCATCTGTCAGCGTGCTCAGAACGCACTGATCGCTGTTCACCCCGGAGAAAAGCAATGTGTCCACGCGTAGGTTCTTGAGGATGCCTTCGAGGGGGGTGTCCCAAAATCCACTCATTCGATACTTGGAAACGTGAATATCTTCCGGATACACCGCGAGTTCGTTAACGATCGCAGCATTCCAGCTGCCATCTTCCAGAACTTTGCGATCTGCAGAACCTATAGCCGCTCCGATGCCCTTGTCTTCACCTGCGGGGTCATAAACATGCAGGATAGAAGGAGGAAGGTTGAGCTTATCTGGCCGATTTCCCCAGTTCAGCCAGATTACAGGGACATTATGCTCTCGCAGCGCGGGAAGGAGAGACTGAAGAGGCTTGATCGGACGACGGGCCGCCGTGATATCGACACCAATAGATGCTAACCAGCCATCAGGATGGCAGAAGTCGTTCTGCATATCGATCACGATAATGGCGGTACGAGCGAGATCGAAAGTCAGAGCCTGAGGCTGGGACGGAACGCTGACAGGCCGGGAAGGACGCTCAGGCCGTAAAAGGCTGATGGAAGACGTCGTGGCCCCCCAACTGTTGACGTGTGTACTGCCCAGACGTCTCATTGACTCCCTCCACACAGGACCGCCAAATCCTCCGCATCAAGCTTGACTGGAATTCCGCTGCGGATCAGCTTTCCGAAGTCTTCGTCTGGGGTCATCACTGTCAAAGTATAGAGTTTGTTGCTGCCTGTGTTTTCCAGAACGTGCTCGGATCCCGGCTTGACCAGAAGCGCGTCGCCAGCCTTGAGTTCGCAGCTCTGACCATCACACCAGGCGCGGCCTGTGCCGGACAGAACGAAAAACATTTCGTCCGCATCCGTGTGTGTGTTGGGCGGTGTTGCGCCACCAGGTTCAAAAATTTCGACAACGGCAATAGACGCGTAATCGCCAGCTGTCTTGTCAAACAAAATGGCAAAGTAATTGGTTGAATCCGGAGCAATCCGGAAGGCTTCAACGCTATCAGGGCTGCATTTTGCGAAAGGCATGAGAATTATCTTTCCTGTTTGATCCAAGGAAGAAGAAGGTAGGTTCCGGAGCCGCATTTGAAGTGAACTGTCGTCACCTGTTGTTGGTCCAGAGTGGCGGTAATAGGGCTGGCCCCTGTGCCGGGGTTGATTGGAAACACGGGAAAGCAGGAGAGAGACAGGGACAGTCTCAATCTTTCTCCGGCTTTCAAGGTGACGCATGTTCCCCGCAGCGGCAGAGATGTCTGACCAGGGGCAGTCAGCGCATATCCTTCTGCGAGAGGGTGTACTTTGCCGTTCTGATCGATACGCGAGACGCAGGCATGAAGGTCAAAACCGGCGTATTCACTCTCGATTTCAAAGCACCCTGTGATCGTTCCTGCGAGCAGCTGATCGAATTCGAGCGGGAACGTCGTGAATGTCAGGACGTCTGAACGCGCATCAGTGCGGGCACGATCTACTGGGCCTCCCGGAAACCCGAAGCTTCCACCACACGGACCGGAAGGGCGCCACGGATCGAGAGTAAGGCTCTCTGACGGTGCTGTAGGCGCTGTCGACGCGCTCAGAATGCCATCGCGTGTGTCAATCGCGGAGCGGCCTGTCCCGACTGGATAGCTTGGAACTGTCCCCGTCGAGAGTGTCGGGAAGTCCTGCCAGCAACAGGTGCCCATATCGAAAAGGCGTACTGGGTTCGCGTCGGGTATAGGGGCAGCTTTTAGATATTGATCGAAGAATGCGATCTGTTGCTGATCAATATCTGTAATGGCAGCCTCGCCGACGTCCACGTCCCCGATATGTCGATCCCAAGGAAAGTGAGACCAGGGGCCAACAATCAAGCGTGTTGGCATGTGCGGGGACAGAGCACGATATGCTTCCAGCGTGCCCGGAAGATGGCTGTCGTACCATCCCCCAATCAGTAGAACTGCGGGTGCCAGTTCCGCGATTTCGGACAGCCGCGATGCGGGAGAGATTTTGTCCCAGTAGGCATCTCCCGGAGGCGTCTCCCTCCAGCGGGTATAATGGCTATATTTCGCCAGAAGCGCCTCATGGGCAGGCACAGTTGGCTGTCGCCCATTGAAAGACATACCCCGACTAGCCGCAAAGAGCGCCTGCTGGGCCTCATAGTCTCCCTGAAGCCTTGCGGTTTCTGCTGCCAGTTGCGTCGCCCAACCAAGATTTGCGCGCATCGGGAAAGCCCCATTTTCATACGCCCAGTCTTGATCCAGCTGCCAGCCGATCATGGCAGGGGCTACCGCTTTGAGCGCTGCTGGTTTTTCTCCGGCCGCCAGAAGTTGGTTGCTCCCCTGAAAGGAGAAGCCAAACATCCCCACGCGACCATTGCTGCGCGGTAAGGATGCAGCCCAGGCGATCGTATCTGCGCCGTCAGTCGCTTCATGCTCGAACAGGACAAACTCACCGCCAGAATCTCCGCGTCCCCGCACGTCCTGCATGATGACGATATAGCCGTGACTGGCATACCATTCTGGTGGTGCGTAGCAGAGCGACGTACCAATCTTGCGACCGTAAGCCTGTCGCATCAGAAGAACGGGGAAGGGGCCGTCTCCTTCTGGTTCCCAGATATCAGCAATCAGTGAAACGCCATCCCGCGTTTGCATTGTCTCCGTCCGGCGAGATTTCAGCGCGAACATCAGATTTCACCTCCCAGAGTTTCGTATGAAGGGGGAGTTTCTTCGAGAATGCGACCGTTTCGGAGAACTGTCCGTCCGGCCTGAGAGCGGCTCATCCATTCATTCATGGAACGAGCTGGAAAGATAATCAGATCGGCTGGTGCATCTTTTTCCAGACGATGGGTCCTTCCCATCCAAGATCCCGGACGGCTTGTGACCGACTGCGCCCAAGGACGGTGAGTATGATCCAACTGGCCGATCCTCGTACCGCCCTGAAGAATTTCGTGCATGTCAAAGTCCCCGTAAGCGTAGAAGGGGTCTCGGACATTGTCGCTGGCAAGCATGACTGGGATACCCGAGGCATCGAGTTCCTGTAGTAAGGTTACACCTCTCCATCTTGGTGTGCGCCCTGCGGTGCGGTCCTGAAGGTACATGTTGCAAAGCGGAAGACTCACAATGCCAATCCCGGCTTCGCCGAGCAGGGAAATAATGTGCGTCTGTTGCGTCTCGCTTTGAACGCTAAGGCTACAGCAATGGCCGCATAAGATCTTTTGACGAAACCGAAGCTTCAGAGCTGTCTTGGCAATCAATTCCAGGGCCGTTCCGTCTGTTTCTCCATTCTCATCGACATGCAGATCCAGTTCGAGCCCATATTCTGTGGCCAGTCCAAAGAGAACTTCGAGGGCTTCGGGCGTCGTGTTGTGCTTCATCAGGACGGCTCCCAGAACGCCCCCCTCTGTCTCGGCGACATTTCTAACGATGCCGTCCCGGTCTTCACCCATGTAGCGCTCAGGCATGGTCAGGGAGACGCCTTGCAGAGCAACTTTCCCGGACCATTTCTTTTGAAGGCGACGCAGAAGCGGCCAAACGCGGTTCCCGTGCGTGCCGAAGGTGTCCAGGTGCGTTCTTATGGCGCTTGTCCCGTGCGCGTAGGCACAGTTCAGACTGAACTCCATGCGGCGCTCAACGTCTGCGTCCGTCCAATACGCTTCTCGATCCTGGGTTGTGGCTTGCAAGGCCCCCATGAAGGTTCCATCAGGATTGGGTGTACGCTCCCAGATGAAGGCCTTGTCCAGATGGGTATGAATATCTGCAAAGCAGGGCCAGACCATCTGACCTTTCAGATCGATTGCTTCACCGACGGAAGAGAGATTTCCTGCCGGTAGAATATCTGAAATCTTCCCATCTGAGAGCGCGATATCGTAGCACATGGACTCATCAGTGAATGACGAAGGCCGCAGACTTGCCGGAATAGTCGCGTTCAGGAGGACGCCTGGGGCGGTGCTGAAAGAAGCTGGAAAAGTCATGAGCGATGTCTCAGAGCAAAGCGCTGGAGGCTGGCTGCTGCGGCATACAGGACGAGGCCTGCGACTGTAATAAGGAACAGCGCCGCGAACATCCGGGGAATATCCATCTGAAAGCCGGATTGAAGGATTTGGTACGCCAGGCCAGCCGAATTGCCGCCGGTTCCGGCAACAAACTCAGCTACAATGGCGCCAACAAGTGAAAGGCCTGTTGCGATGCGCAAGCCCGCCATGAACATGGGAAGAGCACTTGGAATTCGCAGTCGCAGCAGCATTTGAAGGCGGGTGGCTTTGTGCATCTGAAAGTAAGCCGCAAGATCAGGATCCACGCTGCGCAGGCCTTGCAGAGTGTTCGAGATCACAGGGAAGATCGCTACTAATGCTGCGCAGGCAGTGAGGGCGAGGGGAGTATTGTGGATCAGGATGATGATCAGCGGCGCAATTGCTACAATTGGGGTCACCTGCATGATGACCACATAAGGCATCAGGCATCGTTCGATCAGCGGGCTTTGCACCAATAGGAAGGCTATCAGAACACCCCCGAGGACGGCCACAACGAGCGCCGCAAATGTGATTTCCAGAGTGATAAGCAACGCATGGAGTAATGACACGCCGTCCAACATCAAAGCACGCCAGATGGCAGACGGAGAGGGCATCAGGTAAGGCGGGATATGCCAGAAGCGACAAACCGCTTCCCATGCTGCCAGAATGATGATTCCGAGTGTGATGGGAGCAAGGAGCGAGAGAGAGCGGGATGTCATCATTGCCGCGCCTCCTGACCAATCATGCTGTCCCGACTGGCATCTTCCAGGAGGATCGCCAATTCTTTGCTGATGCCGGCAAACTGATCGGAAAGGCGGAAAGTTTCGTCGCGGACAATGCCACGGTCTATTTCGTATTGAGCATGAATACGCCCAGGATGAGCCGCCATGACCATCACGCGGCTGGACAGAAATGCAGCCTCATGAAGGGCATGTGTGACGAATAGGGTGGTAAGCCCGTCTTCATAGCAAAGACGAGCCATCTCTTCATCCAGACGGTTTCTGGTAAATTCGTCCAGTGCACCGAATGGCTCATCCATCAGAAGAAGATCTGGTTCAGTAACGAGTGCACGGGCAATGGAAACGCGCATCTTCATGCCGCCGGAAAGTTGTGCCGGATATTGATCGGCCACATGACCTAGGCCAACGCGTTCAAGAGCGGCATGGGCACGCTTGTCAGCCGTTGTCCGATCCACTTTTTCCAAATCAAGCGGAAGGCGCACATTTTTCACGATCGTGGCCCATGGCATGAGCGTTGCGTCCTGAAAGACGAACGCCATACGGCGCCCTTTCTGACCTACGTCCCTGAAGCCGCCGCCCCACCAGTTCAGTGTGCCAGCCGACGGGGTATGAAGATTGGCGATGAGCTTGAGGAGCGTACTTTTGCCGCATCCAGATGGCCCAATCAGCGTAACGAAATCTCCTTTCTCCACACTCAGATCGACAGGAGAAAGACCGCGCACGCCGTTGGGGAAAATTTTCTCAACGCTGCTCAGGGAAAGAACGGGACTGCTCATGCGGGGACAGTCGCCAGGCTGTTGTGGACGACATCAAGGGTATACCCATCTTTCCATTTCGGACTGTCTGCAATGAGTTGAGCTGAAAGCTGGATGTCGTGAATGCGCTGCCAGCGCTCATCATTCATTGTCATGATGGGTGCTCCCGGTGCGCCCAGAGCTTTGATGTCGCGGAGTTTCTGACGGGACCACGCGAGTTGGTCCGCGCTCATATCCGGATTAGCTTTACGGATCGCAGCATCCCCCTTGGTGGACTCTCCAAAAATATAGCGTTTCCAGCCTTCGCTGCTGGCCGCGATGAACTTCTGGAGTTCGGGGCGACGTTCTTCGAGGGTCTTGCGGGACACCATCAGCACGTTTCCATAGGCAGCGTAGCCCAGGTCATCGAGGAGGAAGAAATTGAATGGAATACCCGCTTTTTTGGCGCCGTAGGGCTCCGAGGAAACAAAGGCCTGCATGGCCATCTGCGGATTGAAAGCGAAGGGCTGGAGATTATAGGTGTAGGGATGGGCCTGGTCTTCCGTGAAGCCATAACGCTTCTTAAGCCACACCCAGAAGCTGGCTCGCCCTTCTGAACTGATCAGAATGGGATGGCCCTTGAGTTGGGCAATGTCGTGAATATCCGGATGGGTCATCACGCCGCCAACGCCTTTCTGGAAAGTCGTAGCGATTGCGACGGCGGGAATGCCCTGTACTGCACAGCGGATGGCTTCTTCACCCTGCATGATGGCGATGTCACATTGTCCCGCCATCAGAAGCTGGGTCATGTTCATCTGGGGGCCACCCATCTGAATTGAAACATCCAGATTTTGAGCACTGTACAGTCCGTCTTCGGAGGCTTGGTAGTAGCCTCCGTGCTCTGCCTGAGCATACCAGTTGGTCAGCAGACTCAGGGGCTTGGATGCCGCTTTTGCTCGCCCAGAGGGCAGGGAAGACACCGCGCCCGCAGCCATGATGCCGCGGAGCATACTGCGTCGATCAAGCCTGTAAGGTGTCATGAGCTGCCTCCCAACGTCCATTTATAATTAGACCGTAACGGTTTTTTTGTCTCCGTGGGAAGAGCTATTCTGCTGCTTGACCGATACCTTTTTGACCCCTTTATGCGCACAAAAAGGATGCACTCATTCTTTTTGCTGGGTGAAAATACATACTCCAAGCATGGTCATGAAAAACCGGAAGGCGGCTTCCTGTCCGTTCCAGCTATGGGATTGCCACATCGCGAACCACTCACCTCCGACGACAGAGAAGCCGAAAAACCAGATGAGAAATCCTACAGCCGTCGCGACGGGAACAAGGGTATGAGCGGCCTTAAAGGCTGAAAAATCCCCGTTAATGGTCTTGGCCATCTTCCAGGCAGCCAATGAAAAAAGGGCACCGGTTGTGAATTCAGCGCCAATAATCAGGACGTAAAAAATATGCCAGAGCAGCGGGTTTGAGATCGCGCGCCATTTGAGGCTGTTGCCGGGAAACGTGGTATCCATCGACAAGACGTGACGGACAAATGCGTAGTTCGAACCATAATCTGTAATATTATTAAGTGCGACGAGCAGACCGAAGACACCCAGAGACGCGACCATCACCGTTTTGGAGAGGCGAGTCAGGCGCACAGAGCGCTCAGGCATTGACTGTGTTGAAAATTCAGACATGGCAGGGCTCCTGTTTTTTTGAAACGCTAGCGGAATGCCCGTGAAATTTTCGCCCTCTTTTTTGCACTGGTCCGGTCGAAAATAGATGCTTTAAAAGCTGCAATCTTCCTGTTTCATCTATCTTTTCGTTCCGGGATGATATCATATCGGAGCAGGGGATGTGTTGGCTCGTCCTGACCGGGGCGTGTCATTCCACAAAACAGACAACGGAAGACAAGCCCATGACAAGCAGTTCCGAGACGGTTTTCTGGCCCAAAAAGCGCTGGTGTGACATGATTTCCCGCCAGTTTCGCCAGCTTCCCCCTGAGACCGTGGCCATTCTTCCTGTGGCGGCGGTGGAACAGCATGGCCCACATCTTCCGGTCTATGTGGATGCCTGTATCAACGAGATGCTGCTCGACAAAGCAATGGAAGCGCTCCCTTCAACCGTCCCCGCCACGGCACTTCCTATTCAGGCTGTTGGCAAAAGCGAAGAGCATGTTGCTTACCCTGGAACACTGACCCTCAGCGCGCAGACCCTCACACAGGTCCTCATCGAAATTGGTGAAAGTGTTGCACGATCTGGTGTGAAGAGGCTGGTGCTCCTGAATTCTCATGGTGGACAGCCACAGATTTTAGACATTGTTGCCAGAACACTCCGCCGGACACATGGAATGTTTGTTGTCTGTGTGGGCTGGTCTCGTTTCGGTGTACCGGATGGCATGTTTACCGACGAAGAGCGCCGATATGGCATTCATGGTGGCGATATTGAAACATCGCTGATGCTTCACCTGCGTCCAGATCTTGTTGAGATGGAACGCGCTGATAATTTCGAGCCATGGCCTCAAAAGCTTGCTGAGACGGCCAAATGGCTGGAAGCAGAAGGGCGCGTCGGCTTTGGCTGGCTAACCCATGACATCCATCCGTCAGGCGCGGCAGGGAATGCTGGCATTGCTACGGCTGAGAAAGGCGAGGCTGTCGCTAATCAGTGGATCGAAGGCTTTCTTGAACTTCTCGCAGAAATTGCGGAATACCCATTGGATCGCCTGCGTCCGATTACGGAGGATCTTGGTCGATGAGTTCTGTTGAGACCTTCCTGTCGCTTCTTGGCGATATTCCCGTTCAGACGGTTCCAGCTCTTGTGAAGCGGAAAAGCCGGGATTTTTACTGGTACAGCCCCGTTTTGAAGCGACAGCTTGATAGCTGTTTCGGCGATTGTATCGTTATGCCACGTAATGAAGAAGACCTGCTTCACATTGCCCGAGCCGCCCGTGAGACAAAAACTTTCCTTACTCCGCGTGGAGGCGGGACCGGGAATTACGGCCAGGCTGTTCCCATGGAAGGAGGCGCTGTTATTGAAATGACAGAGCTTAATAAGCTACTTTGGGTCAAGGATGGTGTCGCGCGGGTGCAGGCTGGCATGAACATGCTGGACTTGGATCGTGCTTTGCATGAACGGGGCTGGGAAGTCCGCATGTATCCGTCCACGAAACGGACGGCAACGATCGGCGGATTTATTGCGGGTGGATCCGGCGGCATAGGGTCTGTTCGTTGGGGCGGTCTTTCGTCTCCCGGAAATGTTTTGGGGCTCCGCTTTGTCACTCTGGGTGAAAACCCGGAAGCTCTCGAACTTCGCGGCTCTGATGCGCGGGGCATTCTTCACACCTACGGTACGACAGGCCTGATTACCGAGCTGGAAATTGGTGTTGAGCCAGCCGTGGATTGGCAGGATATGGCCATCTCATTCGGCACGTTTGAAGAAGCGGCAGTTTTTGCGCGTGATATTGCTCTTCAGGCAGGCATTCAGAAGAAGCTGGTGTCTGTCGTTGACGGTGACCTGCCGCCATTCTTCGCATCCGTACGCGAGCACGTGCCGGATGGGGCGTCACTGGTCATTCTCATGATTGCTCCGGCGGGTATTGAAACGGTCAAGGCGCTGGCTGAAGCTGCTAACGGCCACCTTTGCTATGAAGCTAACACCAGAGAAGCTGAAGACACGGCAGGGGCAACCCCGCTTTACGAGTTGACGTGGAATCACACGACGCTTCAGGTTCTAAAAAAGGATCGTGGTTACACGTATCTTCAGTGTGGTTATCCGGCAGTTGGAACTTTGGAAAAAGTCGCGGAAATCCGTGCCCTGTTCCCTGATGATCTAATGATGCATCTGGAGTTCTTCCCGATGGGCGGTCATGTAAGTTGTGCCGCTTTGCCGGTCATCCGCTTTACAGATGAGGCGCGGCTTAATCATATCATTGCTGAACATGAGAAAAGGGGTGTGAGTATTGCGAACCCCCATGTCGTGACTATTGAGGAAGGCGGTATGCACCGTGTGGCATCACCGGATCTCGCAGCTATAAAGAAGCGATATGATCCGATGTTGCTTCTAAATCCAGGCAAGATGCTTAGTGCTGGGTCAGCCTGACAAAAGATCCTGGCGGCGGCAAGATTGAGTGAATTTTTGAAAGACCGATCGATCTTGTTGCCGTAGGATAAAACGAAGTAAGTGTCCGTCCGGTCTTCGGTGGATCCGGAAGGCCGGGCTGTTCATGGTATTGTGGCAGTCGATAAAGCGGTCAGCAATGTTGCGCTGTTCACCGATGACGAGGATGTTAATGACGGCATGGCTATGAAAGCCATTCGTCGGGATAATAGGGCTCGCGGCGGGGAGGAGCACCATAGCATTTCGAAACGTGCTTGCCGGTGCTCCCCTACTGCGGCGAGTATTCATAACTTTCGGATAGAATCAGTGATCGAGGTTCTGACCATCATCAGGGCCTTTGAGTAAGCGACTTTGTTCACCCGTAACGCTGACAGGCGTATCTCCGCGCACCGTGATGCGGCGCAGAAGGCGGGGATGCGTGTCAAAATCGGCTGTAGCGTAATGCTGCGTGGCGCGATTGTCCCAAATGGCAACATCACCGGGTTTCCAGTTCCAGCGGACGGTGTTGTCGATCTGCGTAATATAGGATTGGAAGATCTCCAGTAGCCGGTTGGCATGCTGGGTAGGGATGCCGCGGATCTCCTTGAAAAAATGTCCCAGGATCAGCGTGCGCTCGCCAGTCTCAGGATGAACGCGGACGACTGGATGTTCTGTCTCATAAAGGCGTGAAATGAAACGAGCGCGGAAGTCCGCAATTTCCTCGTGGCGCGTGTCGTATTTGTAGAAATTGGTGTCGTAGTCGTTGCCATGAACGGCCCAAAGTGTATCTGCAAGCTGTTGCAGCGGCGCGGGGAGATCGTCATAGGCCGTGGCTGTGTTGGCCCAGAGTGTGCTGCCGCCGTAGGGCGGGATCGTGATGGCACGCAGGATCGAGGCCTTGGGATAGGCCGGCACGAAAGTGACGTCTGTGTGCCAGGAATCCGTGGAACGACCGTTACGGGAGTTCAGTTCGAACGTATAGGGTGTGCCGTCAGCGGCGGGGATAGTCGGGTGAAGGATCGGATCTCCGAAGACGCGGCTAAGCGTTTCGTGCTGGGCATCATCGAGAAACTGGTCGCGCAGGAAGATCACCTTGTGGCGCAACAGGGCCTCATGGAGAAACGCCTTGTGCTCGTCGGAAAAGCGCTCGCGGGCGTTGATGCCGTGAACGATGGCGCCGATACGCGATGTGACCTTTTCGATCGTAAGCTTTGTCATGAGGGAACTCCTTCGGATTGGGGGAGTGTCTGACTACTAGTGCGGTCAGGTCGCGTGAGAGACGGAGGCGTAATGAAAAAGGTCAGGATTGCGCTTGCCAGGAACAGAGCGGCGTAGATGAGGATAATTCCCTGCGTGCCGACAGCGCCTTCAAAAAGGTAAACAATGAAAGGCCCGATCCAGACGCTACTCCCTGCGCCAAGGTTCAGCAGGGACATGGCAATACCCTTGTGATCTGGCAGAAGAGAGGGTGTCAGAGCCGAAAGCGGCACATATCCGGCAAGCGTCATGCCAAAGACGGCAGCGGAAGCGTAGACCATAAGCAGGCTACTTTGGGCGTACAGCAGCGGGACCCAATACAGGCCAACGCAACTCACGGCGCTCCCGATACCGCCAAACCAGATGATGGTCTGCCGCCATGAAATATAGTCGCTGGCAAAACCGATCAGCAGGTTAAAGACGATGTTGCTGGCAAAGATGATTTCGAGAAAGCTGATCCATACATCCTGGGACAAGCCCAGACGGCCCGTGAAAAAGAACGGCATGAAAACGATCAGGCCATGCGTAGCGCTGGAATTGACCGCCCGCACGATGCACGCCAGACCGACCCCCGGATTGTGACGGATCTGACGAACCGTTTCGCGCAGGGTAGGGCCGATGTCTTTCAGGCTGCCTTTCTCTGCACGTGGCGTAGTGGGCAGCGGCAGGACGGCAAGGAGGCCACCCGCTCCCACGCCGAGAAGGGCGATCCAGAGTGTAATGTACTGGCCGTAAACGGGAAGCAGGAGTTGCGCCACGATAGAACCGACCGTGGGCAAACCGCAGGTAAAGCAGAACCAAAACAGACCGACAGCACGACCCAACCGGTCCTGACGGATCGTGGTGACGAGCAGGGTCAGCAGCCCGTAGGAAAACAATGGATATCCTGCTCCTCGCAACCCGTAGGTCAGGAGTAGCAAGGCTGAAGAATGAGCCGGAATGGCAACGCCCAGAAAGAGAAGTTGCGGAACAATCCAGAATAACAGACCAGCCGTCATGACGGCACGACTACCAAAGATGTCGCACAGCAAGCCCGAGAACCAAGCCGCCAAAGCAGCGAAGAGTCCGTAGGCTGTGAAGAGAAGGGCTACGAAGTGCTCCGTCTGCCCCGTCTGGACCAGAAACGGCGACAGATAGCCGACCTCGACGCCATCCCCGATCATGAAGACCAGAAGGCCAGCATACTGGAGGGTAAAGCTCCGGGGCAGGCGGCTGGCTGGCAGAAGCGGAGCGGCGGGAAACGTCGTCTGCATGTCAGAAATCCGCATGAACAGCGCCGAAATACTGGCGTGGCGCACCGAGGACGACAGACTGGTAATCACCAGCCATAGGGTAACCGTTCTGCCCCATGGTGGAGATGTATTTTACGTTCGTCAGGTTATAGACGTTCAGGTCTACCGAGAGGTGCTGGAGAAAGCCCGTGTGAGACAACCGGTGCAACTGTTTGCTCAGGTCGTAACGTGCGCCAAAATTAGTCAGCCAGTAGGACGGGACCTTCGTGTCACCCGTATAGCTGAGGTTTCGCTTGCCGACATACTGCGCTTCGATATGGGCCTGAAGATCGCGCCAGGTGTAAGACAGATCAGCGTGATACATGAGACGCGGATAGGCCACGACCTGCTGGCCGCGGATATTGTAGGTTACCCGCGATCCGTTGACGGTCTGAGTAATGTTGTTGTCATAGACGGCATGGTTGTAGCTGATGCTGTTGGTCAGGCTCAGCCCCTTAACGGGTGTGAGTGTGACGGCACCATCCACACCGGTCATCGTCACACCGCCGACGTTCTGGATGGTGGTGTACGGCTGGGTTGTCGGACCGGTGGAGATGCGCTGCAGCCGGTTGGAAAAGATCGTGTGGTAGCCATAGAGCGAGCCGCTGATGAGGCGGCCGGTGTAGCGATAGCCTCCCGCAAAATTCCAGTCGGTTTCGGGGCGCAGCGTGCTTTTCGAAGCCAGATAGGCGGCCTGGGTGGTCGAGAACGGGGATGAACCGCTGTTATAGCCCGAGACAGGATAGACCTTTACGTTTTCTGCGATGTCAAAATAGAGCTGGTGGCCAGGGGCGAAGCGCCATTCCCCGCTGAAATGCGGCAGGAAAGGCTTACTGGACGTCAAGGAGTTTCCGCCCGCGATAGCGGTCGTGCGGGTGTAAGTTTCCCAGTTGGCCAGCGCGCCGACGCGGGTCGTGTTCAGGACGGACCGGAAACCAGCATGAAGCGCGATGGTGCTGGTTACGTGATACGTATCCTGGAAATAAGCGACAAACGTGTTGGTATTAAAGACCTGTCGGTAGCCATTCTGGAAAGGGTTCTTGAGGTTGTCGAGCCCGTTGACGGGTGTTGCGGTCCCGTCGAGGACGTCCTGCAGCAGCGGCTGCTGGTAAAGCGGCTTACTAATGTCGAAATGGGTATTTTCATACCACAGACCTGCATTCAGCACGTTATGCGCGATGCGATAGGACAGGGACGTCGTAAAGCCGAAGCGGTTCGTATCGGGCTGCGTAACCTGATCGATCAAAGGCGCTCCGTTAGGAGACGAGATCAGAGGGCTGGCGACTGAACCGCGCTGATAGGAGCGATGCCCATAGACGGTACTCTGCCAGCGCAAGCGATCAGTCAGAGCAAGATCGGCCGATACACCCCCGACATAGGAATGCTGCATTTGGGCGCCCTCGTAGTAGGACGCGGTGTAAGGGCTCTTGAGGTTGGCATAGGCTGCAGGAACCTGCCCTCCCGGAAGTCCACGCTGGGCCAGAGCGAGACGATATGCCTTTTCATAGCCGCCAGGTTGCCCGATGAAATTATCGATCGCGTAGCCACCCTTATTGAACATATCCAGGCTGTAGTCCTGATAGTTCTGCATCTGCATATCGGTGTAATCGAAGTAGGCTGTAATGCGGCTGTCCTGCCCGATCGGGTGCAGAACCTTGGCGTTGACCTGCTGCATGAACTGGTCCTGCCCACCACGCCATTTGGTGGTGTCGTTGCGGGCATAGGAGACATAGAAGCGCGTCCCCTGGCGGTTCAGATCGCCGCTTTCGAGACGCACAAACGTCCGGTAGGTCGCATTACTCCCGAAGGTCTGGTTCACACTGGCCCCGCGTTTGTGAGACGGATCGCGTGAGATAAACTGCACCGTACCGCCCAGATTGGACGTACTGGCCACGCTCTCCGAACCTGTGGACGCCGAAACATCCATACGCTCAATGTTTTCAGACGAAATAGCGGAGGTCGGGCTCAGGCCGTTAACGTTGCTGAATTGCTGGTCTCCAAGCGGAATCCCATCCAGCGTCATGCCGATCTGGCTCTGATCGAAGCCGTGCATCAGGAATGAGTTCTGCCAGGTGTTCACACCCTGCGGATCACCGGAATTGAACAGAACCCCAGGTAGTCGGGTGAGGGCCTTGAGCGGATTGGTCCCAGCAGCATATTCGCGAATGGTAACAGCAGAAACGGGATTGGACACCCAGTTAGCCTGCCGGTGGCCTTCCACCCCAATGCTCTCGGTCGCTTTGGCGCTGATGGCGCGGGATGCAGTCGGTTTGTGAGCAGGCAGTGCAGGCGTGCCGTGACGCGGATTTGTGCCCACCTTGGTGGCTGGAGAAGCAGTATCAGCGAAAGCGTAGGTATTAACCGAGAGGGTCAGCAGGGCGATCAGAGAAACGGAGCCACTGGCGCTACGGCTGGAAAATGAAAATGCGGGCATGGAGATACACTCACAAGATACAGGAAACGGGAATTTTCAGGTCTTGGGAGGGTCAACAGCGCCAGGCCGGATGGTCGGGAGCTGGATGTGCGGACATATTCTGCGGAAAAAGCCTTTCACGCAGGGTCTTGCCGTCCTTGGGCTTGATACGGCCACGACGCTTCAGTTCCGGCAAGACAAGGCGGATGAAGTCGTTATAGCTGTCCGGATTAACAAGCTGGATCAGATTGAGGCCATCGGTCTCGGATTCCTCGAGCCATTGCTCAATCTGATCCGCGACGGTTTCACCTGTACCGACGAAAGTTTTGGCACGGCCAAAGCCTTCTGCCGGGCTTGTGGCTTCTGCAATAGTCCATGAACGACCACTGATGGCAGGGTCAAACTGTTCAAGGACAGACTGGCTGGCTTCTGTCGGACGATAGGTCAGGACCTCGTCTGTCTGGTTCTTCGAGAAGTCCACACCCGTCATTGAGGAGTAATGAATGAGCGATCCGGTGGCATCGTAGAAGGCTTTGTATTCCGCAAATTTGCGAATAGCGTCTTCCTCAGTCTCCCCGACCACGACTGCAGCGGCGCAAATGAAGCGCAGGCTGCCTGGATCGCGACCTTCGCGAGCAGCGTCCTCACGAATACGCCGGACATTTTTGCGTGTCCCTTCTGCGCCGGCACCAACGACAAAAATAACCTCGGCATGTCGCGCCGCGAATGCGCCGCCCCGGGCTGAAGCGCCTGCCTGAAGCAGAACGGGAACCCGTTGCGCGCTGGGCTCGGCAGTATGGCCGTCCGGAACGCGGTAGTACTGGCCATCATGCCGTATAGGGTGAACTTTTGCCGGGTCGGTATAAATCCACTCACCCGAAGCCGTTTGGCCTCGGATGACAGCATCGTCTTCCCACGACTTCAGCCACAGCTTGTAGACGACGCTCATGAACTCGTCCGCCCGGTCGTAGCGTTCGTCATGGGGTATCTGATGGTCTAATCCAAGATTGCGAGCCGCACTTTCCTGCTGCGACGTCACAATGTTCCAGCCGAGACGGCCCTTGGTCAGATGATCGAGCGTCGTGAGCTTGCGGGCCAGCAGATAAGGGTGCTCATACGTCGTGGACAGCGTGATGCCAAAACCAAGCGTCGTCGTCGCGGCAGCCATGGCGGACACCAGCAGAAGCGGATCGATCAGCGGGGACTGGATACCGTGCTTCAGGGCAGCGTCTGGACTACCGCCGTAAACATCAATCTGGCCGAGGGCATCCGCGATAAACAGGGCATCGAACCCAGCGTCATCGAGTGTGCGTGCCAGCTCAGTCCAGTAGCCGATGTCCTTATAACGATGTGTCTGGTCAGCGGGATGGCGCCACAGGCCGTAATTCAGGTGCGAGACCGTGGCCATCGTAAAGCCGTTGAGGATGATGTGCTGTCCCATTACGCCACCCCCACGCGCCACTGAGCGGGGGGCAGGGTTCCATTGACGGCGTAGTCCCCAACGACGCGCGTGCGATAGACACGGGGGTTGTGATTACCCAGCGTGCGAACGTTGCGCCAATGTCGATCCAATCCGACGACGCGCAAGGTTGCACCACCGCTTAGCGCGTCGAACAAAGCCGTCGTGGCTTCCAGAACCAGCGGCAAAATCCGATCCTGTACCTGCCAGACTTCGAGTTCAGCACGCGCAACCGTAAGTTCGACTTCCGAAGCAGGACTATCTGCAACGGCCTGAATGGCGCGGGCAGCGCGTTCGACAGCTGCACCGGCGATATAAGCGCCACTGAAAACATGACCGACAACTTCGAGGATCTGTGGATCTTCCGCGGGGAGGTCTGCATTACCGTGGCTGAAGGTGCGTTTACGGCGCCGTACGGCATCCGCGACATCCGTTGCAGCGGAGCGCGCAATTCCGGCAACAGTCGCCAAATGATAGAGCTGGAAGAATGCTTGGGAATACGGGAAGGCCGTGTTGCCGTAACGCAGATCGGCGTCTTCGGTATGGACGTCACGAAAATGTGCCGTGCCGCTGGCGGTCAGGCGTTGCCCAACACCGTCCCAATCATCCACAATTTCCAGGCCGGGGTCATTGCGGGCGGCCAGTGTTTTGACGGTCTGGCCATCTTCCGTGGTGCCGGTAACAGTCAGCCAGTCGGCATAGAGAGAGCCGGTCGTGAAGAACTTGGAGCCGTTGATGACCCACTGACCATCTTTCTGGGACAGGGTCGTACTGAAAAGATCACGCTTGGACGTTGGGCCTTCTGCTGCTGCTGCGCCTGCGGTCTGTCCGGCTCCAAGGCGGTCGAGCCATTTTGTCCGGTAAGACCCGGCAGGTTCGAACAGGAGATGCTCAACAAAGCCAAAATGGGCCCGGAGCGCCTGTGCGACGTTTGAATCAGCTCTGGCCAATGCGGTGACAAGCGAGAACAGGTCTTCAAGGCTGGCACCAAGGCCACCATGCGCAACGGGAACGCGGAGGGCCGTGAAACCACTCTCTTTAAGAAGGCGGATCTGCTCGAAGGGTAGTTCGCGGTTCAGTTCCGCCCGAAGTGCCTTCGTGCGGATCTGCTCGAAAACAGGAGCAAAGCGGTCGTGAAGATGGCTGGCTTCACGAGCATCCTGGCCCCAGAGCAGGGAGAGATCAGGAAGCGGAGCGGAGATGAAGGTCATGATATCTGCCTGTGACGTGCGGTCCGAACAAGGGGAATGAGAGCTGGGAGGAACCCGGCATCATCGGAGGACAGGGACAGGGCAGCATTACAGACATAGAACTAGGTCATTTCGTGTTTATGTAAGACATTAGAATTAGTGTAGTGATTCTTTTGTTTCGTCAACATGATAGTTATTTATAAAATAAACTATATTATATAGTTATATATCCAAGGGTTGGTTTATGCTTGGAGCAAGATTTGCGGGTGTCTGGAGTTGGCCGTTTCAAGACGGGCGTAAGGGGCAGCATTTTCTAAGCGACTTAAGAAACCTTGTGATGGCCTGTCCGGTCCCAGTCAGATACGGAAATTTATTCCGGCGACTGAGAGCGGCCAACTAGTAGGAGTTACTCCCAGGAAGATGAAAAGCGATCGTGTCAAACGCTATCTAACCCTTAACGAGAGGCACAGGCGGATGTTGTCCTTAGGCGCCTCTGGCTGAAACCATTTTCTGTGAATTCCAGGGCATGGAAAAGTTCAGCAGGTCGTTGCCCCAATGGCCTTTCAAAAACAGAAGGAGCGCCTTCGTTCGAGCATTTGACGTTAACCGGGATCGTAGTCGTAGAATTTAACCGTTCTGGAATTCTTCGGTTGGGTTTTGTTGGCTCCAAAGTGAACAAACGTGGTCTTAGAGCAATTTTATAAGTAACTATAGCAAGCAAGCTCTAATAAAAGCACAGTATGAGGAACCGCCGCCATTTTGTGTGGCAATATTACTGCATTTCTCGTATGTGAGGCCACACTGTTACCATAATTACGATTGCAAACTGATTATCGCCATATTCAATTATGCAGAGGCCCTATGCCGCTTCCGATCCCAACAAACATGAAGCACTTAGCGGAACGTAATGGCGGGATAGATATCCTTCGCAGCCTTGCTGTTGTTCTGGTCGTCATCCATCATGTGGCGCTACGAATCCCTCTGACGCAAACCGGCCTTGCCACTATTTTCCCGTTATGGCTGCTCAACGCATTTAGTGGAAATGGTCGAAGCGCTGTAACCATCTTCTTCGTCATTTCCGGCTTTCTCATTACCTCTCATACCCTCAAGCAATGGGGTACTTTGAGCCAATTGGATTGGCAAAGTTTTTACCAGAGACGGGCGGCACGCATCTTACCCTGTCTGGTGACCCTCGTTGTGGTCCTTTCAGTGCTCGATCTTGCTCAGGTCCCGGACTACACGATTGAACATACCGATCAGTCTCTTCCCCGAGCAATCCTGGCTGCTTTTGGAATGCACATGAACTGGTACGAGGGCCAAACGGGCTATCTCCCTGGCGGATGGGATGTCCTCTGGTCCCTATCCATTGAAGAAGCCTTCTATATCGGCTTTCCTTTATTCTGCCTGATTACCGCTCATTTTAGCCGATTTCGGGCATTCATGTTTTTCTGTCTGGCGTTCTCGATGCCGCTCAGCTTGGCTGCACTAACACACGCCTCGCCAATCTGGCAGAGTAAGGCCTATCTACCGGGCATGTCGGCTATCGCGATGGGCGTCTGCAGTGCTTTGCTCGCTCATCGCGTATCGATAAAGCGGCGCACAGCATTGCGCTCATTGATCGGAGTAACAGGTGCCATTGTGCTCTCATCCTATCTGATCAATGCGCCCTTCTTCTGGAACATATTGGGCAGCATCGGGGCTCTCGCTCTGACTATCTCGACAGCATTTCTGCTCATTGCGTTTTCGTGGGGATGGATGGCTGATTATACAACGCGTGGCACCAAGTGGCTTCGATCCTTCGGGTTTATGAGCTACGAAATTTATCTGAGCCATATGTTCGTGGTTTTCCCACTCATAACCCTGTTCCGCATCAGCGGTGGAAATATGTACATAGGCTGGCTATGGTTTGTACCTGCGATCAGTCTTTCGTGGATACTGGGCTATGGCGTGGAGCATCTTTTATCCCGTCCTGCCGACCGCTGGTTGCGTGATCGTCCAAAACCGCAGGTTATTGATCCAGCTACAACCTGACAGGCTTGTTCATTGTAGATGGATGTCAGTCTCCTATATTCCGACCACACATGATATTTAAAGCGCTCAAAAAGCGAATACTCCAAGTGTCGCGAGTTAGGAACGATCCGATTTACACATGAAATGAAAATCGGATCAAATGCTTGTAGCTGCTCTACACTTACCAGCCCAGAGCTCCATCCTCATTGATGAATGCTCCTGTTGGCCCATCATCGCCCAGCAAAGCATACTGGATCGCGATCTTAGCAGCCTGATCAGGCTTCCGATCTCCATAATGGTTGGTAGCATCCGTCGCGGTTAGGCCGGGACAAATCGCATTCACCTTGATATTCCGGTCAGCGAGAAGTTTGGCGTAGCTGAGAGTCAAAGAGTTCAGAGCAGCCTTGGATGCCTGATAGGTCGGCATGGCCACGTCCTTGTAAATCCAGTCTGCTTCTCCCCGGCTCGAAAATGAGGCGAGAACGGACGACACATTAACAACCCGCCCATGCGCAGATTTTTCAAGCAACGGAATCATCGCGTCGGTGAGTGCCGCCGTACCAACAACGTTCGTTTCAAATGTTCTCGATAGTTTTTCCCGAACTGACAGATCTGGATAGAAATCTAGGCAGATGCCGGCATTGTTTACCAGAATGTCCAGCCGACCATACTTCTCACGGATTAGCGCTGCCAGACTGTCAATGGTGGCCTGATTGGTCGTGTCGAGCTCAACAGCTTCTGCCTGAGCATCTGGTGCGCTGATTTCTGTTGCGACTTCCTGACCTATCTGAAGGTTTCGGGCACCCAGCAAGACCTTGACGCCTTGATGGGCGAGCCCCTGTGCAATGGCGCGACCAATACCACGCGTTGCTCCACTGACGAGTGCAATTGGTTGACTTTGAGTCATGATAAACTTTCCAAAGATTTGAGAGAGGAGGAAAACTCGGTGTCGACTACGGCCCTGAACGCGTCATTTTTTTTGGAGATAAACAGACAATATCAGAAGGCTGAGAACGACGAGTGGGGCGATCGCGTGAGAATATTCGCCATGGAAAACCACCGTGGCGATCGCTGAAGCCATAATGCAACCGCCAAGAACGCTACCAACAATCCGGCTCGCCGATCGCGTCATCAAAAGGGCGGAGGTCAACTCAAGGCATCCGGTTACCAAATGGAACCAGTGCGGATAGCCCCATCGCGCGTACTCTTCTGCAATGGTCTTTGGCGCCATAATATTCCCGGCAGCTCCTATAAGAAAGAAGCCCACCAGGACATATGCTAGAACCTGTTTCGCTGTAATATTACGCATGATCTGTCTCCTGAGCTGCGGAAAGAAAAAGCGAGACGGCCAGAGAAACCTTGCTTCTGTCCTGCTCTTCGGTCGTGCAAGGGCCACCACTCAGCAACTGCAACTGGGCCTCCCCGGTGACCATATGGATGAAAGCGTAAGCCAGTCCTGACGCATCTAATGCAGGTCGAAGTTTGCCCTGCTCCTGCTGCCTCCGGATCCAGGCGGCAAGGACTGATTTTGCGTTATGATGACCGGCGGACCATATGGTCTGCGAAAGCTGGGGAAACCGCTTTCCTTCCGCGATCATTAGGCGGTGCAGTTCAAGTACGCGGGGCTGTTTGATGATATGCAGGATTTCTGCACCGAACTTTTCCAATGTCTGTCGGACGCAGCGATCTTCCAATATGAGGCTTTCAAGCGGCGCAGCCAGTTTCACGCACTCTTCCGCGATAACGGCTGAAAAAAGCCCTTCCTTGCCACCAAAGCGCTCATAGATATTGCGTCGCGATCCGCCGACCTTCTGGATGAGCATATCCATGGAGGTGGCTTCATAACCATGCTCAAGGAAAAGCTCGGTGGCAGAGTACGTAAGCCTTCTGAGGCGCTCGACACCCTTGGGGTGCAATCCCTTTTCGGACGCAGGAGAGAAGGGGAGATCACTAGCCACCATATTCAAACAAGCCCTTCATGCTTTTGAAAGGTATGGTAATATACCGTACCATAATTACAAGAGGCTAGTGCGTGAACGGTTTGCCATCACCATCCTGGTTATGAACCTGAGTTTTCCAGGTATCAGGGCTCACCCGTCAGGTTATGCCATAGGAGGAATGGACCCCTGAAGTTTTTTGGAGCGTGTTCAGCATCAACTCGACATCAAATATGAAATATACGGTATTAAAGATGCTTAACGAACACGTGCTGATCGGTTGTAAAATGTTTGGTTTTCCGCAGGGGCAGTCGTTTTACCCTTAACAGCATGGACAATTAAAGCATCCAAAACTCGACCGATTGGCATGGGTCATTGGACCGCATCATAGATGGCCGAAATACAGGTTTCTACCGCCTGTCCCCTTACGTAGGGGATGACGGTCTCCGTCCGCTTGGCAAGCCCCGTATCAACGAGACGTCCGATAAGGCCGGCCCTTCCGATAAGCGGTATACGCGTCACCATCGCAAAATCAGATTTGTAAGGACGTCCGTGAGCTTGCCAAATGGTGGCTGAAGCAGTGTTGCCGCATTGAAACGGCCCTGTCGGTACACACCACGGGCATGTGTGAGCGCGACGAAGCCTTCCTTTCCATGATATGCTCCGATGCCACTGTGTCCCACGCCGCCAAAGGGCAGATCGTCTTGCACATAATGCATCAATGTGCCGTTGATCGTCACGTTGCCTGAAATGGTGCGCTTCAGAAGCCTGTCGCGTTCAGCGCGGTTGTCGCCAAAATAATACAGGGCCAAAGGCCGGGGGCGTGCATTAATGAAGGCGATTGCTTCATCACGGGTCCTGTAGGTCAGCACAGGCAAGAGAGGTCCGAAAATTTCCTCCTGCATCACCGCCATGTCAGGTTGGGCATTTAGTATGAGAACGGGCGACAGAACATGACTGGCGGTTGAATCGCTACCCATCCTGATGACCTGTGCGCCATGCTCCTCAGCATCACGGATCAGACCGCTCAACCGCTCGTAGTGATGCGTGTTGAGAATAGCTGTATAATCGGCAGACCCCACATAACCGCCCGGATGCAGCTTCTTCACGGCGGCCTGATAGGCCGCAGCAAAAGCGTCCTTATCGCCTTCATGCACCAGCACGTAGTCCGGCGCGATACAGGTCTGTCCCGCATTGGTCAGCTTTCCGAACGCCACACGGCCTGCCACCCGTTGCATGGAAAAACCGGGCTCGATCACTACGGGAGATTTACCGCCCAGTTCGAGCGTGACGGGAGTCAGATTGCGCGCCGCAGCCTCAGCGACCTTCTTGCCGACGGCTGTACTGCCAGTAAACAGGATATGATCGAAGGGTAGAGCCGAAAACGCAGCCCCCACCTCGCCACCGCCAGTCACAACAGAAACTTGTTCGGGTGTAAAGACAGCCCGAACAATCTCTTCGATCAACGCGGATGTCGCGGGCGTGAACTCCGACGGTTTGAGTATGGCCCTATTGCCGGCGGCAATAGCCGTTGCCAATGGTACGAGAGCCAGAGAAACCGGATAATTCCACGGGGCGATAATTCCTACGACGCCCACCGGTTGCCGGGTTATCCAAGCGCTACCGCACTGGAAATAGGCCGATACATGGCGGCGTTCCGGCTTCATCCAATGCCCCAGATGCACGATCATGTAATTGATCGACCGCACTAGCGGGATCAGTTCTACAATGGCGCTTTCGCGTTCGGACCGCTGGCCGAAATCTGCTTTCAGGGCGCGCACGATGTCAGTCCGCCGCTTCAGGATCTCGGCTTTCAGACAACGCAGATGGGTCCGGCGCTGTTTCAGGTCAGGTGGTCCGGCATGCAGAAACGCAGCACGCTGGCGGTCGAGAATGCGGCGCAGCTCGGCGGGCGTAACATCGGACATTGCGTCCTCCATGTTTACAAGAGAAACTTATGCAGGCAAGATATTGAGCATGACGTTCCAGTGTCAATAAAAGTTTCTTCTGTAAACATGAGCCTCACGAATGAGTGAAACCAAAGACCAACCCTATCATCACGGTGATTTACGCCGCGCTCTGATCGACACGGCGTTAGCCATGCTAGCAGCAGATCAGAACTGGACCTTCACCTTGCGGGAGGTAGCTCGCCGCACGGGAGTCAGTCATGCAGCGCCTTACAAGCACTTCCGCGACAAGGAAGCGCTGCTTCGGGAACTAGCCCGAATTGGGTTCGTCAGGCTTGAAAAGACTATGACCGAGGCCATGCGCCCGGATCTTCCTTCCACACGCGCGCAATTCATGGCCGCAGCGCAGGCCTATATCGGGTTCGGCTGTCAAAACCCCGGACTTTATCGTCTGATGTTCAGTTCTGATGCGGATAAAACGATAGATCCGCAGTTGCATGACGCGGCCATGAGCACATTTGGAATTCTTCTAAGACTTTTGGAAAACGGACAGCGAGACGGGAGTTTTCGGACAGTCGCCATGAGTGCGCAGGCAGCAGCAAGCTGGGGGCAGGTGCATGGTCTCGCCATGTTGGCGATCAGTAACCAACTACTGGAAGAGAAGGTCGGGTCAGCGCCAGTCCCCGCTGCGCTGGATGTGCTGCTTGACGGCATATGCTGCAGCAATTGACTCAGCTATCGCACGATATCCGTAATCCTTAATGAGCGACACGGAGCATAAGAGTAACTATCGTCTTCGTTTCGTCTGGGAGATTGGATTTCTGTTGTGCCTACCCGAGCCGACATCGCGTTTAAAACGCCCACCAGCCGTTGGGACAATCAGTTCTTGAGCGTATTGACCGTTTTGCCGCTCGTGATCATCACATCAGAAAACGGCCTCTTGTACCGGCAACCCCTCGTCTAAGCCGGGCAAGGGCACGATCATGACTGTCTTTTCTCACTCCTTTAACATCGGCAGATCATAAGAAGTGTTCTCCTGTAATCTGCCGATCAATCCCATGAGGACATTCTGGTTCGTACGTCCAACCACGGCGTTTCTGTGATGCAGGCCCGAATGGAGAAATACGAGAATATCCTTCATGACATGACTTCTTTGGAAGGGCTTATTATGCGGAGAGGGCGGCCTGATAACGCCGTTCGACCATCTCCCAATCCACCAGGTCCGTAAGGAAAGCCTCCACGTATTTCGGGCGCATATTGCGATAATCGATGTAATAGGCATGTTCCCATACATCACATGTCAGCAGCGCTGTTTGCCCATGTACCAGTGGAGTATCGGCATTGGCGGTCTTTGTGATAGCCAGTTTTTCACCGTCGTGCACCAGCCAGCCCCAGCCGCTCCCGAACTGAGAGACGCAGGCATTTTTGAATTGGGCCGTGAATGCATCCAGAGAACCGAAATCTGCGATAAGCTGCTTCTCCAAGACGCCGGGGATAGATCCACCGCCCTTTGCTTTCATGCTTTGCCAGAAAAAGGAATGGTTCCAGTGCTGGCCGGCCTGATTGAACAACACTTTCTGGGCGGCATCCTGAGCTGATTTTCGGATCACCTGGTCCAGATCAAGTCCCTGATATGAGCCGCTGGCGGTCAGTTCGTTCAGCTTGTCGACGTAGGCCTTATGATGCTTGCCATGATGATACTCAAGCGTCTCGGCGGACATGTAAGGCGCCAGCGCGTCCAGAGCGTAAGGCAGCTCGGGAAGTTTGAACATTTTCTCTCCAATTCTGTTTGACTAGACCCTCGTCTATGAGGGGTCTCCTAGGGGTGGGACGTCTTCCAGTGAGGTTTGTGCTGCGTAGCCAGAAATCCGATAAACGGCGAGCGCCACAGTTCGGGCATTAAGCACCAGCATCTGGGTTTCCTGCTGCTCGGACAGCGCACCGCCCTCACACCCCATCAGTGCAACAACGGCGGGGCGCAGCTGCTCCACGCAGACCAATCGAGCCCGCATGGGCAGGCTAGGCAGTTCGGCTAGGCGAATTAGTTCTGTACAAGCGCGACGCAGAAAGAGAACTGCATGATCAGGCTTTTTCTCCACGACATACAGATCGGATAAATTATGGCAGGAAACGACAAAAATAGTGGGGGCCGAAAGAGGCAGTCCTGTTTCCTGAAAATGATCCAGAAGTTCGGAGGCTTTCGTCATGGCGTGCGCATAAAGAGTCCGTGCCTGTTCATGATCGTGAAGTAGGTAAGCCTGATTTGCCTGCTGGGTCAGCTCCTGCCAACTGATACTGGGTTCTGATAACTGATCGAACTGCGACATTTTTACGACACTTCGTTCCATGGAGCTCCACCACCTAACGCTAGGAAATAAGCAATCACTTCACTTTATGCAATATGCTATATTTATATGCGTATTGAAACCGCATTGGTAGGTCCAGTTGCCCACAGATTCATGAAGTTGCTACGCGGCAATTGGTTGATAGTTTTACGTTATAAAATTGTGGTTAATGTGTATCTGTTCGTACCAAGTGATAAATATTTAATAAATATATTAAACGTTAATAGAAATTTGTTCGATATATAAAATTAACCTTTATAAATAATTGTATTTTTATACCCAATATCATCTGTATACTATATCTTTCAGTAGAGCGTCAAATAACTTGATAATTTCATTTAATTACAAGACGTTATTATCCGGTTTGCGAATGGGCTGGGCGATATGCCTATCATATCTCGTTCGGAAACGGTCTTCCGTAATGGTAATCTGTTCCCATTCAATCTAACGCAGCAGTTCTGCCATGCCTTCAATACAGAAACCCGCCGCGTATAGCCTGCGGGTTTGAGGAGAACACTCATAAGAATGCTCCCGGCTAGGTTTGGTATAGAACCGTTTAGAGACGTCACGCGAATGCCAATATGATCAAATGTCAGGTCAGAAAAGTTCATTATTGGCCCTCGTTTCCAGGCCAACCACGGTTTTCTGGAATGGAACAAATCGCTCCAGACTTTCTACTTAAGGCAGCCAAACAGCAATCACGTTATATTCGGACAAATCGACATCGCCCGCCTCTTCCTCGAGGGGATCAACGTGAGCGTATAATGATCCAAAGCACAATGCCTTTCGCTCTACCCAAAACGCAGAGCGAAAGTCCATCACCCCGAACCGTTAATCAGCAGTTGCTCGGTTCCTTTAGGTGACCAAGTTTCTTTTTATCGGTATTTTTGCCACTGGCATGTCGCCCATTTCAATGTGCATTAGAACAATTCTCCAGAATGAGAATTTTCATGGGAACTGAACGGGGAACATTTTCGTATTATTGGCTAGGAAGGGAGGGGTATATAAAGTTTACTCCCATTCGATCCAAAGCGCTTTTCACAGTATTAGCCAACAAGGTACAGGTTGTAAGTGGTCCAACACCATCCGGAACTGCGGTAACCGTATGCGCGACACCTTTGACAGATTTGAGGTCGACATCTCCCACAACACGCCCCTCATCCGGGCAATAGCTGATCCCGATATCGACGAGGCAACTCCCTGGCTTGATCCAGTCCGCAGTGACCAATCTGGCTTTTCCTACCGCTGAAAAGAGGACATCTGCTTTCTTACAATGTGATGTGATGTCCTGTGTGTCGATGTGAACGACGGAAACCGTTGCACCACGATCCAAGAGCAGCATGGTAAGCGGGCGCCCAACAACGGGTGAACTACCAACGATGACACAGTCTTTTCCGCGTAAATCGCCGACGAGATGCTCTGCGGCCATCAAGGCACCTGTTGCCGTGCAGGGTTGAAAGCCTGGAGTTCCACTCACAATCCTTCCAAGATTGAGCGGATGCAGACAGTCGACATCTTTCTCTGCAGGAAGAGCCTCAATAACAGCTTGACGTGAGATTCCCTCCGGAAGTGGAAATAAGATCAGAATTCCGTCTATCTGCTTGTCGGCGCCGAGATCTCTGACCGTTTGGCAAAAATTTCTCTCATTTTGTCCCGCAACGTCAACAACTCGTAGGTTTGTTCCGGCTTGTTCCGCCAGTAAGCCAATGCGACGCAGATAGGCTGAGGGTCCTGCGTCAAAAGAACTGGTGACCACGGCGAGAGTGGGCGTATGGTCCAAATTTTTCTGTTGCGAAAAGATCTGTGCCTTGAGGCTGGCCAAATAGTTTTGGGCGAGTTCAGAGGTATGTAGGATGGCTGTCATTTGTAGGCCTCACAGGGCGCTGACGAGATATGTCGCGCATCTTTGAAGGTGGGGAAAAAGATCTTTCTGGATTTGCGTCAGGGAGTAACGGCTGGCGGGAAAGACGATGCTGAGCGCACCAGCAATCTGTCCATCCATATTGAAAGCAGGCACTCCAAGGGCCTGTAGATCGCTGTCTGGGGTCACGTCTTTCAACGCGAAGCCCTGAGATTGAATTTCTGTCAGTCCGTGAGCCACACTGTGCGCCTCCGCGTCAGAAAGGCCAGACGTGCTTAAGATGTTCTGTTGTCGATCCTGGGGCAGAAACGCGCAGATGGCCTGACCAGTCGCGGTTCTGGCAAGAGACATGCTGCTCCCAATGGTATGCCCAGACATTTCAGCAGACTTGTCGGCAGGATTATGAAAAACATAGATCGCCTCGTCTGCGTCCAGCAGGGCAAGAGAAATGGACTCCCCAATAACAATGGATTCCGCTCGGAGAACTGGGCCAACAAGATGACCGATAGAGCGGCTCTGCAGAAAGCCAAGACCTAGCTTCAAGGCGCGTGCTGTGAGTCTGTATCGCTGATCAATGCTCCGGACATATCCCAGGGATTCCAACGTTCTGACAAGTCGCCGCGTGGCAGCCCGTGTATGACCGACCAACCGAGCAATGTCGGCAACAGTCATGTCTGTGTGACCATTTTCAAATGCTCGCAGAACTTCAAGACCCTTAACAAATGTCAGGGAAATCTCGGTATCGGACACAGGCGAGGGTTGATCCATGGACAAATCCGTTCTTGGACAAAAAACTATGCGTAGACGTTACGAATATCATTGCAGGCTGAAAATGATTATGCCTAAAATAATTATAACGAACAAGAGTTCGAATACCGAACAATCTCTTCTCATAGAGTTTGAAAAACAGGAATCACCGTGTGAAAGTCCACGTCATTTTTGCCCATCCTCTGGAAGATAGCTTCAATGCTGCGCTGTTCAGGCTTGTTAAGCAGACGCTGGAAGCTGAAGGACATGAAGTCGACGCTTTGGACCTGTATCGGGAAAATTTCGATCCTGTACTCAGTCCACAAGATCGTATTGAATACCATGATGTTACCATCAATCAGCATCGCGTGGCAGATTACGTGAAGCGCCTTCAAAGTACGGATGTGCTGATTCTCTGTCATCCCGTATGGAATTTTGGCTGGCCCGCCATTCTCAAGGGATATTTTGATCGGGTTTTCCTGCCGGACGTCTCTTTTAAGCTGATAGACGGAAAACTTTCTCCCGGTTTTACAAACATCAAGAAGGTCATGACTGTCACCACTTATGGTTGCCCAAGGCACCGTGCTTTCGTTCTTGGTGATCCGCCAAGGAAGAACGGGACACGCTTTCTGCGGGCTGTCATGAACCGCCGCGTCAGTGTCGATTACCTGGGGCTTTACAACATGAACAACACCACGTTGAAGGCCCGTCGGACGTTTATGAAAAAAATCGTTCGTCGTCTGAAAGCCATCTGAGACCTTTGCCAACCGGGGAGTAAATGCGGTGACTGCTCGTTTCTTTGACTTGGACGCCCTGGGTCTCACGCTTCTAGAAGAAAGCAAGGGCAGGGCCGCAGCGTTGACGCAAAAAGGGATTATTCCCTGTCTGGCACTGGTGGAGGTCGGCGATGACCCACAAAGTGCTACATACGTCAGTCGCAAAATCGAGGACTGCAAAAAGGTTGGGATTGCAGTCCAGAAGATTGTTCTGCCCGAAACGATTACGCAGGCTGACCTTTTGGACCAGATCCTGCGGCTTGATAGAGACACATCCATTACCGGAATTCTGGTTCAACTTCCTTTGCCCGCACATTTGAATGAGGGACAGGTTCTTCAGACGATCAGTGCCGAGAAAGATGTTGATGGTCTTCACCCTGTGAATTTGATGTCTCTGACGACATCAGATCCGTCTGTTATTCCCTGCTCTGTGAGGGGAATTGATGCAGTGTTGCAGCAGACAGGGCTTGTTCTGGAAGGGGCAAATGTTGCTGTTTTAGGGCGAGGGCGCCTTGTCGGAGGTCCGGCAACACTCTTGCTTTCTGGAAAGAGCAGGAATGCAACCGTTACGTCGTTGCACCGTAAGAGCAGAAATTTTAAGGATGTACTTAGGAATTCCGATGTCATTATAGCAGCAGCGGGTTCAGCGCATCTTGTGACACCTGATATGGTTCGCACCGGAGCCGTAGTTATTGATGTTGGCATGAGCTGGCCCGAAGGCTCTTTGCAAGGCGATGTTCACCCTGCGGTTGCTGAGATTGCGAGCTGGATGACCCCGCCTGATCGAAGTTTTGGCGTAATGACACGCATGATGCTTCTCAAGACCGTTCTGGACCTCGCGGAAAAAAGGATTGCTGCATGACTGTATCGGTCGGCCGAGTGCGTGCGGAGCTCATGAAGGAAAGCTCCATTGAGCTTCTGCCGTCCCGTATTCTGGAGCTTTCGGGTGTTCTGCCCGATCTCGCCTGTGGGTCGAGGGTTTTCGTCACCTGGCTTCCAGGTGTTCCATTTGCAGACGTCTTGGCTGCCTGTGACCTGCTAAAGCTATGTGGCTATCTACCTGTTCCTCATGTAGCGGTCCGCTCTATCCGCAATAAAGACCATTTGCAGGAAATCTGCACTGCGTTGAGTGAGCGGGATATTCCGCGGATGCTCCTGATCGCAGGGGGAGCAGAGAAACCTGCTGGCATCTTCGCGGATACAGTACAGGTTTTGGAAACAGAGATCCCTGTTCGCACGGGCATTCGCACTGTCTACGTTGCGGGGCATCCTGAAGGGCACCCGCAAGCCTCCGAGGCAACATTGCTGGAGTATATGCGCCGCAAACAGGATCTTGCACGGACGCAGGGTTTGAATATGCAGATCGTAACGCAGTTCTGCTTTGATGCTGCTCCAGTCCTTGCTTGGGAGAAACGGCTAAGGGAAGAGGGCATTACACTGCCAATCAACCTGGGAGTTTACGGGCTGACAACGCCAAAAACGTTGGTGCGGTATGGTCTGGCCTGTGGTGTTGGGCAGTCTTTGCGTTTCATGCAGCGTCAACGCTGGAAACTTCATCGCTGGTTTATGCCGTGTAATCCGCTGCCTCTTGTGGATGCCGTTGCCCGAGAAGTTGCCGAAACACCTAACACCAATTTCCGCGGACTACACTTTTACCCGTTTGGAGCGATTGCTCGCACGCTGGAGTGGCGTCGTACACTTTCTCTCAGCACTGGAGACCATTCATGACAAAAAAACTGTCGGGCCTGACATGTGCGGGTGGTGCGCTTCTATTGGCGCTTGGAGGGTGTTCAACATCACCGCACGCGTCCTCTTCAAGTCTCCCGGTTGATGACCGATACGGTGACGGGGGCGTGAGTGCCTTTTACAGGGCCACTTCAGCTATTCCGCCAATACCGGGACAGCTGATACAGCATGAAGAAATGGATCCGACCAAACTCCCTCAAGGAGCCAGTCACGGGGTCAGGATCCTGTACTCTGCCAATAATGGGATGAAAAAAGGCAATCTCGTAACGGTTTCAGGACAGGTCCTTTTTCCAAAAGGCAAGCCACCAGCGGGAGGATGGCCTGTTGTCGCCTGGGAGCATGGAACAACGGGAATTGCGGATGTCTGCGCCCCATCATGGCGCGGCTATTCGAGCCGGGATAAGGCTTACCTCTCACGTTGGCTGTCTGAGGGGTTTGTTGTTGTCGCGACCGATTATCAAGGTTTAGGGACACCGGGACCGCATCCATATCTGTTTTATCGCCCCGAAGGGTACAGTGTTCTGGACGGGCTACGAGCTTCCCTCAAAGGTTTTCCCGACGAGATCCGGAACTGGATTGTGCTCGTTGGGCAGTCTCAAGGCTCTGGCGCAGCGCTTGGAGCAGCGTGGCTGGCCCCCTCATATGCTGCTGAGTTGAATATTCATGGTGTGGTTGCAACGGGTCTTGTGACGGGCTTTGCTGTGCCGCCCGGAGCCAGACATGCTCCCATCCCCGAAGTCTATACAGATGCTAGCAAAATGGATTCCGCATTTGCCATGCTGCGGGTCGAAGGGTCTGATCAATCTTTACAGCTCGAAACAGACAGCCATACGGTCATGACAAGCGCGGGGCACCACATGTCCCAGATTGCCCGACATGCGTGCCTTCATGATCTTTTCGAGAAGGCGGATCAGTTAAAAGTGCAGAGTAGTGCACTGTTCAACGAGAAGCTTTCTGCTTTTGAAGCAGGCCATGATGCAGCATTCACGATACCGAACGCGAAGATCAGCTTTCCCGTTTTTGCCGGGACAGGTCTGGCCGATGGTGAGGCCGGGGTGATCGGGCAGTATAACGCTGTGGCAGCCATGTGCGATGCAGGAACGCATGTCTTGTGGAAGCGCTATCCGGGCATGACCCATAATGGTGCAGTCAATGTGTCTCTCAAGGACTCCATTCCCTTTGTGAAGAGACTTCTGGCTGGCCAAAAGCCTCAGCAGAACTGCGCTTCAATCAAGCCTCCCGGACCTGTAGAGGCAGCCCTTCCGAATGTTCCATGGAATAACTGAATCGACTGAATAGCCCTTAGCCGGACCCGTGGCCGGCCTTTTCAAGGATACAAGACCATGCAGACCACGAGCGACAGATCAGGCTATCATCTCTTTCTTGTTCTGGTGATTTACGTTTATTCGGCAGTATCCATGGCCGTTGTCGGACTGGTGGTTCCGTTTATCAGTGCGATCGCGGAAGCCCGACATGTTTCTTCAGGACCTGTGGGCACCAGTTTGTCCTTCTTTTCGGTTCCAGCCGCCTTTACATCCTTCCTGTTCGGCATGGTGGTTGACCGTATTGGCGTAAAGCGCGCTTTTCCAATTTCCGTTGCCCTTACGTTAATTGGTGACAGTCTTCTCTTGTCAACATCCACGTTATGGAGCCTGCGGATCGGCCTTATGTTGTGTGGATGTGGGTTCGCGTTCGCAACGGCAGGTTCCCCCGTATTGTTCATGCGCTATCTGCCGGAAAAAAGTCGTTCCAAAGCTTTGGCATTCTGGTCCACTTTTGCTCCGGCTGGTTATTCAGCCGGTCTTCTTCTCGCCATTCCTTTTTTAAATGGTGGGCGCTGGCAGGCAGCCTGCACAGCTCATATGGCGCTAATGGTAGTTATTCTTGCTGTTGGAGTTCTGACACTCGCCGGCTTGAAAGAGCCGCCGGTTGTCTTGACTGAAAGCGGTCCGGCCAAGCGACTGTCACCTTGGCTGGTCACGGCTCTCGGGCTGTCAGTAACGCTCCCGAACGGGATTGCTTATGGAACCAGTTTGATTGCGCCCTCTTACCTTGCGCGCGTTCACCACGTGAGTTTGGCTGCGTCTGCCGCAGAAGTTGCAATCATCAAGATTGTGGTAATGCTGGCAGGTGGGCTGATTGTCAGTCTGTGTGTCGGAACGGAGCGTCGTTCCCGGGTGATGTTCTGCATCATGGCGGCTATTGGAATGCTCGCTCAATGGCTGCTGCTTTTCCCGGGAAGCACGATGCTTGTCGCGTCTGCCGGGCTATTTCTTTGGACATTCGCCTATAGCGGCCTGAGTGGTGCAGGGATGTCTTTGCTGCCGGTGGTTGCGACGGACAGGAAGACCCGTGGCGTTGTCGCAGGCACGGTCGGTCAATTTATTTCCGTCTCGGCAGTTCTGATGCCTTATCTCTACTTCTCGACAACACTCTGGACCAGTTATGCCCTGTTTGCGTTCTGCGCCCTGGGGATGGGTTGCCTGACAATTTTCCAGGTCAGGCAACGTAAGGCGCTGGCTTGATCTTTAAAGGGCAGCAGCAGTTTCTGGGGTGCTGCCTTTCGATTCAGTCGCCGCAAAATTAGCCTTCAGGCGCTCCAGAAGGTAGTTCTGCGCAGATATCGGAGCATATTTCTTCTCTGGCCCCTGAATGATTGCATCCCGATTGGCTTGGCAGAAAAAGGGAATGGAGAGGCGCTCACCAAGATATTCGCCCGGTTGTGGCATGCGAACACGATGAAGCGTAGACAGCAGCTTGTCGTCGCTCCACCGCATCAGCATGTCGCCAATATTGCAGGTCACATATCCTGAGACGGGCTCTACGTCGGTCCATGCCCCGCTCTTTGCATCCTTCCCAGGGCAAACCTGAAGACCGCCTTCTCCTGTTCGCTGATGAAGAAGTGTCAGGCAATCAAAATCCGAATGGGCGCCTGCACGCCAGCGTTTGAAGTCCTCAGGCAGAGCATTCTCCATGCTCATATAATGAATGAGACGCAGGGTGCACTGGTAGTCAGGAGAGGACGGGTCGTGCAGTTCGGTAAAGAAGTTTTCGTCAAATCCGAGTTTGATGGCAAAGCAGGACAGTATCTTCATACCCAGAAGCCAGTTCTGGTGCTCGAAGTGGGTCAGGAATTCCTTGAAGTCTGGCGCGTCATGCTCTGTTGGCCATAGAGCCGCCATTCTGGGAAGTGTGATCTGAAATGATTCTTTATGGTCAGGTGTACCTGTTGAAGGCCGCACCTGTTCCTGAAATTCCCATCCGGCGTTCGTACCAGGTTTTAGGGGGAGGCGGGCTTTTGCCTCTTTAGGTAGGGCAAAGAAGGCTGTTGCCAGTGAAAACGCTCGATCTATGTCGTTCTGCGGAATGCCGTGATTATAAACCTGAAAAAAACCGATTTCCGTGGCTGCAGACCAAAGTTCGTCGGCAATCTGGTATTTCCGCTCTTCAAAAGAGGAGAGATCGATCCTGGGAATTTGACGGGCGATATTCGTCCCCATTCCGCCAATATGACGTTCGGTTTCAAGTTCGCTCAGACCTCTGGGGGCCATACTCGTTTTCTCCATAAACGTATTGAAGACAACAGATCCGGACTACGGCATGGGGGAGGAGCTGTAGCGATCAATCATGGCAAATGCCCCCAACCAGAGCCGTGGTCCGGATCTGTTGGAGCAATGCCCAAAGCCTGCAACAGGACTTCGACCGCTTCTACTCGTTTCCAACACAAAACATGGTGGGCATTTGCCTGTCAATTACAAAAGCCGTTCTCATAAAAGCATTCCGATATTCTCAAATAGGCACTTTCATGAAAACCGTTTCGATTCATAAACTGTGACTGAATGAAGAATGGAGAACGCTCCGTATGTCCAGGATGTCTCTCAGTCGCAGGCAAACCCTTTTGGGGTTGGCTGGAAGTCTCGGCGGATTATCTATGCCGCTCATCAGTAGGGCGCAAAATGCGGGGACGCCCGTCAAGCTTATAACATCCTGGTATGCACAAGCTGAGTTTGGCGGGTTTTATCAAGCTCTGGCCAAGGGATATTACGCACAGGAAGGACTGGACGTCACGATAGAGGCTGCCAGCCCGCAAATGAATGTTCCTCAGCTTCTGGCTGCCGGCCGTGCAGATTTCATTACTGGCTACGACTTCCAGCTTCTTTCCGCCGTTGCCTCTGGAATTCCTCTTGTTGCTGTGGCCAGTACATTTCAGCACGATCAGCAGGGCCTGATGACGCATGCTGGTGTCACGGATCTCGCCCAGCTCCGTGAGCACCCAATTCTGATAGCAGCATCTTCCCATGCGACGTTCTGGCCATGGCTCAAAAATCGCTTTGGTTACAGGGAAGAGCAGGCGAGGCCTTATTCGTTCAATCTCCAGCCGTTTTTTCTGGATCCGGAAATGGCCGTTCAGGCTTATGCATCCTCCGAACTGTGGGATGCCCGGCAGAAAGGAATGCCGGTCGAGTTTTTCCTGTTCAAGGATCTGGGTTATCCGCCCTATGGTGCTCCTATGGCCACGACTCAGCATATGGTTGCGACCGATAAGAAAAAGGTAAGCGGTTTTGTGAAAGCGTCTTTGATGGGATGGCGTGATTATTTTCAAAACCCCGATCCGGGGAATGCTCTCATTCTCAAAGCTAACCCTAACATGACACTGGAGCACTTGGCTTTCGGCTATGCTGGGCTGAAAAAAGCAGATGCTCTGTCATCCCCAGATGTCAAAGAGCGAGGTCTTGGAGCGATGACGCTTGCCCGGTGGCAGGCCACACGGGACTTTATGGTCAGCCAGAACCTCTTGCCAGCCGATGCTGACTGGACAAGTGCCTTCACCACAGAATTTGTGGATACTCTCCGGGTGATGCCAGCATGAGCTTACTGATACAGAATATCGGTGGAATTCTGACTGGGCTACGCGGCGAAGCTGCCAGACGTGCCGGTGACATTCGCATTCGCGACGGCAAGATCACGGAAATCGGTCATTTGGTACCTGACTCTGGGGAAAAGGTTCTGAATGCCAAGGGAGGAATTGCAACTCCCGGGCTTATCAGCACGCATCATCACCTTTTTCAGAGTGTGCTCAAAGCAGTTCCCGCGGCCATCAATAAGCCATTGGAGCCATGGCTTCGCCTTGTGCCCAACACCTACTGGAACCGCATAGATGAGCGGGCGCTGAATGTGGCGGCCCGGGTTGGAATGGTGGAACTGCTCTTGTCGGGCTGCACGACGGTCGCTGATCATCATTACCTGTTTGCAGATATGTATGCATACGATCCGGCTGCCGTACTGTTTGAAGCCGCTGAAGATCTTGGTCTGCGCTATGTTCTGGCACGTGGAGGCACCACGCGCGCCAGAAAATTCGATACGGACGATATTATTCCAGCGCCGACGGAGACGCTGGATGTGATGATGAAACGTGTCGAAGGGCTTGTCGGCCGGTATCATCAATCTGGCCCGAATGCGAAACGCCGAATTGCTCTGGCCCCTAATACGCCAACCTGGGGCGTCACGCCGGATGAGCTTCGGGAAATGGCTATTGCCGCCCGAAGCATGGGTATTTCGCTACACTCGCATCTGTCTGAAACGGAGAACTATGTTCGGTTCTGTCTGGAAACTTACGGAATGAGGCCCCTTCAGTTTGTTGCCGAGCATGGCTGGGTTGGAGAAGACGTCTGGTTTGCGCATCTGGTTCATCTTGATGAGAGCGAACTGGCGCTTATGGCCCAAACCGGGACCGGTATGGCGCATTGTCCTCAGAGTAACTGCCGCCTTGGTTCAGGTATCGCGCCTGCACCGGCCTTGGACGCTCTGGGCGGGCGCGTATCGCTGGCAGTTGATGGGGCAGCATCCAATGAAGCCTGTGACATGGGGGCAGAGATGCATTGTGCGTGGATGATTCATCGCGCAGTTCACGGCGCTGATGCTGTTACGGCTGAGGATGTTATGCGCTGGTCAACATCCGCGGGAGCGCAAATCCTGGGGCTTACCGATGTCGGCCGGGTTGAAGTGGGCGCAGCGGCGGATCTGGTTATTCATGGCCTGGACGCACCCAGATGTGCTGGATTGCATGATCCACTGATTGCTCCGGTCGTGTCAGGCGCGACAACTGTACGTCATGTCCTTATGGACGGTGTGCCTGTGGTAGTGGATGGCGCTATTCCGGGACTGGATCTTGAGGCGTTACTGGCAGAGGCTCGTGACGTTGTGGGTTGTCTTACGTGTGCCTGAAGAAACCTGTGCGAACTCAGCATGGGTACAGTTCAGCGGGACTTCCTGTTAGAGTGGATCAATCGTTTTGACGCTTTGATTCTTTTGTCTCGACAAGGACCTGCAATGCTTACCTGTGTTGGTTACGCGGCCTCCAGCCCGACATCTCCCTTGGCTCCCTTCGCTTTTGAGCGCCGTGACTGCGGTCCTTTGGACGTTCAGATTGACATTACCCACTGCGGTGTCTGTCACTCTGACATCCATACCGCACGGAGCGAATGGGGGCCTGCTTCTTATCCATGCGTGCCGGGGCATGAGATTATCGGACATGTCAAAGCGGTTGGGCCTGACGTAACACGCTTTAAAGTCGGTGACCGGGTGGGCGTGGGCTGCATGGTGAATTCATGCCGAACCTGCGCGTCCTGCGAGGTTGGTCTGGAGCAGTATTGTGATGCCAGCCCAACATGGACATACAACAGCCCCGATCCGGCATTTCCGGCAGAAGGCGCCTACACGTTCGGCGGATATTCACGCGCTATCGTTGTCGATGAAGGTTTCGTCCTGCGTATTCCCGAAAATCTTGATCCGGCGGCGGCGGCACCATTGCTTTGCGCCGGGATCACGACATGGTCTCCGTTGTCTCACTGGAAAATCGGAACAGGGCATCGTGTTGGCGTTGTCGGGCTTGGTGGACTTGGCCATATGGGGGTCAAATTTGCCGTTGCGCTTGGTGCCGAAGTGACGCTGTTCACAACGTCTCCAAGTAAAGTCGAAGATGGGAAGCGACTTGGTGCACACCGGGTTGTCATTTCCCGCGATGAACAAGCGATGGCTGCCGAGGCAAACCGCTTTGATTTCATTCTTGATGCTGTGTCGGCAGATCATGACATCAATGCGTACCTGTCCCTGCTGAAGCAGGACGGACATATGGTGCTTGTAGGACTGCCGGAAAAGCCGATGTCTGTTGGGGCGTTCAGCCTTGTTGCCAAGCGCCGTAGTCTGGCTGGCTCTGCTATCGGCGGTATTCAGGAAACGCAGGAAATGCTAGATTTCTGCGGTCAGCATAACATCGTCAGTGACGTGGAAATCATTCGGATGGATGAGATCAATCAGGCGTATGAGCGCGTCCTGCGTTCAGACGTCAAATACCGCTTCGTGATCGATATGGCGTCCATGCCAGACAGCATCGCAGGCTGAAACCTTGGAGGGGAGGCGGTAGCAAGAAACTCCCCGCCTCCTTCCTGAGAAGAGTTTTACTTCTGGAGTTTCTACCCAACGGGAAGAAATGATTTTAGAATGAATCATCACGTTGCGACGTGTCGGGCGGAACTGGTTGCCGTCCTGACCACACTCCAGAGCGGAACACCAGAAGTTCTGACCGTTCAGAACGGAGCCTGCTTACCTGCAGGCGCCCTGGAAACGGAACACTCGTCATTGCAGCGTGGTGTGCGCCATTGGGTAGAGGAACTCACGGGGTTCCGCCTGGGCCATGTGGAGCAACTCTATACGTTCGGGGACTCTGTTCCTGCTGAAACTGAACGGCTTGTGCGTATTTCCTATATGGCTCTGACGCGCGACAGTGGCAATCAGGCAGGATGGAGGGGATGGTATCAGTACTTTCCTTGGGAAGACCGCCGGACAGAAAGAAGTGTTGCCCTCCTCAAGACCATCGAGCGGGCCCTTCTCAAGTGGGCTGCCCATGAGGAGGAAAAGCTCGACCGCTGTAAGGCCACGTTTGGCCTGAACGGGGAAAGCTGGAACGACGAAGCCGTGCTGGAGCGTTATGAACTGCTATGGGAGGCTGGTCTGGTCCAAGAGTCACCCCATTGTAGCGCCGGGCTGGGAGAGACTCCCATGCTCTGGGATCATCGGCGTATTCTCGCAACGGCGATGTCTCGTTTAAGAGCAAAAATTCGTTACACGCCTGTCGTGTTCGAGCTTGTGCCCGAAGAATTTACGCTTCTTCAACTCCAACAGGCGATGGAAGCCCTTTCGGGGCGTTTGATGCACAAGCAGAATTTTCGTCGATTGGTACAAAATCAGGATCTGGTCAGCGAAACCGATCGCTACGAGAGCGGGGTTCAGGGAAGACCTGCGCGGCTTTACAGGTTCCGGAAGGACAATTCTGAAAACTGCTATCTGACAGGGGCCAAGCTTCCACTGGGAACCTTCTCCTGAAAACGTGTTGACCGACAGGCTTGTAAATACCGTAAGATACATTATGCTCAATAGGAGCATAATGTATCTTACGGAGTCCGTCATGGGCCGTCAGCATGTCTTGGAAAGCCGTGACAGGCTTTACGAACCTGTCTCCCGCCTGATGGCGCGGGAGGATTGGGAACGTTTATACGCGGATGACATCGAGGCTATTCTTCGCCTGAAACGCGAACGAAATGCCGTTATCCTGGCTCATAACTATCAAACACCGGAAATTTTCCACTGTGTCGCGGACATCCGCGGAGACAGTCTGGCTCTGGCTCGTGATGCCCAGAACCTCGACGCAGACATTATTGTCATGGCTGGCGTTCATTTCATGGCGGAAACCGCCAAGCTGATGAATCCCGACAAGACGGTTCTAATTCCCGACGATCGGGCTGGCTGTTCTTTGGCAGAGAGCATAACGGCGGAAAACGTCCGGGAGATGAAGCGGCGCTATCCGGGGGTTCCGGTTGTCACGTACGTTAACAGTACAGCGGAAGTGAAAGCGGAAACAGACGTCTGCTGCACGTCGGGCAATGCCAGACGGGTCGTGGAAAGCCTAGGTGTTCCTCGTGTTATCATGATTCCAGACGAGTTTCTGGCTCAAAACATCGAGAACGAAACAGGCATCGAAATGCTGACCTGGGCGGGTCATTGTGAAGTGCATGAACGCTTTACACCGCAGGAAATTCGGCAGTATCGGCGAATTCATCCAGGTGTGACGGTCATAGCGCATCCTGAATGCCCGCCAGACGTGGTTGCCGAGGCGGACTATTCCGGCTCTACCGCCAATATGATTGACTACGTCGCGACGCACCGCCCGGAAAAAGTGTTGCTGGTGACAGAATGCTCAATGAGCGACAATCTGGCCGCTCTGAATCCGGAAACCGAGTTTGTTCGCCCGTGTAATCTTTGCCCACACATGAAGCGCATTACGTTGGCAGGAATCCGCAGAGCGCTCGAAAAACTCGAAACTCCGGTAACCATCCCGTCCGAGCTTGAAGGGCGAGCCCGCATGGCGGTCGAGAGAATGCTGGCAATCTAATTGTGAAGGAAATTCTTTTAAGTCACCTCGCTGGGCAACCCGTTATCGTAGGGGCAGGACTGGCAGGTCTTTCCGCTGCCCTGCACCTTCGCCAGCCCTGTGTTGTTCTCAGCCCGGCTCCGTTAGGGCACGAGGCGGCGAGTTCTTTGGCTCAGGGGGGAATTGCAGCCGCAGTTGGAGCAGAAGATTCACCGGATCTGCACGCTCAGGACACGTTAGCTGCAGGTGCCGGCCTCAGTGTTCCCCACATAGTGAAACTGATTACGAACTCGGCACCTGACGCCATCAGGACCTTGCTCGAGTGGAGCGTCCCTTTTGCAAAAAAGGGCGAAGCACTGGACCTGCATCTGGAAGCCGCGCATTCCAGACACCGTATTCTCCATGTCGGCGGAGATGGAAGCGGTACTGCGATCATGCAGACGTTGATAAAGCGTGTTCGAAGTCGCGATACCATCACTGTTCTGGAAGGAGCGCGACTAGAGGGCTTGGTTACGGAGGAAGAGCGCCTTGTTGGAGTCAGAACCTCACAAGGTTTTCTGCCCACTTCATGCTGCGTCATCGCATCCGGAGGCATTGGCGCTCTTTATGACTGTACCACTAGTCCTGGAACATTGACCGGGAACGGTCTGGCTCATGCTGCACGTGCCGGCGCCAGATTGGTCGATATGGAATTTACCCAGTTTCATCCAACAGCTCTCAAAGGCGTTGGCCAGACTGGGCGCAGACCTCTGGTGAGCGAAGCGGTACGCGGGGCGGGTGCTCTTCTGGTCGATGAAACTGGAAACAGATTTACGGAAGAACTCCAGCCACGCGATATCGTCGCACGAGCGATTTCGGCTCATATTCAAAGCGGACACGACGTTTTTCTGGATGCGCGGGGAATAGGAAAAACGCCCTTTAGTGTGAGGTTTCCGGCCATAACAGCGTCATGCATGGCCATGGGGATTGATCCGGACGCACAGCTAATCCCAGTCAGTCCAGCAATGCACTATCACATGGGTGGTCTGGATGTTGATGAGCAGGGGCGTACCTCTCTGCCTGGTCTGTGGGCCTGTGGAGAGGCGGCGTGTACCGGTCTTCATGGCGCTAATCGACTGGCGAGTAATTCACTACTTGAAGCCTTCGTAACCGGGAAATGGGTCGCAGAAAGCGTCGATAGCAGCATGCTTCCAAAGGTGCCGTTCGGGACGATTGCGCCGCGCGAAGTCAGCAATGCTCCTGCTGTGCATGATTTGGCCTCACTCATGAGCCAGTATGCCGGACTGCTCAGGGACGAGCGTGGATTGCAGGCCCTTTTTGAAACAATTCTTCCTGATATCCACGTCAGTAATGAAGCGCTCATTGCCGCCTTCGTTGCATCGTCTGCCCTGAAACGTAGGGAGAGCCGTGGAAGCCATTGGCGCACGGACTTTCCAAATCAAACGATGCCTAACCGAACTGTGCTGACCATAACTGATCTTCCTTCGCCATAAGGACACATTGCATGACCTTTCAGACCTTTCTGCCTGATCTTCTCTGGGAACCTGTAGTTCGTGCCGCGCTTGTTGAAGACCTGGGAACGGGCGGAGATGTGACGACACAGGCTCTTCTTGATCCTGAACAGCCCCTTCAGGCAGTTTTTCGTGCAAGACAAAACGGCGTTCTGGCGGGGTTGCAGGGGGCCCAGCTGGCATTCAGTCTTCTGGACCGCAAAGCAGAGTTTATTTCTCACAGGCAGGACGGTGACAGGATTGGGGCCGGGGATGTTCTGGCCGTCATTGACGGGTCTGCGAGTACCGTTCTGGCAGGCGAACGCACGGCGTTAAATCTACTCTCGCACCTGAGCGGCATCGCTACAGCGACGCGGGCGATCGTAGATGCCGTTCATGGCACGAAGGCTCGGATCTGTTGCACGCGCAAAACGCTTCCTGGCCTTAAAGCGGTTCAGAAATATGCAGTACGTGCAGGTGGGGGCGCCAGTCATAGATATCGGCTTGATGACGCCATCCTGATCAAGGACAATCATCTGGCCCTATGCGGGGGCGTCTCAGCAGCTTTGAAGGCGGCGCGTCAGCGGGCGGGGCATCTGATGAAGATTGAGCTGGAGGTGGATACGCTGGACCAGCTCGAAGAAGCGCTCGCGGCTGGCGGAGCAGATGCTTACCTTCTCGATAATATGGGTGTGGAAACGCTTCGTAGAGCTGTCAGACTTATCGATGGCCGCTCTATTGCTGAGGCATCTGGTGGAATTACACCGGAGACGGCGCGCCCGATTGCAGAGACCGGGGTGGACGTTTTGTCGTTGGGCTGGCTTACACATACGGTCAAAGCGCTGGATATCGGCCTTGATATAAGCGGCTAAGCTGGTTTTTCCGGCAAGAGCATTCCAGAGTAAGCTCTTGCCGAGAGTATGACTGTGTCCGTCAGGCCAGGACGTTGCCCATGGCAGGGTCTGTGATGCTCGTTTGTCCGGTTTCTACATGCCCGGCAAATCGAGATTGATTTCCCGGTTCATTGGAGCAGGAAAGAACAAGATCATACCAATGATGACTGGCATCGAGCTCAACGGAGACGGATGCCGACTGATTTCCTTCAAGGGAAAGAAAACGGTCTTCCGCACCATAAGCGTTATCCTGGATCCTGACCTTCTTTTCTGTGGACGCAGTATTCTTGAGGTTTAGAACTAGATTGCCGGTTCGAGCGTCTCCCCGCGCTTGAACCTGGATGTCCATAGGTTTTGCGTTCTGGAAGTAACGCGCAAAACCATTTGGCCCGAGAATGGTGAAGTCGTGCTGTCCGGCGCTCTCTATTTTCCAAACGTCAGTGATGGCTTTTCCCGGTTCCAGAGTATGGCGGCGAGGGGTCTCCTCGGTACCATCACGGTAAACGTAAAAACATGCCCCTGATGTTCCGTCATTGCGGATTTCAAAAGTCACGCTGCCTGCACGGGTCTCCAAGAGGTCTGCAGACAGTTTGTAAGGCAGAGGTCGCGCCAAGCGTGCACCTCGTTCCTGATCGCCGATATCGTCGAGCGTGCTTTGATGAGGAATAACGGGCGAGGGAAGCTTACAGGACGCGTCAGCAATTTTCCTGTAGGCGGCCGTGTCTGGAAGCGGCGGCTTAACCGTAGTTTTGCGCGAGAAATCGAACGCACTGGTCAAATCGCCGCAGACTGCACGGCGCCATGGCGTAATATTGGTTTCCTTGACGCCAAAACGGGCTTCGATGAAGCGTAGCACAGAGGTGTGGTCAAACACTTCGGAGCAGACAAAACCCCCAGTGCTCCAGGGAGAAATAACGAAAGCTGGTACACGCGGCCCTAAGCCATAAGGAAGATCGTCGGCCTTGTAGCGGTCTGGCCTGAAGCTTTGGAGGTGATTGTGAATTTCGTCTCTTGTCGTCACCGTGCTCTGACCGGGGAGAACCGGTGTGGGAGGCTGCGGGGGCGGCATATGGTCGAAATACCCATCGTTCTCATCATACATCACGAGAAAGACGGTTTTGGCCCAGACATCCGGGTTAGCCGTCAGGGCATCGAGCGCGTGAGCAATAAAGGTCGCACCGTAGCCGGGCGTCCACCGGGGGTGTTCAGAATATGCCGCCGGAGGCAGAATCCATGACACCTGTGGCAGCCGATCCGCCAGAACATCCTGTTTCAAGTGATCAAGGGTTCGCGCGGTCATGGCGCGCTCATGCAGGGCTGATCCCGGCTTGGCGTCAGCGAAATTCTTGAAACACATCAGAACGTTTGTGCCGAAATTACCGTTCTCAACATCTGCGCCTGACAGGCCCTGCTGATAAATCTGCCATGACACACCGGCCTCCTGAAGGCGCTCAGGGTAGGTCGTCCAGGTGAAAGGTTCAGGCACCTTGGGATAAAAATCTCTGTCTACCCAATCCACATTGTCGAGGATCGGGCCACCGCCTGTCGCATTGGGATCGACGGTACCAGACATGAGGTAAAAGCGGTTGGGGTGTGTCTGGGTCGGCGTGGAGCAGAAATAGTGATCGCAGACCGTGAACGCGTCAGCCAAAGCGTAATGGAAAGGAATATCTTCCCGTGTGTAATAGCCCATCGTCATATCTTTCTTGTGACGAGGCCACTGGTTGTTCCAGCCTTTGTTGATCGCTGCGTGAGTAGGGGCCCAGCTGTGGTCCAGATCAATCACGCATTCTGCACTGGTAGTTTGTGTTGGGAGATGGAACGGCGTGATCCAGCCATTTTCGGCTTTCTGCCGTTGCTGCCACCAGATCGGTTCGCGGTTCGGACCACGTACGACATGCCGGTCTCCATATCCACGGACGCCTGACAGGTGACCAAGATAATGATCGAAAGATCGGTTTTCCTGCATTAGCACAACGATATGCTGGACGTCTTCGATCGTTCCTGTGTCCCGACGGGCAGGGATGGCACGGGCACGCTGAATGGATGGAAGAAGCGCACTCAGGGAAAAGCCCGCTCCCAGACCCAGCACGCCGCGACGGTTCAGTTTTGTTGCCACCGTTGATCTCTTCCATACACTCAATTGTGATAAGACGCTTATCAGCCTCCGGAGATGAAATCATCAAGGAAATTCAGGATGTTTCATGTCACTTTTGTGAACGGGCATGGCGTTGAAGAGCGGACGTCGGCACCCACGGGTGAATGCCCGGAAACAAGCCGCCTTTTAGTTCAGAGTGTGTTTGAGATTGACTTCGCCTATAGGGGCTTGAATGATTTGTGCTGGTTATTTGAGTAGGACACCATGACACAGGATGATGCACCCACTTCCTCGTCCCGGCAGGGACGGGAAGAGGAAAACCACCCTCGGCGACGCGATGTGCTCGCGACAGTTACGCTCGGGATGGGCTGTGCAGGGGCCTGCGCGCTGGCATATCCGTTTCTCAACAGTTTGAATGGTACGCAGAGCAGTCGCATTGGCGAAGATGATACTGTTGAGGTTGATTGCTCGAAGCTGTCGCCGGGGCAGCAGCTTGTGGTGACGTGGCGTGGATGGCCGGTGTTCGTTCAGCGGCGCACACCAGAAATGCTGGCTTCGCTCCGTGTTCCTGAACTAGCGCATCGGCTGCGTGACCCAGATTCCAAAATGCACCAGCAACCTCAGGATGCGATCAACTGGCATCGCTCTGTTGTGCCTGAGATTGGCGTTCTGATCGGGATCTGTACGCATCTGGGGTGTGTGCCATCTTTTGACGCGCCATCGTCAGGCGATCGATCCGGGAAATATGCATGTCCCTGCCATGGGTCACAATTCGATATCGCAGGGCGGGCGTATAAGGATGCGCCAGCGCCATATAATCTTCCTGTTCCGCCTGTGACGATAATTTCTGATCAGCACCTTCTCATTGGGAAGAGTAAAGGCGATCCAGATTTTGATATCGCGAATATCCAGCAGATCTGATTGTCCTCATGACCGATAAATCTCAAGATCTCTCCCGGTGGGTAGAGAAACGTCTCCCGATTGTTTCTTCTTTTCGGCGTGAATACGTTGATTTCGCGATGCCGAAAAACCTCAATTATCTATGGAATTTCGGTGCTTTTGCCACGGTTTCGCTCGGGATGCTTTTGCTGAGCGGAATCTTTCTTGCTCTTAATTACACTCCGACAGTGTCAGATGCATTTTCCAGCATTGAGACCATAGATCGGCGGGTTGCATCGGGCTGGCTGGTTCGATCCATTCATATGGGCGGCGTTTCCATGCTGTTTGCCGCTCTCTACGTCCATGTCGCGAGAGGGCTTTATTACGGATCCTACAAAGCGCCTCGCGAACTGATCTGGTTCACCGGGCTCGGACTGCTTTTAATGGTCATGATAACGGCTTTTGCGGGATATATTCTCCCGTGGGGGCAGATGTCCTATTGGGGCGCCACAGTAGTCGTGAATGCGCTCAATACTGTTCCAGTGATAGGCAAATCCCTGACGTCTTGGCTGATGGGAGGGGAGGGACTTGGCAATGTTGCTTTACACAGGATCTACGTTCTTCATTTCCTGACAGCATTTTCCATTATTGGCGTCGTTGCACTCCATATCGCAACATTGCATGTGGCAGGATCTAATAATCCTACAGGAAGAGAGCCCAAGTCCTCTGACGACACCGTACCATTTCACCCTTATTACACGTCAAAAGATGGTTTTGGGCTTTGTCTTTTTCTCACCGTTTATGCAGCTGTTGTTTTCTTCGCTCCTGATTTCCTGACGCTTGCAGACAATTACGTGCAGGCCAACCCTATCGTGACGCCTCAGGACATTACACCTGAGTGGTATTTTTCGCCTTTTTACGCGATCCTTAGAGCGGTTCCCTCCAAGCTGGGAGGCCTCATCCTTGCTACAGGAAGCATAGGCGTATTATTTGCGGTTCCATGGCTGGATAAGTCCCCTATCAGATCCGCACGGTCTCGACCTCTCCTCCGACCAGCGCTTTTAATGCTTTTCTTCTCGTTTGTTGCTTTGGGTTTTGCGGGAATGCATCCACCAGCAGGGGGATGGCTATGGCTCAGCCGTGTGGCCGTTTGCTGCTGGTATTTATATTTTTTGGTACTTCTGCCTTTTCAATCGCGACGTGAAACATCACCATCCCCGACCGTCCAGCACGAGGGCTCGGAATGAAATATTTTTTCGTGGCTTTGCTTGCTCTTTCGCCTTTACAAACCATGGCTTCTACGCCTGAACAACGTGGGTTTCAGGTATTCAGGCAGGTCTGTAGTAACTGCCATAGCTTGAATTATGTCGCTTACTCGGATCTGTCAGAACTCGGCCTGTCTGTCTCGGCTATCAAGGACTATGCGGCACAGCATCAGGTTGCTGATGGTCTGGATGACGATGGGGACCCCAAAACGCGTCCAGCCCACCCATCCGATAAAATCGGGTCACCCTATCCGAGTGAAAATCTGGCCCGCATGGCCAATCATGGCGGCCTGCCACCGGATTTTTCACGGCTTGCCCTTACGCAGAAGGGCGGAACGGCCCGCATTATCCAGATTTTGGAATCTTACGCCTCGGCACCGGAAGGAACGGTGCTGCCCCAAGGGTCTTATTACAATCTGGCCATGAAGCATCGCCATATTGCAATGCCTCAACCTCTGCATGCTGGTCAGGTCAAGTACTCAGACGGGACGTCGGCAACCATTTCCCAGATGGCACAGGATGTAGGCACATTCCTGGAATGGACAGCTCGTCCACACCTTCAAACCCGGCATAGAATAGGCATTTATACGTTAATTTACCTTATTGTGATGAGTGTATTGGTATTCGTTCTCAAAAATAGAATATGGAAAAAGGTGAAGGAATAGGCTGTGACTTCCAATATAGTTTTTAAAGGGAAGTCACAGGAAAATAAATCTCGCTTTCAGAAAATGAATTCTTCTTACGGCAGCGGATGAAGAGCGTTCAGCGCTGCTCGTTCCGACACAATTTCTTTCGCTTTTTTGGGAGTGGCGCGAGCAGCCTTGATTTCATCATCAGAAAAGACCGGAGCCTTACCAGACGTATTCAGCGACGAGACATACGTAAGAACAGCGGCAATCTGGCTATCTGTAAGCGCTTTGAAAGAAGGCATAAAGCCCATGTATGTCTCGTCGGAAACGTCAATCGCACCATGCAGCCCATTTAGAAGAACATCTGTAAGATAAGCCTTTCCCTCAGGAGAAGAGGCGATTTTACCAACTCTTCCGCTTAAGGGGGGAAACTGCCCCGGCGATCCAATTCCAGCGGCCTGATGGCACACGCTGCACTTGCTGCTGTAGAGTGCCTGGCCATCTTCTGCATGAGCTATGGGCGCGGTTCCGAATAGAAATCCCATAACAAGAACTGTGCGTTTGATCATGGATGGCTCCCGACAGATCATCTGAGTGAAACAAAGACAAATTGATGTAACAGTATCAAAGCCTCGTACCAAGTCATTGGCCCAGTTCCAGGGAAACGCCCGGTCGATTTTACCTTCACCGTGCAAGTTAGCCGCATCATCAGGCCTCGATCACAGTGTGCTCAGGGGGCATTTTTCAGATGGCAAGCCTAGCTTGGCGTCGGAGAGGAAATCCTGATCCGTCAGCAGCCTGAGGAATGCGGTGAGATCTGTCAGTTCGGCTTGTGACAGTATTTGGCCTTTTGGGTGGGCCAGAATGGCGTCCTTGAGCGTAGAAGCAGAACCGTCATGCAAATAAGGTGCGGTTACCTCGACATTTCGTAGAGAAGGAGTCCGGATAGGTTCGGAATAAGATATCGACAGTGCATGGAATTTTTGGTCAGTGAATAGAGGTGGTTGGTGGCATGAGCTACACTGTCCCTTACCAAGAAATATCTCTTTTCCGTTTATTTGTGAGCGTGTCGCGCCAGATAATCCCAAGTCCCACGGCGACTTATAGGAAGTTAGCTCTCGCTCGAATGCTGACACCGCCTCGGCAACAGAGCGGGCATCAATCGGAATGTGTTTTTCAGGAAAAGCTTTCGAAAACAGAAGGCGATAGCAAAGGTTTCGGGAAAGCCGACGAGAGAGTTCTGACATGTTGGTCATACCCATTTCCACAGGGTGATGGCCACTCAGCGGAATAAAAAACTGATCTTCCAGTGTTATGACATGTTGGTTGATCCAGGTGAACGTATGAAATTGTCCGACATTCGCGAGTGGTGGAACATTCCGGATTCCGTCCTCATCTGTAACGCCGGGATGGGTCGGATTTCCATCTGAGAAGGCATGACGCTGCTCATGGCAGGTTGCACAGGACATACTGCCATTAAGAGAGAGGTCTGCGTCGTAGAAGAGTCTGTGCCCCAAATCAATTTTTGCATCGAGTGAGGAAATATCCGTGGCAACCGCTGGTAATGCTATCCCGGTTATAAGAAGCCCTAGAGATAGCAGTAGCTGATGGAGCATCAGGGAAGCGCAGAGACCATGACAGGCATGTCTTGCAGGCCGCTTCCCGCAAGTTGAACTGTATATTGTCCCGCCGAAAGCTGAAAGTCCACCATTTTGCGGATGCCAGAGCAGTCGGGACCATGCTGATGATGTGTTGAAGTAGCTGGGCCACCCTGTCCAAGAACATCGATCCACGTTTTATTTGGCAGCATGATACGATAGGTCCCACCCTTGGGAGCCTCGAAAGCAATCATCCCTCCGTAACTGACACTTCCGCCCGGTTCAGCGGGCCTCTGCAGAAAATGAACGTCAGGAGTGTGTTCCAGATGAACGGTGGCCGCGTGATTGAGCGTCAGGTGACTGTTAGAAAGAACGGCTTGATTTGTGGCGGCCGTCAAGGGAGTGGGATGGCTCCAGCCCTCATCCCCAGCAGGCAGAGAGGTTGTTCCAGGTTTGCAAGCTGCGGGGTCAGCCAACGCTGTACCGGCACTAAAAAGCATGGCTAGGGAGAGGATACCGGGCAGGATACGCTTCATGGTTATGTTTTCCAGCAAAGCCTTCAGGTGCGTCTATTGAAGCACCTGAATATGGAAATTTGCCAGAGGTATGACGACATCGAAACGTGTCAGATGGCCAGCCCCTAAAAGCGCGGACATGGTTGGGAACGCCATACCCGCAATACCAGAGAAGGTCAGAGAGCAGGGGCGTTGAACGTGTCGCAGCGTTTGATATCGCCGCTTTCCAGCCCGCGCTTGAACCACGCTACTCTCTGCGCAGATGTTCCATGCGTGAAGCTATCCGGGACAACGTATCCCTGGGCTTGCCGTTCCAGGCGATCGTCACCAACCGCTGAGGCTGCGTTCATACCTTCTTCGATGTCTCCCGTCTCAAGGAAATGGCGGGTATCATTCGCGCGCTTGGCCCAGACACCAGCGAAACAGTCTGCCTGTAGCTCAACGCGCACGGAAAGGCCGTTAGCCCCTTTCTGGGCGGCGCTCCCTTGCTGATTGACCTGCTGCATAATGCCCAGTTCATTTTGAACGTGATGCCCGACCTCGTGAGCAACCACATAGGCCCTCGCGAAGTCTCCGCTTGCTCCCAGACGATTCTGCAACTCCTGAAAGAACTGCAGGTCGAGATAAACCTTGTGATCGGCAGGGCAATAGAACGGGCCTACAGACGTTTGAGCATAGCCACAGCCAGACTGTGTGCCGCCTGAAAAAAGCACCAGACCGGGATCATGATACGTTCGCCCCATCTGTTGAAAGGTGCTGCTCCAGACATCTTCGGTAGATCCGAGAATACGGGCGATGAATTTTCTTCCCGGATCGTCTTTTACTGCCTGCGGCTGGCTGGTCGCCGGTGTATTTGCTGCCGGTCCATTCTCGAGAAGGTTCAGGACCACTCGGGGATCAACGCCGAAGTACAGTGCGCCAATGACAAGGATGACACCACCAACCCCTCCGATCCTCAAAGGGCCGCGTCCTCCGCCTCCGGAACCGCGTCGATCATCAATGTTGGTGCTTTCCCGTTGGTCGTCGAGACGCATGTGTGTTTTGCCCTGTTGCCGTTTCCCGGATGGGAAGATTGTTAAGTTATCCTTTATCAGATTTCGTGAGCGCAAGGCACCGTTTGGGCACCAGGCTTCGAAGAAGTGTGAAGACATCCTCTACGACCTCGTGTCACAGTCACGACAGTTGCAACAGGAGTTATCATGATGCTGTCGAAATCCGGTTTTCTGTTGGCCTTGTCATGTTTGACAGCCACGCCAGCATTGGCTGGCCCAAGTTTGGATCAAGCTCTCAAACTTTCAGAGCGAACGCCGGCTTTCGTCGCCCGTGACAGTGTTCGACACCCGTTGGAAGAGCTGCAGTTTTTCGGGATATCTCCGACGTCCAATGTCATAGAGATCTGGCCTGCTGGAGGGTACTGGACCCAAATTCTTGCGCCGTATCTTCGTGACGAAGGCACTTATACAGTTGCTCTCGGGCCCGCAGATATCAAAAAGCAGAGTATTGCCAAGCTTCAGGCTACGCATCCGGATATCTACGGAGCCGTCAAAACCACTCGTTTTGATGCAGAGAATTTGAATTTCGCACCGGCAGACAGTGCGGATCTCGTCATGACATTCCGGAATATGCACAACTGGATGGAAGCTGGAAATGCCCCGCAGATGCTGGAGGCAATCCACAAAGTGCTGAAACCTGGCGGTATTCTGGGCATTGAAGACCATCGCGGCAACACCAGCGCTCCGCAGGACCCGCAGGCAAAAGACGGGTATGTGAGACAGGCATACGCCATCCAGATGATTGAGAAAGCGGGTTTCAAGCTTGTTGGGAGCTCCGAAATCAACGCCAATCCCCGGGATACGGCACAGTGGCCCAAAGGGATCTGGACCCTTCCTCCAACATACGCTCTGGGCCAAGTTGATCGCGCCAAATATGCCGCCATCGGGGAAGGGGACAATTTTGTTCTGAAATTCCAGAAGGTTGGAAATTAACTCCTAAATCAATTTTCTTTCTGTGAGGTGTGATTTTTCAGTCATTTAGGTCGTTGATAGCCATTGCAAGAGCCGTGGAGATCGTCTAGACCCACCTCACAGTCTGCGGGCATGGTGGAATTGGTAGACACGCCAGATTTAGGTTCTGGTGGCGCAAGCTGTGGGGGTTCAAGTCCCTCTGCCCGTACCAGTCATTTTCAATATCCTCGTTGTTCCGGCAGACAAGATTGTCTGGCTTTAGGTCTGTGAGGGGCGTTGAAATATCTTCCGCTTGGTTTCGTCGGGTTTCTGGTTATCGCATGTCCCGCACATGCGGCTTCTTGCCCAGCCTTATTTGCCAAAGGCGTTCCCCCCGCACTTCTGTCAGAGACCGCGCGATCAGGCACTGTTCAGCTGTGTAATGACCATTATGCCGCTCTGGTTTCAGAAGCGACAAAAGGCCCGCTCTGGTCTGCTGAAGACCTGACCGAAGAAAATCTTGAAATTGCCGATGACACGAACCGACAAGGAAAATTCTTTCCCGATATGAGGCTACCGGCCTCCATGCGCGCGTCGCTGACGGACTACAGAGCCTCAGGCTACGACCGGGGACATATGACACCAAGCGGCAATGAGCCGGGTCTTGCGTCTCAGCAGCAGTCTTTTCTGCTGTCCAATATTGTTCCCCAAACGGGTGAGTTGAACCGTGGCCCGTGGGAAGGTGTTGAAAGCGCTGTCAGAGGGTGGGCACGTCAGGAAGGCGAAATATTCGTCGTTACTGGCCCCGGATACGATCCCGATCATACCGCAACAATTGGAAGAGGGCGTATTCCGGTTCCCGCTGTGACATGGAAAGCCATATACGATCCGGCTTCCAACGGGACGGGCGCCTATGTGTGCCTGAATACACGCAAGCCAACCTGCAAGATCATAGCCGTTGCGCTTCTGATGCAGCTCGTGAACGTGGATCCGTTTCCCGCGCTTCCGCAGTCCATGAAGGAACAGGTTGTGGGCATGCCACCCATCAGGGAGAGCCCTTATGCACTCTCCAAGCGTCCGCGTAGCAATAGACTGCTAAAGGAGTGGGGCTCAAAGGCCGCACAAAAGGCAATCAAAGCCCTCGTCAAGGCTCTCGTTCAGTAGAGCCTTAACGGACCTTTGCCAGTCTCCCTACTCAGGGGGTGAAGACAATCGTCTTGTTTCCATTCAGGATTGCCCGTCGTTCAATGTGATACCGTACGGCACGGGCAAGTACGCGGCGCTCAATGTCACGCCCCTTGCGGATCAGATCTTCAGGATCATCAGCATGAGAAATGCGTTCTACGTCCTGCTCAATGATCGGCCCTTCATCCAGATCACTGGTGACGTAATGGGCCGTCGCACCAATAAGCTTCACGCCCCGGCTGAACGCCTGATGATAGGGGCGGGCACCTTTGAAGCCTGGCAGAAACGAGTGATGGATATTGATGCAACGCCCGGAAAGGCGAGTAGCCATCTCATTTGACAGGACCTGCATGTAACGGGCGAGAACGGCCAGTTCAGCCCCACTTTCCTGAAAAATGGTCCAGATGCGTGCCTCCTGCTCAACCTTGGTATCTTTGGTGATGGGAAGATGGTGAAACGGCACGCCATGGAAATCCAGATCAGCATAGGTTTCCCTTGCATGATTGGAGATAATCCCGACTGGATCTATCTGCAGTTCACCGATACGCCAGCGATAGAGAAGATCGACAAGACAGTGATCAAAGCGGGAAACAAACAGCAGGACTTTCTGGCGCTTTGACGTGTCGCTGATGTGCCAGTCCATTGCGAAGTTTTCGGCCAGCCGGGAAAATTCGGTTTTCAATTGCGTTTCGGACAAACCCTCTTTTGGGAGCTCAAAGACAATCCGCATGAAAAACTGGGTACTGTCAGTATCGTCGAACTGCTGTGCTTCCGTGATATTCGCACCAAGCTCATAAAGACGCTGACTGATGGCAGCTACAATGCCAGGGCGGTTAGGGCAGCTTAAGGTGACTACGAAAGTTGTAAGCGTAGATGACTGACGAATCATGAAAGGCGGGGTCCAGCGTTGAATTGCCACTTGGCATGGTGACGGATCGGTCCCTACCTATACGCCCAGATGGTAGACAGGCAAAACACCGGGCAGAGGGCTTTATGACGATACGGGATTATCTGTTTGCAGGATCTTGCCTGCTAATCGTTGTTCTGTTCGGGAACGCAGACGCATCAGCACGGCAAGAAAGTATTCCGTCACCGGCAGAGCAAAAACTCATTTCGCGTCAGATCGCGTCTATTCGTGACCCACGGGAGAGGAACGCTGTGGCGACGCAAGGAACAGCCTGGCTTATGACAACCTATCTCTGCCAGCCTGCCGCGCGGCACGAACTCGTTAAGCGAGGAAGTTCAAACAATCGATTTTTTCTTCAGGATGACAGGCCAGAAAGCCAGGTGGTCGTAAACGCGTCTCTGATACGAGGGCGGGGACAGTATCAAAGGAAATCAGCCCCTATTGAGTGGGTCTCATTTACATGGGAGTGTCATCTTGATCCAAGCACAGGAAAAGTACTTGGATTTGACGTGAGGACGAATACGCACGAGAAGTGAACCATGACTTACACGCCAGAAAATCCTCAGAAGGGCTTCTAATGGATTTCACCATTTTCTACGGCTGAACAAAACATCTTCCAGTCTTTATGGGTTTGATCTGCATACGTCTCAGAGAAGTCTGATATGGCTGAGGCGAAAGAAGCGCCTTTACCCAGATAGCCAGAAATCATGCTCACATTGCCAGAACGTGCATGTGCCCGCGCCAAAGTCCGTCCGCACAATTTTGCATAATCAGCCAAACCATCCTGAGCCACATCTGAGCCGACAGCGGCCAATCGGCTATCCTTGACACGCCTCACATAAAACTGTCGCCCGCTTCCCGAGAGATCAGGTGTATCGCTAGATATTGAGGCATTACTGTGCGTCCACCCCAAAAATGTGTCAGACACAGCCTGCATGATCCGCTGCCCCGTTACGACGCGCTCTCCTTGATTGGCGAAGGGTGAAGTCAGCGTATCAGTCTGCAGAACGGACATCTGGGCTTCCTTGATCTGCAGAAGCATGGTCTCTCCATCCGCAGTTGAGAACAGTCCAATTGCACAGAACGTTCCGACACTCCCAATCCCGACAACCTTAAAAATAACGTCTTTCAGAGTGTACCGGCGCAATAGAATCGCCCGCTCTAATGGCTGTGTTTCAACATATCGACTAAAAGCAAGCCGGATGGTCTCTTCCTGTTCGGGTAACCGCATGACCAGCGGAGGCTTTTCCTTGAACGCCGGATTTTTTCCATCACTTGCAATCAGGCCGAAATGCCCTTTTGCTGCTTCCATCCGCTCAGAAAGAAGCTTTTCTGCGCGAGTACGGACTTTTGGGTCCTCAAAACCGGCAATTGCAGCTGTGAGGTCAATGCGCTCTGACCAGATCTGAAGAGGGGTCATCGCGGCCAGCCGCGTTATTTGCTCGCAATAAGAAAGAGACATGCTTGTCGCCAGGTCTTTGGTAGCCTTGCTGGATAGCCCGCCTTCCTGACCGGCAAGCACCAGCGAAGTCCCCAAGCGCTTAACATCCCATTCAAAGGGTGCCTTTAGGGTCTCATCAAAGTCATTGATATCAAAAACCGGAACGCCTTCCGGAGACGAATAGCTTCCGAAATTGGCAAGATGGCAATCTCCACAAGACTGGACATTGATGCCCGATGCCGGGGTGGAAGCAAGATCTTTGGCCATGACAATCGCAGATCCACGAAGGAACGTGAAAGGTGAGACTTTCATTCGCTGATAGCGCACCGGGAGAAGAGACGAAATGCGGCCTTTTCCCTGTTCGATTAAAAGATTTACAGGGTTTTGGCGTGCGTCTGAGGCACTCCATTCAGCATGGGCTCCACGGGGCGTCTGTTTTCTAAGCTTAGCTCCCTGACAATGACTTTCTTTTCTTGTCAAAAGAATAGATTTGTGGGCATTAATTTCTCTGCAATCGTGCTTCATGACCAGTATTCTCCGCTATAAGTTCATCCTTAATGACAAGAATTGGTAATTATATTTTCTATTTTCTATTATTTCGAAGAAATTTTTGAAACCCGCGGTTTCCTAAGAAAGTCAGTAAAGGCATACTGAGGCGCAGGAGAGACGGCATTAGCAAGCATAAACCACCAAAAATTCCGTCGATTTTAGGAAAAAATCTCTCAAGTTTTGGCTTTTGAATAAGCTTCAGGATTTCAGAGGCAATAACTTCTGGTGTTGCGGGGGTGCCAACAAAATTTAGAACCGAACCACCAGTCTCCATCTCCTGACGTAGCATCTCCGTTTCCACAGCTCCCGGAAAAATGGATGAAACCGCAATGCCTTTAGGGCTTATTTCCTGAGCCAACGATAGGGCAAAGTTTCGCAGTCCTGCTTTGGTCGCACCATAAACACTACTCCCAGCTAAAGGAATCGTCGCGGCCATGGAGTTTACTATTATAATACGGCCTCCAGCCGGAATTTTTGGCACTAATAAAGACGTAAGTGCAATCGGTGCTGTCAGATTAATCGAAATTTGCCGTATTACATCTTCCGGTTGAGTATCTTCGACCATGCCCGGGCTTATAATTGCCGCACAATGAATCAAGATATCGACACCAGGAATTTGTTTTAAAAGGACTTCATTTGCTCGGCTGATGTCGTGCAGGTTAGAGGCATCGTAATAGATATGCGTCAGTGCTTCATGGGCAATATCTGGAGCAGTGCGAGACAACGCAACTACTCTATGGCCTTGATCTAAAAGCTTTCGGGTGACAATCGTTCCGATGCCTCCAGAAGCCCCCGTAAGAACGACGGTTTGAAAAGCGGAAACTGGCCTAAGGGGCGACTTAAGAGGCATCTAGAAAACAATCACTGTGAGCATGATGAGAGCGTTATGAAAGAAAAAAATTTGAAGCGACGATGCTCATCTTCCTATTTCCACTGAATTAAATCTAGAGGCTTTAGGCACGCTTTGAAACAAATTATTTTATCCTCCTTGGACTTTCAACACTCGTTAATTGATAAATAATTATTTTGAATTACTTTTAGAGATCTGAATTTGATGATTTGGTTGATAATTTTTTCACGTATAATTGCTTCCGCATCCAATTTCTTACAATTAAAAAAGGATAAATAAGCGCGTCCATCATAAGTTTACCAATATATCCATTGTATATAATGCATCAAGAAAATAGAAATTATGTAAATACATATTTATTGTGTAATATTAAAAAATATCTTCACGAGAATTCAATCCGAAAACCGACTATCTCCTCTACACCCATTAACATGATTTTCTATGACCTAGTTTATGACCTAATTTTGAATTAATAGATTACTCAGGCGGTTCAAACATCCGTCGAGCACCGCCGCCATCTTGTTCTCCCAGAATGTTCCATGGAGTATCCGAGCAAAATTCAGACCAAAAAAAACCAATAATGTTTATATTAAAAGAGCGTATTATTTATCGAATTATCATCGATAAATGAAGAAATTAAACTCCTCGCACTGTTCTACCATTGAACTCAGTTCAATCACACGACAAGCAGAAGACAACGAAGCGATCGGAAATGATATTTTACGATTTTAAAATGGTATATTATTTCAGAGATTATAGACTTTTTGAAACAAATTATTGTATAATATCAAATCCTTTTGTTCCAGCACCCCGCTGGAACCTTTCCGTGTATAGGAAACGTTACTTCATGTCGTCCAGTCAGGCACCTGCGCCTCTCAGCTCTTCCCAACTTCGTATTCTAGCTTTGGCTTCACTGGGAGGAGCGCTGGAGTTCTATGATTTTGTTATTTTTGCATTTCTCGCAAAACTGATTGCCGCTCATTTCTTCCCGGACAGCCAAGCTGAATGGCTGCGACAGGCCGAGGCTTTTGGTCTGTTTGGTGCTGGCTATCTGGCTCGCCCAGTAGGTGGCCTCATCATGGCCCATTTTGGAGATATTGCGGGCAGAAAGAAAGTCTTTACTCTTAGTGTACTGCTTATGGCACTCCCAACGCTGTTAATGGGACTTCTGCCCGGCTATCAGACACTCGGAGTTATCGCCCCACTCATTTTGCTTGTTCTGCGCATCATGCAGGGCGCTGCAATCGGTGGTGAGGCGCCTGGAGGATGGGTTTTCGTCTCTGAACATGCTTCCCGCCACCGTGTTGGCCTTGCAACAGGGCTTCTCACTGGTGGACTTACGGGCGGTATTCTCCTTGGATCCGTTGTTATTCTCTTGCTACACGCCGTATTTCCACCTGATGTGGTGTCCACTTGGGGCTGGCGCATTCCCTTCGTTCTAGGTGGTATTTTCGGTTTTGGGGCCATGTTTCTTCGGCGATGGCTGGAAGAAACCCCGGTATTCCGGGAAATGCATGCTACCGCTAAAACTGCTGAAGCCATGCCGGTAAAACTTCTGCTACGTGACCACCGCCGCGCTATTTTATGTTCAATGATGACAACGTGGACGCTGACAGCAGCCATCGTGGTGCTTGTTCTCATGATGCCGCCTCTGATGCAGACCCTTCATCATGTGTCACCTTCTCAAACCATGCTGGCAAGCCTTGCTGCTACACTCTGCCTGACAATTTCTGTAGTTCTGGTCAGTGCGCTGACAGACATCCTGCCCCTCAAACTACTTAGTCTCATTTGTGGTCTGATGCTGGCTTTGGGAGGCTTCGGGCTCTACGCGCTCTTTCCGCTGTTCTCAGGAGCTCTTGCTCCCTGGGCGGCATTTAGCGGCCTGTGTTGTGGATTTGTAGGCCTCGTTCCTGTCGGAATGCTTCGCGCATTCCCCGCTCAGGTCCGCTTTTCTGGGCTCTCACTGTCCTATAATATTTCATACGCGATCTTTGGGGGCCTTACCCCCGCTATTATTTCTGCCTTGACGCCACATACACCGCTCGCCCCGGCCATCTATGTTGCATTTACTGCGCTGATCGGCGGTATTGGTCTCTGGTATTCACCCCAAAAGGGATAATAAGGAAAACTATCTGTTATCGTTTCAACTCCTGGTATCGGGCCAGTATTGCCCAAACCAGAGCAACGATAACAGATGCCATTGAAAAGGCTGCCACCCAAAGGAAGATAGCGGTGATCGGTTCAAGCCAAAAGGCGATAACAAGGCCCAGAAGCGGAAAAACGACCCGTCCGATCCTTACTGGTCTAGGTAAGATCTCCTCAGGCAAGCGCGCAAATCGTAGCATTTTAGGTTCGCATGCTGCCTGTAAGCCAAGCCCCAGCAGCCAGAACACCATGCAAAGAGCAAGACTCACAAGCGACGCACCATCTCAAGAGTGACCAACCCAAAAAAGAGGGCGCACAGATCCGTAGCCGCAAAAACTGTTGGCGCATGAAAAATGGACGCGCCGGGACGTGTAAAAAAGTCCAACGGTGTCAGGCAAATACTGAGGAAGGCCAGTGCACTTAATTGCATCCTCCACCCTCGTCGTGAGTGATGGAGTAGGGACCAGATCAGACCAGTCACAGTGCATAGGGCCCAAATGGTAAAGAAACAGTGGACCTCTGCCAAATGACGCTCAGGCAAAGATACCGGCAAAAGCCTGTTAGCCCAGAAAAAAGCAAGTGTTGCCAGAAGAAATCCGGGAATAAAGCCAATCGTAAGCCCTTCGGCGACCCGGAAAATGACACGCAGGCCGGACATCTTCCGCCGCTTCATTAGAAAAATGATTGGCCCACTTGCGAACATCACGGCTCCCATGATGCCGGACAGGAAATACAGCCACCGTAAGCCCGGCCCCGTCCAACGGGCATAGTGAATGCCTTCCATGAGTTGCTGCGTTTTGGTGACTGGCGTTGAAAGCAGAACATGACGTAAAAAATGTCCATCAACCGGGCTAAAATCTACATGTTCTCCCTTCAGTCGGGGGACAGACATGTCCAATCGACTGAAGAGAAGGCTTTGGGGCAGGAATAGAATAAAACTCGTTTGATCTTTACCGAGTGTCTTTTCAGCTTCCTGGAGAAGAGGAGGGAGAGAAGGACTGCCCGGAAACTCTCTTTTTTTCTTCGGTGGCACCAACTCGGTTGAATGCGGTGAAACAATATTATGAATAGAACTGATGTACGATACAGGCGGAAAGAGCGTTCGTGCGCGAATGAACGTGCCCGTATAGGCCATCATGATAACGAACGGGATGAAAGGGACGCTAGCGAGGACATGTACGTCCAACCATGCACGCAGTCTTGATGCGAAAGGCCTTACCAGAAGCAGATCCGAAACCAGTCCTCGCAAATGAATGATAATTCCTGACCCAACTGTTACAAGAAGGGCCAGACCCGCCGCAGCAATAAGTGTTGCTCCGTAAATGCCAGTCCTCAGCGTATAATGCAGATCATAGAAAAATTTCCCGCCAGCAGTATCGCGAGCCTGAAGCAACTCTCCAGTCTGCGGATTATAGGGGACCGTTAGGAATTCATGTCCATCATGGTGCTGCACTCGCAGGAAGGGGTCCCGCTGTGACGGGAGCGTGATGAACGGCTTTTCTCCTTGCACAAGCAACTCATGGACAACTGGAAGGGTGTGATCCAGTGATTGAGGGGAAAAAGCTGGTGCTTCTGGAGGTATTTCGGGTTGAAGCCAGCGCGTCAGCTCAGTATCAAAGACTGCAAGACTTCCCGTGACGAATACGCAAAAAAGAAGCAACCCGGCGATGAAGCCAACCCAGGCATGAAGCCAGCCCATGCGCGTACGAAGATTATCCTGCATCAAGAGTAAAACAGCAACGCAAGTGCGGCACAGATGCAGGCCGCGCCTGCGATAATCCCTCCAGACAAGGGTTTCTGTGTGCCAAAAGAGATGAGAAGAAGCACGGGAAACAGAGCGACTGCAATCATCTGGCCAAACACGAGTGAGTCATGTGGGGTACTCAGGCCCCATTGTGGAGATCCGACCGTTACGAGGTGTGCGAAAGTCCATGCCAGAACAAGGGCTAACAGCCCTCTCCACATCCACCATGATACAGGAGAAGGTTTTCGTAAGCGTGAATGAGATTTCTGCACTGTCATCGGGTGTAGTGTGTTCGCGACACTATGAGGTCTCTTGGTCTGTTAGTCGAGCAAATGCACTCGGTATTCGGGAACTCTCTATAGCCGATTATGAGACATTTGTTGACGTAACAAAGTATAAATCTCGTTTCTCCGACCTGAGTGCGAAATTCCTGCCTTTCTGAAGGACGCATTCACGATTAATGAATGAGAGAGGCGTAGGAATCACGTCGACCTAGCAAAATTCCATGGCGGACTTATTCTTCTGTTCTAATGCGTATCAAGCCTATGACAATGAGCTAGAGGAGACTGTCAGCGAATATACCCGGCTGCTTGTAACGAATTTTCCTGTTGATGCAGATGGTGAGCCCAGACCAAGTCAGCTTTAGTAGAAAACATCTGATGCAAGCCAATCATGTGTTTGCTATGAACACGCCATGAAACGGCGCTCTATCCGCAAAAAAACTCCTGCCAGAAAAGCCTCTGCGCCTCCGCGGCAAGATAGAAAAGCGCTCGTCCTGATTGTTAGTATTACATTTGCGCTGCTGGTCGGCGCTGCCGGGTTTCGGACGTTCCTGACGTCACATCATCATGCAGCCATTGGCGGCCCTTATGCATTAACCGACGGGCAGGGGCACCCTGTTAGCCAGTCCGACTTTCAGGGACGCTATACGCTGATTTATTTTGGCTACACTCACTGCGTAGACGTCTGCCCCCTAACCCTTGAAACAGTTTCGTCAGCTCTAGATGAGCTCAAGACCAAAGGTAACTCTGTAACACCTATTTTCATCACCGTTGATCCGACACGCGATACCCCTCAGGTTGTGAAGGAATATGTGGAGAATTTCTCGCCCAAAATCATCGGGCTAACAGGCACGTCTGAGCAGCTTCAGCCCGTTATGGAAGCCTTCCATGTTAAGATGCAGCATCATTCTGGTATGGGGTCCGACGATCTGATTGATCACAGTTCTCTGCTGTACCTGATGGACGGTGAGAACCAATTAGTCGGAATGATACCCGTTGATTCCAGCGCACATCAGATAGCAACCGATTTAAAGCTATTATTACCGACCCATTCTTGATTCACGATAACGCCAGAGTCTCACCGCTACAGCCAGACAGATCATGGACATTCCCAGTTCTGGCAACAGAACGGCAAGAATACAAAGGGCGCCTACCATAGCAAAGCCCATTCGTGAGGATGGAAGGGAGGGCGATGCTCCAAATTCTCCTTCCGGCCTGCGTTTGAGCCAGAGAACTGTTGCTGCACAACTCATCAGCAGAAGCCCGAGGGCAACCAGAAGATTGAGTAGCTGATTTGCCCATCCAAACAGATGTCCCTCATGGGCTGCAACGCCATATCCTATGATCCGGTCAATTGCTGCCTTTTGGGAAAAATGCTCTCTCACGATGATATGCCCATCTCCCGTAACCTTCACACTCTCCCTGAGAGGCCGGTTCTGGGCATCGGATCTGATAGTCCAGACATCATCAGATCCATTTGGGGGCGTGATAAGAACAGGAGCAGCAAGTGATAGCGTTTCTGCTGTTCGGGCCACATTGTTCAGGCCGTTCAAGTTCACCTGCGACGGCATATCCTCGGACATATCCATGCCAGGCATGTCTTCATGGTGTGACACCATCGGGTGGCCAGCTATTGTCTCCTGAACGGGTACCGCACCAATTTCCCAGTCTTTCACTGATGTGATGCGGCCTACAGTCTTCTCGGCAGAAAGAAGGACGTGCCCCCAGACATATGACCAGGGGAGGCCAGACACCAGAAACAGTGTCAGAACGATAGAAACCCAAACACCTGTAACGGCATGGAGATCTCTCCATCGTGCCCGTCCAGTCTGGTTAGGGCGTGGGTACAGCACACCAGCCAGCCCCCGTTGGTTTCGCGGCCACCATAGCCAGAGACCCGAGAGGATAAGGACGATTGTCCATGACGCGACCATCTCCATGATGATCGAGCCCAGATTGCCCAGTAGAAGCTGGCCATGCAGCTTAAAAACCAGTCGTTCAAAGCGATGTTCTTCAAGTGCGGTCTTCAGAACGATATGGCGGTTTCGATCTACATAAACTCGCATGGCCTCACCATCCGCGCGATTAACCAGAATGCGTGCAGCGCTGCGTGGGGAGGTCGGAACTTCGTACGCAAGAAAGCTGCTATTAGGTACTGCTTTCAGAGCAGCATTGACGTCCTTCTGCGGCAACGAGACGATCACCGCGGGAAGGTGATCGTATTTCCAATCGATCCACCCATCGATCTGTGGCTTGAACAGGTAAACGCTGCCCGTGAGAGACAAGAGGGCAACGAAGGGGAGGCAAAAGAGCCCTGCAAAGAAATGCCATCGCCAAACGGTAAGGCGATCGGGGGCCCAGGACGCCAAATCATCTTTCATACTCATGCGCATCACAATTTTATCCGTACGCCGCCGAAATATGCCCGGGGAGAGCCGGCATAAATCGATCCAGTGCTATTCATCAGTGTTGCTGCCGTTGCTTCTTGCCCGTTTTCTTGCAACTGATCGCTGATATTTGTCGCGCCAGAGACATAAGTATGGTTGGTGACGTTTTGCACCTCGAAATACCAGTGCAGACGGTGAGCCCAACCCATCCGAGCCGGGGGATCGTAGTGCATTTCCAGATTCAGGAGGGCATATCCGGGCGCTTTCAGGCGGTTTGCATTGTCTAGCCAATAGGCATCTCGCCAGGTCACTTCTGCATATCCACCGACTCCCTCTAAGAAGCCAGAAGGCTGATCGTAAAGAAAACGGGCATTCAGGAAGTTGGGAATAACGCCAGGGATGTATTTCCCATTCCGACTGAAACGCTTTGATGCGGTACTATTGGAAAGAATTTCCGTGTAGTTTGTGTAGAGTTGATTATCGTAGGTGTAGCTGAGCGAGATGCGTCCACCGGGAAGGGCATGGGCAAGCGGCTTCCAATCAGCTCCCACAACAATGCCACGATGCTGTGAGGCAGGGGCGTTGAATGTACTGGCCCCCACGGCGTTCACACCGGCGGACTGGTTAACGAGTTCATTGCTGTAAAACTCGTAAAATCCTGTGAGCTGAATATGTGTGGTCTCTGTTGGATGCCAGTCTGCTCCGAGGTCAACTCCAAGGCTCGTTTGGCTCTTTAGCTGTGTATTGTTCCCGTATTGCCCTTGGGGCGTGATGAAGAAATTGGAAGACGACGGCGTGCCATAAGCTGTTCCAACCCGTGTGTGGAAAGTCCAGTGTTCGCTCGGATCGTAAATCAGAGCGCCTTCAGGCGCGAGATTGAAGTAGAAGCGGTTTGCCGTGACGTACTGGCTATGCACCCCGGAGGCTGAATATCCATATAGCGTCTCAGTGGCGCCAATATCGGAATACGTACCTCCCAGTCCGACAACAACATGCCAATCGGGTGCAAAGTGCCAGTCTTCCTGAAAGCGCGCGCCAAGGTTCCACTGATGTCCGTAGGAAGCAGAACTCATGGCGCCTCGGGTGGCACCGCCTGCCGGCATGATGTTGTACGTCTGATATCCATAGTCGAGGTAATCAAAACTCAGCCCGCCGAATGTATCGAGAGACGTTGTTCCGATCCGAGCATAGTTTGTTACGTCGCTGCTGACGTTATAGGAGTTGTAGGGGCCTACGAAAGACGTTGGTGAGGTGGGTTGGTCTACGTGGCGTTGATCGTATGTGAGCTGGTTACGCCAGGTCGTCTGCTCGTTAAAATCATGCTCCCACCGTAGTCCTGTAACGGTACGACGATCAAAACGACCCAGACCAGCAGCCTCGGGACTCATGGCGACTTTGGTGCCGTACCGGCCATTAACCAGCAGGTTGACGGAAGCGCACCCAGCACGGGACGTGGACGTGTTGTAACATCCATTCTGATAAGGATTTGCGTGATACTGGTTCAAAGACAGGCGAACAGGTAGGGACGCGTCTGTCACGTTGTTGACGAACTTCAGGATGAGACGGTCTGAAGACGTCAGATTGACGCGAAGCCGGACGTTTTCTGTTGAAGTATTATAACGACTATTGGCGATAAACCCATTTCCACGGACGTCGCTCGCGAACACCATAAGATCGTAACGCTGGTTACCAAGTCCGAGCGTTGCGTAGTTGTTGAACATACCGAAGCTGCCGAAATCCGATCCTAATTCCAGCCCGTGAATATCAGCCCCCTTACGGGTTCGGAAATTGATTGCGCCATTGATCGCATAATTGCCGTAAACGGTAGATGCTGGTCCTTCGAAGACATCCACCCCCTGGTAAGCATGCGGGTCGATCAGATCGGCTCTTGCCGTTCCGTCGGGCTGCGTCATGGGGAAACCGTCTTCCAACACCTGCAAGTTCTTAAGCCCGTAAGACTGCCGATCCCCCGATCCGCGGACAGACACGACGGTATCGCGCGGACCATTGCCCTGGGTGAAACTGACCCCGGGGAGAGTGACAATCATGTCGGCGACGCTTTGGCCAATCTGATTCCCAAAACTACTCCGGTCTGAGCTGTAAGTTGTTTGCCCGGCCGGGCGGATTGGCGCGGGAGCATGCTTGGCGGCCGTGACGGTAATGACTTCCCCTTTAGGCTGCTTGGGAACAGCCGGAGCTTTACGTCGGCTAGTTTTGAGAGGCGTGTTCATCTCTTGGCGAGATGTTGCCAATGAGGCGGAAGAGAAGAAAAGGACGGCACAGGTCGTTACGCCCGCAAGCAGACGGGAAGATCGATACATAGAATGAGGCATTGGTCTGAACCTGGATAGACAGCACGAAAACCCGCGTGCGCTTGCAGGCGGGTGGCTTTTGCAGTTCAGATCAGGCGGGAGGGCCTTGGGGGCACTGAGAGGCGCGTTCGGGAGTGGGTGGCCCGCGGATTGGGGTAAACATCCAGACGCGATGAACAAACGCAATACTCAGCGCTATCAGTGCGCAGAAAGCGATTGTTAGCTGGAAAAGATCCAAAGCATCAGAGAGCAGGAAGGCATCATCTTGCTGATCGTTCTGATGGTGGTGTTTGTCGGGAGCAGAATAAGCCTCCTGTGAATCACAGAAGACGCTTAGTTTCGTCAATTCTTTCAGTGAATCGTCAAACACAGACGAAGTCGTCACGACGCCACCAAAAGTCAGGCGTGCCAGCAGGGCAAGCAGCACTAGGGGCCAAAAGCCCAATAGATATGCTGAGTTCCTGATCCGGCGATCCATACTGGATGTGCTACTCCACCTTTTGGGCTATGACCAGATGGCGTCGTGATATTTGGTGAGCGAGGCAGAGGGCGAGGTGGGCCGAAACTGTAGGCCAGTTTCGGCGACATGGTGACATTGCGTTCAAATGCTGTCTGGAAGCGCAGTAGACTGTCGCGGTGCCTTTGCCAGAGCTTTTCTGGTCGCCAGAACAGAGAGCACAAGCCCCAGAATAGATGACGCCACCATGCCTGAAGCAGCGCCCATAGTGCCAAAGTAGGGCATCAGCACCGCAAGTGTCACAAATAGGACGCTCGTCCTGGCGATGCGAACCTGAAGGGCTCGGCCTACATGACCCGTTGCAATAAGAGCAGGTTCGAAGCTTACTCCAATAAGGTCCAGAGAGGCGGCAATACCGAGGGTCACTAGCAAAGGAAATGCTGTTAAATAAGCATGCCCCGCCACTAACTGAAGGACAGGGCGGCCTCCAGCCACAAGAGCTACAGCAATGACTAGTGTTACGATGATTGCAAGACCCGTCGACCGGCGAAGCAATACCCTGATGTTGCGGGATTCCTGACTGGCATGAGCTCGAGCGAGCTCTGGCAATACAGCTCGAGAAAACATTTCTGATATACGGACGAGCGCCTGACTAAGCTGATAGGCCAAGCGATAATGGCCTGCGTCAGTTGCACCTGTAAAAATACCGACAAGCAGCAATACGATATTATTGCAGCCCGTCCCGATAATTGAATTCAGATTTGTAAGCCATGTGAAACGCCATATTCCCGGGTTCTCGTGCGGAGCCCGCCATCCTTGCCTTAGCTCACTAACCCGAAGAGAGCGAGGCATGGTACGCAGGACGCACACCCAGTAGGCCACGGCCGTAATAATGTCGGCAATGGCCCAGGCGACAAGAAAACCTGTAACTGTTGGGTGCCACAGGGTCGCGGCAATTGCCCCAATAAATCGCACGATTGGCGTTACAGCATCAGCCATTGCGCCTACACCGAAACGATCATGCAGCCGAAGTAACCCCACAGCCGTAGACCGGACAGACAATAGGATTACAAAACAGAAGGCCAACGCAGCGTGGGAAAGAGCGTGCGACCATCCGAGCAATGGGCCAAGAAGAGTGACTCCGCCCCACGAAATCAGACACCCGGCTATGCCTCCAGACACGTCAAGACCGATACAGAACCCCGTAAGACGTGCCAGTGCGGCTTCGTCCCGCGCTGTCACGTGACGTACGCCATACCGAATAATGATTTGCCACGTCTGAAAACTGACGAATGCAGCAATAGCCTGAGCGGTACTGAAAACGAGCGTGAACTGGCCAAACCCTTCGCTTTTCAGCGTGCGAACGGCCAATCCCAGATAAATCAGACTCAGGATAGCACCCACGCCTTTGCCTGCCAGAAGCCATGCAAGATTTGATAACGTACGTTTCAGTAATCCGTTTTCTCGAGACATGGTATTCAATGACGCTTGCTTACCAAATGAGAGAAAACTATATATTCAGCCATGAAGAACGTTGCATTTCTGTACATTGCTGAATCTTATCAGTGTTATCACGCTGCGGCAATTGCGCTGGAATTAGCTCAGTCTGACAAAATCAATATTACAAACTTTTACAACGACCCGGAAACGCCTTACCATCTGGAGAGAGTTCGTTACGCCGCCGGGGCTCCTGAAATGAAATATCAGCCGCTCCGTCGATCGTTCCCTACCGCTGCCATGCAGTCCATCCGTATCCTGGGAATGTTCAAGGATATGGTCCTTCGCGATAATGCTGCAGAACTAGATCGATACGATGCGATTGTAACAGTTGAGGATACGGTTGCGTCCGCAAGGCGTTTTGGCATTTCGTCACCTCGCCTGATTTATATCCCGCATGGATGCGGTGATCGAGCACGAGGCTTCACTAGTGAAGTCAAAGCGTTCGACCATGTTCTACTGTCGGGTCAAAAATCGGCTCAGAGAATGTTGGATAACGCTCTGATCAAGCCTGAAAATCATTCAGTGATTGGGTCAGTCAAGCTGGAAACCTGCAAACTTTTTCCAGACGCAACACTGTTCTTTTCTACTCAACGCCCCACCGTGCTTTACAATGCTCATAAGGCGAGGGGCCTCTCATCCTGGAAGCAGTTTATCGAGCCTATGCTCGAGCAGTTTTCCGCGCAGTCCGATTTTAACTTAATCGTAGCGCCACACACAAAAATGTTTAGACGGCGACGACAATCAATTCGGGACAGTTGGAACGGTAGGAGCAGTTCTCAAATTCTGATCGATACCGGATCTGAGCGCTGTGTTGATATGACTTACACCTCTTCGGCTGATATTTACGTTGGAGATGTCAGTAGTCAGGTTTATGAATTCCTGGAAACGCCTAGGCCCTGCGTCTTTCTGAACGCTCATCAGATTGATTGGCGAAATAACCCTGATTTCGCGCACTGGCACTTCGGAGACGTCGTCGAGAATCCTCGCGATCTATTCGATACTATCCGTAAGGCTTCGGCACGCCACGCGCTATATCGCGACCGGCAGAAAGAAATGGCGGACAGGTCACTGGGTGATCGCTCTCCCGGGGCAGCACGTCGCGGTGCAAACGTTATTCAAAGCCTTTTGAACACTTAATACCGATTTGGGGCTAGGCGGTGTTTAATCCAGCCTCACGGAGGGGCGTACAAAACCTTCCACCCAATCAGAGTAACAAGAGATCAGACCGCGATAGAGGCCAAAGATTTCCATCTGGTGCTTTCTGTAAAGCATCAGATGCCCAAGCCTGGCAGACAAGCCATGCGACAGACCTCCTCCCCAAACGGTGCCGCCCGGAAGGGCTGCCCAGCCATTGTATTTTCCCAACGCGACGATCGCGCCCTTATTATGGAAAATACACGCTGGTACCTTCTGACCTTTTTCGATCCAGGCGGGAAGGTAACGCGCAAGATGCCGAGCCTGCTGCCTGGCGACCTGCGCAGTTGCGGGGAGGGGATCATTCTCAATGAAAGAACAGTCTCCCATGGCGAAGATCCTGTCATCTGCGATCGAAGACAGATTTGGATTGACCAAAATCTGTCCGGTTTTGTTCAAAGCAAGCCCCCCATAGGTTGTTGTAACTTCGGGGGCCTTGACGCCAGCAGCCCAGACCCGAAGCTTTGCCGACACCTGTGTCCCATCCTTCAGAATAAACCCTGTTGAATTTGCTCCCGCAACGCGGGCTGACGTCCGCACCGTTACCCCAATTCGTTCCAACTCCTGCTGGGCCGCCGCGGAGACTGATTCAGGAAAGGCTGGGAGAATACGTGGCCCAGACTGAAGAAGGGTAACCCTGAGCTTCGGTGGGGGCTTACCAAAGGCGTGAAGGTTATATGGCCCGACGATCTCCAATGCCTTGTGTAATTCTGCAGCTAGTTGGGTGCCTGTTGCTCCGCCGCCTACAATTGCAATATCCAGCTCCGAATTATTTGCGAATGATCGTAGAAGCTCCATCCGAAATTTTTCATTGAAAGCGTTTGCTTCGACCAGATTATCAATGGAAAGACAGTGCTCCTTGACGCCTGGCGTCCCGAAATCATTAGCGCAACTGCCAATAGCAATGACTATGGTGTCATATTTAATGGTTCGGCTTTCCAGAACCACCGTACCGTCTGAAGCATGAAGAGGACTGAGGACAACCTCATGTTTCTCTCGATCAAGTGATACAACTTCTCCCGGCCAAAACTCGAAATGATGACCGCTTGCCTGAGTGATGAAATTGATGCGGTCGTTTTCATTTCCCACCGTGCCTGATGCAAAACAGTGGAGCATTGGCTTCCAGACATGTGAGAAGCTTTTGTCAATCAGAGTGATGCGGGCTTTCCCAGGCTTGCCCATCGTTTTTCCAAGTCGCGTCGCGAGTGCGAGACCTGCAACGCCACCACCAACAATAAGAATTTCAGATTTAGACGCCATCGAATTTCTCGCCCCCTTCATTAGGAGTCAGGCACTAGGAAGTGATACAGATCGTTTCCGACGAAGTTGGTAACCGAATGATCTGGTCACGAATGTTGTGGTGGACATTAAGGTTTTTTGAAATGTGAGAAAGTAATATTCTAGTGATTTCATAAGATTTTCACGAATAATATTACACATATGTTATAGTTTATTTGAATATATTAAAAATAAAACTTTATATTAATTGTAAAATGTCCGTTACAATCATGTATATTGTAAAATTATGAGCGAAAATATCTATATTTATTTTAGATATTTTGAGGAAGGGCACTGTAATAACGACAGAAGATGCAAGGTTTGTCGATTTTTGACTGTGTAAACTAGAGCATTTTTAATCTCGGAAGGGAGATATGACACGTGCATGATTTTTCAATTCAAAATCATGCATCTTCGTTTTAGCGCAGACCTGGATCTCCTTAGGATCGCCTCTCGGACAGCCCCCACGCTTTGCAAATGCCAGGTGGGAAGTGACCAGAGACGATCGTGATTCTGCTTCTAGAGCATTCAGTGACGCAAACGGTTTGAGGTGTCTGACAAGAGAGACGACCTTCCGCCATGAAAAGTGGCCGCTTTAGAGCTCCATTTTCCGTGATCAATTAAGTTTTTCAACTAAACAATCCAGCGAGGGTTAATACCGTCTGAAAATCTATTGACAGCAATTTAATTCCCACTCCGTAATAAGAGACCAGAAAGTCCCTTAGGCAGGAGCAAAGAAACATGACGTCAGATGCGTGACTTTGCGCCGGATTAGGATCAAGCGGTCGCGTTCCTAGAGCTATGGGTCGACCGGCCGTGTGAACGCAGTTTCTACCTCTCCTAGCCATCGCGTCGTGGCCTTTCGTCATCAATCGCTTTGCCAATCCACCAAAAATTTTCTCTCCACTTTGCAGGAAGACAGTTTGTGAAAAAAGGCCTTCACCGCGTTTTGGCGCTCTCTGGGATTTTACTCAGTAGTGTCTGTGCCTTCCCCTTTTCTCAAGCGCACGCGCAATCTCAGGACGTATTGTCTTCCGGACCGGTTCTGCTGCCAGCTCCCACTCATATTTCCTTGAGTGGTCAATCTATCCGCCTTGAGGGAATCAAGATCGTTTGGGATGGAAAGGCTACACCTCTCGAGAAAAAAGCGGCGGCACGGTTTCTAGGTCGCATGGAAAAATTGCACGGCGGAGCAACGAATACGGGACCCAAGACGGTTTTGCATATCCGAACAGGGCAAGACCCTTCATATCTGACGGTAAATGAACGAGAGGGATATCGTCTGTCCGTAAAGGGGCAGAATATTCGACTTGAGGCTGATGGGCCGGCAGGCTTGATCCACGGCTTTGCAACCATCCTGCAGCTTGTACATACCGGGCCATCAGGCCGACAGATTATGGAAGCCGACATACAGGACGCCCCAAGGTTCTCGTGGCGTGGTCTCATGATTGATGTGTCGCGACATTTCATGTCGCTTGAAACCATGGAGCGCCAGCTCGATGCGATGGAGCTTACCAAGCTGAATGTCCTGCACTGGCATTTGAGTGATGGAACAGGTTTTCGCATTGAAAGTTTACGCTATCCGAAACTTCAGCAAGCGGGAGCGCATCATCAATATTATACGCAGTCCCAAGTCCGGAGCATTGTTCAATATGCTGCCGATCGCGGGATCCGGGTTGTTCCGGAAATAGACATCCCGGGGCACACACTGTCCCTCCTGCAGGCCTACCCCGAACTGGCAGCACAACAGCCCGTATTGGTGACGGACGCTGCAGGCAGAGCCTGTACGACGAGTTCAGCGGATGGTCAGACAACTACACATTGTAACCGCAGACCTAACCTGAACAACGCCGCGCTGAATCCGGTTAGCCCTCAGGTCATTGATTTTGCGGCAAATCTTTATGCCGAAATCGGAAAGCTTTTTCCGGATCGCTATATTCATTCAGGTGGGGATGAAGTTCAGGATCAGCAGTGGCTGGATAACCCAGCAATCGTCTCTTACATGAAAGCTAACGGATACAAGGACGTCCCGGCACTTCAGGCAGCATTTACAGCCAAAATTGAAAAGGCTCTGGCGGCTCAGGGCAAGATCATGATGGGCTGGGATGAGGTTAGCGAAGCTCCAATTCCTAAAGATGTTGTGGTCGAAGTCTGGCGAAACGCAAAATGGACCGGATCGGCCACAAAGGCTGGTCATCCGGTCGTCGTATCTGCGGGATACTATCTGGATCTATTGTACTCCTCCGCCAACCATTACGCTGTAGATCCTGATGCAACCCGTCCTGCCACTCTAAGCGCCGCAGACACTGATCATTTACGCCATCAAACACTGGGGCGCCTTGAAAGCGCTTTTGCTCCGGACCCGGATATGGCGCCTTTGGATGAGGCCCAACGCAAACTGGTCCTTGGCGGAGAGGCCCCTTTATGGGCAGAAATTGTCTCTGACGAAATGTTGGATGCGAGGCTTTGGCCGCGTTCGGCAGCAATTGCCGAGCGCTTCTGGTCTCCGGCTACGGTTCAGGATGTTGATGATCTGTATCGCAGACTACCTGTCATCATGAATGAACTGGAAAAAACGGGCTTACTTGCCCGGGAGCACACGGATCGCATGATCGCTGAGCTCACGCCCAGCAATATCACACCGTTGACCATACTAACGTCTGTCACGGTCCCGGTGCAGAATTATGCCATGAACCATCTTGCTGCTCCTGCAGGAGACGCGATGCTAAAGAGCCCAGCCGCCATCGCATCTCCCGATAGCTTCAGCGCCATCGAGTTCAATGCACTCGCGAAGCGCTATGCGGCAGGGGATCGCAGCGTCGTTGAACAGCTTCGCAAATCATTGAACATCTGGGCAGCCAATGATGCAGCTTATGTTCAGGTTGCGACGTCGCCTCAACTCCAACTGGCAGAGCCTGTTTCCAAACAGTTATCTCAATTGGCGGTTCTTGGTCTGGAAGCGCTAGAACCCGGCGGTCATGATCGCGCCTGGCACAAGAAGGCACATCAGCTTTTGACTGTACAGGATCTTACCTTGATTGATCCTACCAGTTTCGCCGGTAAGGACCGCGTGATCCCACCGAGTGGGCTGCTGATTGCTATTGTTCCAGGCATTCACACACTGGTTCAAAGCACCCGATAACAGTTCTTCTACCCGGCGCAGCAGGAACATGTCCTGCAAAGCGCCGGGTAGAACCGTATGTATTATGGCTCTTGTCGATTACCCAGAAAACCAGCCGTCTTCATAACTTAGCAGTCTACGACTGGACTGTGCGGGTGCTACAGGCGGGCCCGAAGCTGCGTTGCTCCAAATGGAATGCCCTAAACCTATTTTCTTACCATCTTTCGGCATGACGAGAGACCGGCTTGAAACTTCGAAGGAAGACAACGTGCAAGGATAGGCTCTTAAAAGCCTACCCGGTTCGTCATTATCATCAATCCATCAGAGCAATCAGCTCAGGATCGTGCTTTAACTGCCAATCTATTGCCGTGCGACCCATAAGAGCGGATGCCGCTTCTTCATCCAAAACCACCAGGCAGGACGGATGATACTGCAACGCGGAGCCGGGCACAGCGGCGGTAACAGGCCCTTCAATTGCTTGTGCAGCAATGTGTGCTTTCGCTTGGCCGGTTACCACCAGCAAGGCCATGCTCGATTCAAGGATGGTTGCCGTTCCCATGGTAATGGCGCGGGAAGGGACGTTGTCTGGATTGCCATCGAACATCTCTGCATTCTGCTCAAGAGTGGTTTGAGCAAGGGTGACGGCGCGTGTTCGGCAATTCAACGAAGAAAGAGGCTCATTAAAGCCAATATGTCCATTTTGGCCCAGGCCAAGGAGTTGAAGATCAATGCCTCCAGCCTGAGCGATAGCGGCTTCGTAATTTTTGGATTCTAAATTGACATCGTCGGCTGCACCATTTGGAACGTGAGTACGTTCCGGAGAAATATTAACCTTCGAGAACAAATGTTCCTGCATATAATATCGATAGGATTGCTCGTCAGCGCCATCAAGGCCGATGTATTCATCCAAATTGAACGTTGTTACAGAAGAAAAATCCAAACCATGTTCGCAATGTTCTGCCACAAGAAGTTTATAGATTGCTTCCATCGTCCGGCCGGTTGCGAGCCCAAGGACGGATGACGGTTTCCTAAGTATCTGGCGCTTCAGGATATTGGCAGCAACGGTTCGAGCGGATGCCGCATCTGGGCAGATCAAAATTTTCATGCCTCGGAGGCTCCTGCAGGCGTTTTCGTGAGGTGAAGGTGAGTCGTTTTCATAAAAATAGCAGTCATCCAAAGCCCTATGAAGAGGTAGGACGGGATTGCAAGCCCCATGAAAGCGAATGTCGTGCCAAGCCATGGGGTCAGATGAACAAAAATCTGGGGTAACACCGCGCCGCCAGAAAAAGCCATCACCAGAAAAGCCGTTGCCTTAGCCCCATCAGTCCCGGCCTCCGCCAAGACAATGGGGAAGAGAGCCGGCAGGATCATGGCATTAGTAAACCCAAGCAACGCGACGCAGAGGACTGGGATCACTCCTTGTGTGGTCAATGACAGCAGGCAGACGAAAACACCCAGAATGCAAGACAGGATCATATAGCGTTCCTGGCTGACAAACCGAGGAACCACAACCATTCCGACAAGGTACCCCGCCATCATGGAGGCGAGTGTCATGGCTGTCAGATACTTGGTTACGTCCAGCGACAGACCGTAAGAGCGACCGAAGAGTCCAATAGCGTCGCCCGCCAGAACTTCAATTCCCACGTACAGGAACATTGCCAGCACACCCGAGGCCAATTTTAGAGGACTTCCCTGGCGTACCGGATCTTGCGTCGTCACTCCTTGTTCTATCGTGATTTCCGGGAGAGAAGATCGCGCAACAAGTATGGCCAACAATGCAAGTAAACCGGCCATAACTCGGTATGGGGTATGTACGGCAGTAGTAAATTTTATAAGAATAGCGTCTCGTTCTGGTCCGACAGGTGCATTATGGATGCTCGCTGCCACTTCGCCGACATGTGGCATGACAATAATGGCGAACAAAGAAGGAGCCACAATACCCGCAAACTTGTTCGCAACCCCCATGATGGCAATGCGCTGAGCTGCACGATCATGATCACCAAGGAAGCTCACGTAAGGATTAATTGTGATCTGAAGCAACGAAAGACCTGCCCCAATCACCGTCAGTCCACTAAGCGCGCCCGCATACCATCTTGCGTTGACACACTCCCCGAACAGGCCCGTGCCGACGGCCATAATGGCCAGCGATACAACGAGGCCGTGTCGCAAACCAATCCGCTTGGACAGCAGAGTTGCGGGGAGGGGAAAGATAAAATACGCAAGGTAAAAACACACGGGAACAAGAAAAGACGCTACGTCACTCAGGTTAAATGCAACCTGTACAAAGGTGATTAGGGGACCGTTCAGCCAGGTTACAAACCCTATGCTGAAAAAAAGGGCGGCCATGATAAAAACAGGCCGCCATCCGTAAGCCCCAGCAGGGCTGGATATGGGAAACTTGAACACAAGATCGCCCTCTCAATAGGCTGCTGACCAATATTGATGTGATCAGCAGCCTGTCGTGGGAATTAGAAGCCTGTGGAAAGCGAGACCATCGCCGCGAACACGCCGCCGACATAATAAACTGGTGCGCTGGCATTTGCGGTCGCACCTGTGGATGTCAGATGGGCCTTGGCGTTGGAGGTGTAGCTCGAACCGGATAGATAATGGTTGTCGCCAAGATTGGTGAGGTTTAACTGAATCTGTGGGTGCTTGATACGCCCATAAGAATTCATACGGTAACCAAGTGCGATGTTTGACGTGATGTAAGACGGCATCTTCTGGTCGTTCATGAACGTCGTGTACTGGGAGTCCACATATCGCAGATCAAAATTGCCGAAGAAGTGCCCGTCATCATAGTTCAGGCCGACTGCAGCGGTGAACTTCGGGGCGCCAACGGCAGTCTTTCCGGCCGTCGGCAGAAGACCGCTGCCTGTGTTAAAGTCATTATCAAACGTTGAGTGCAGGAACTGACCAGAAATATAGGGACTGAAATGGTGCCAGCGCGCCAGTCCAAATTCGGCCTGAACACCACGAGACGTCTGGCCACCAATATTGATTGGAGACGCAACCATCATGTTCGTACCCGGGATGTAGCCCGTTGATGTAACCTGATGGTTCGTGATGTTGATGTTAAACAATGACATCGCAAAGTTGTAGAATTTGTCCTGATGACGATAGCCAATTTCTTCGCTGATCGAGTATTCAGGTTTAAGGCTCTGCGGCTGCATCACAGCATGAGCGGAATTCGGATCGAAAATCTGGGAATAGGCTTCAACAGACTCTGGTGCACGGAAAGACGTGGTGCCGTTGATATAGATCTGATCCTGCTTGGTAATCTGATAGCTGGCAGAGAACTGCGGCAGCGGCTCGAAATAATTGCCCTGCATCTTGTAGGGATCAGCACCTGGAATCAGGTTGGTACCCTGACGTGACACCATGGCAACCCGGAATCCTGCGCTAAGCGTGAGCTTATCGTTCAGGAGCTTCTGGGTGTCAGCAATAAACAGCGTGTTGACCTGCTGCATGAAATTCAGGTCGTAACCGGACAAGATCTTGCCGTTCAGTCGGATTACGCCACCTGAGAGTCCCACACCGTTTGCGTTGACAGGCGTGAAATCTGAAAGCTCTTCATGTGTTGTATACGCGTACCACCAGCCAAACGAGAACGTGTTGCTTCTGCTGATGTTCCAGTCTGCAGAAGTATTGAGGCCGCCAGTTTTCTGGTTCCAGGGATCACGGCTGGACGTGAGGATGTTACCATTAACAACCGTTCCACGGTCAAGATTGCCGTATTGTTGTGTTCCGTAATATCCGCCACTCGCAGGAATGTTCTCGCCACCAAGAGAGGGGCCGAACTGGTGCACATAGTATGGTGTTACCTGGAGATGCAGGTGATCTGAGAGTGTGAAGTGCATCGGCACGACGACGAGCTGCTGATTCAGGTTCTGCTGGTTCAGCTTGTAATAAGAGGCATTGCCCGGAGAGAACGTCGGGGAGTAGGCAAAGCCAACGCCGTATTGCTTCCACTGCGCCATCGTTGGCGAGCGCCATGATGTTGCCTGCTGACGGTTATAGGAGAACATTGCAGAGATACTGTTCCCGTCGCCCCATTCTTTTACGAATTTTGAATCGACGTGATAACGGAACAGGCCACCTGGTCCACGAGCACCATTGTTATAGCTGGTGTGAGAGAAAGACACGAACCCACGAATACCTGAGTTGCCAATATTGCCCGTTTCGAGGCGGAGAAATTCTTTGTTAAAGCTGTAAGACCCGCCAGCAACATCGATAAAGCCACCAGCTTTTTTCGATGGATTGAGAGCAGACGCTGTGATCTGCCCACCGACAGCATTGTAGAATGGTGCATTCAGATCAGGCGATCCCTGAGAAACCGTAACAGCCCCAAGGTTCTCTGTATCAACCAGCGTGCTGGTATAAGGCGCATAGTTGATCGGATCGGCGAGGGGAGCGCCTTCGAACAGGTAGCCGATCTGCGTCTGGTTCAGGCCCCGCATCTGAATATGATCGCCAGTAATACCGTAAGGGTCTTGGCTCGAAACGGTAACGCCAGGAAGGTCCGCAACCAGTGACGTAATATTGGAAGAGGGTGACTGCTTGGCGATAAAGTCACGCGTGATTCCACTCTGGGATCGTGGAGCCGTCTGATGCGGCATGAGACCGCCGCCAGGGGTGCGGTTCGTAACGCCCGTTGCTGACAGAGAATGGGTTGTAACCGAAATCTCTTCCACCGACGGGGTAAATTGCCCCAGAACGGAGGGGCCTGGGCTTGAAGAGTTGGAATGTCGCGACGTGGCAGAAGCCTTGGTGGTTGAGGAGCCCTTGGATGAGGCGGGGGCAGCTTTGTTATCCTGTGCATTTGCACTTACGCTCACGAGGCTGGCCATCGTGACACAGGAAACCAAAAGCTGACGGAATGTTATGCGCATTGTGACAACTCCACTCTACGGCCCGTCTCAGCGCCGCTCTTTCGTTTCTTTGTGGCAATCATCATGCAGAGCCGTGTTTTAGTACGCAATAGGTCTCAAAGAAGCGAAACTTAATTCACAATGCGAACAAAACAATTTTCGATCTGAATTCGAAACTGTTGCTAAAAAAGCACGAATTTTGATGGTTTCTTTTGTCCAGGGTCGTTTCAGACATCATCCTGACCAAAAATGAAATATCGCGCGGCAAGACTGGCCGCGCCCCTTGCAAAACTATCCGGCTCAAAATCACGGAAATGAATCATGGTCCGTGCGCCGACGCGATTCAGAATGTGGGATTCGGCTTCGTGAAGAAGTGCATGGCCGTAAACCCCGTTTCTCAGTGCTGCGTCGAGCATGACGACAACGTGGCTTGGATCCAGCATTTGGATGAGTTGCGCCGTTGCGATACCCATAGCCGATCCTGCGCGATGCAGAATTGTCAATGCTTCAGGGTTTCCGCTAGTTGCCAAGGTTGTTAGCTCCTGAGCGCCGGTTGGAAGTCCTAGTCTTCGCGCTGAGTTGGAAATAGCCAGCAGTGAAGCAACGGTCTCCAAGCACCCCTTGTTACCGCAGCGGCAGGGAAGGGCATCGGAATTTTCCAGCGTCACAGGGGCGTGCGAGATTTCTCCGGCCCCTCCAGAGTTCCCCCATAACAGCTTCCCGTTGACGATATGCGCGCATCCGATGCCATGGCTGACAAAAACCATGCTGAAATCGGGGCTGCCTCTGAGCGGACCAAAGAGTTCTTCGCCCAAGATCAGGGCCTTGGCATCATTTTCCACCCAGGTCGGAAGACCCGTCTTCTCTGCCATGGCGGTGCCGATGTTTATATCCCTCCAGCCTAAAGCAGTGCAGGCAACACACGTATGTCTGTCCCTTGAGACAAAGCCAGGGAGCGCAATCCCAATTCCGGAGAGCTTGTCGCCTATTTCTCCCATAGTCTGGCGTAGGTGTTCTGTGGCTTCGGCGAGGGTGCTAATGCACTCTTCTGGGTTTGCAAGGCGAGGCAATTCCACGCGCGCATGAACCGTACCGTGCAGGTCCGTCAAAACGAGAACCATCGGATCGTCCTGCATGGAGATGCCGATAAACCATGCTGCATCAGCTCTAACAGCCAATGAAACCGATGGTCGCCCCACACCAAAAACAAGCTCTCGCTCGGACAGGATGTCCTTGTCGAGAAGGTCACGGACCAGACCCGAAATCGTGGCTTTGCTCAATCCGAGAAACTGAGCCAACTCAGTTCGGCTTTTCGACCCTTCACGACTGAGGGTACTGAGGATCTGGTAGTGGCCAGTTGAGAGCATTGGTTTTCCTGTTCGTCCCATCAGGAACGCGTGGGGTAGGATAGTTTTTTGTCTAAATTATAAACCAAGGAATTACACCAATATATTTACAAAGACCTTTCCAATCTCTAACCCGATAACGGGCGTAGTGAATCTGCGTCATTAAACCGACCTGTCTGTGAGACTTTGGCTGCATGTTTTCAGGTTTGGTCGCCTTAATTTCAAACGGACGCATATATGATTCTCTGTGCAGATATAGGTGGCTCATTCATTGATTTCGCTGTCGTGAAGTCAGGGGGGAAGCTGGAACACCGGGTAGCTGTACCAACCCCCGTTAATGATCTGGAAGCATTTGTCGCGGCTCTTGTCACGCTTTGCCTTCGGTGGCCGGGAATTCCACTCCACATAGCGATTGCAGGGGTCGAAAACCCTGAAACCGGTATTGTGCATGCTGCCAACATTCCGTGCCTTAGACAGGCTCCACTAAGGGAACTCCTAAAGAAAAAAGCCAACCGGCCCGTTCTGATTGCCAATGATGCAGATTGCTTTGCATTAGCTGAAGCCCGATTTGGTGTCGCTCAGGGCCACAACAATGTATTTGGCATCATTCTAGGGACAGGCATTGGCGGTGGCCATGTCCTGAATGGTGAGATCGTGAACGGCCTCGGTGGAATTACAGGGGAATGGGGCCACTCTCCTGTTGTTTTAGCTCCACCCTTCATGAAGTGTGAACCCGATCATTCAGATGTTGTTCCGCTGTTTAAATGCGGTTGCGGCCAGTCAGGCTGTTTGGACACGATAGCGGGTGCAAGAGCACTTGAACGGCTGCATCTTTGGGCTGGGGCAGAATCCACTGATAGCCGCAGCATCCTGGCCGCGTGGGAAAGAGGAGAAAAACAGGCAGAACGGACGCTCTCAGTCTACCTCTCTTACGTTTCTGCTTCTCTGGCACATGTCATCAACATCACGGGCAGCACAATCCTTCCAGTCGGAGGTGGGTTGGGGAATTCCCGTAGTCTCATCATTGCGCTTGATCGTGCCGTGAGGGACAAAATCCTTTACCCCACCACCAAGCCGCTTTTGGTACAGGCCACTCTAGGAACCGAAGCAGGCCTGCTAGGTGCAGCGTGTCTCATTAGCAAGTAGGCAAAATTACCAATCCGAATGAGATCAGCTCTGTCAAGAATGATAGCACTCTGCGAGAGGCCTCCTGACGCTTGATAAAGCGGCGCATAGTCCAAAATGTTACCATTCGTGAAAACTGCCCGACTCAACATGCGAGCCAAGAGTTTCTGACATCTTTATAGGACACAGTAAGCGTCCCTGCCGTGCAGCAGAACGGGTTTGCGCCTCTTTTGGCAAACAATTGCACGCCATCCGTTTCTTCTTCATAATAAAATGAATCTCATGTGCAAATACCTCGCTTCCGGCCGGGAAGAGAGAGATGACAGAAAGAGCCTGCATGGAAACGGGAACTGATCTGATTACGTTCTATAATCCCGAATTCTGGGGAGTATCTTCCGAAGAAAAAATTCAACTTCTTGCAGAGAAAGACCCTCGCTTTTTCTGGACAAAAATTCTGGATACGCTCTCCGGCACTGGCGTCAGCGGAATAGAACTAACATTCCCTCCCTTTAATTGGGAGACTGCACTGCACGCTTTTGGCTCTAGAGAAAATCTGCTCCGCGAACTCAAAACCAGAAATCTGGAGATTTGGTCGAGTTTCTTTGCGGATCTTGACCGCATCCCGTTGTCAGAACACCGTTCAGCAGAACCGAAAGTTTTGAAGGCGGTGGCTGCAGCGGCAGAGTTTCTCGCTTCCGTAGGAGGGAAGATACTGGTCATTGGCCTTCCGTGCCGAACAACGTGGCTTTCGGAGCCAGTCCAATTCGTCGATATGGCACTCGCTCAACCCATGGCGGATTTGTTAAATCAAATGGGTGCAGTAACTGCACGTGCAGGTGTAACTCTGGCTTTGCATACAGAGGCAAACTCCGTCTTCTGCGCCCCTCGGGATGTAGATCTGTTCATGCTCCTGACTGACCCACGCTATGTTTCTCTTTGTCTGGACCCAGCGCATGTCACCATTGAAGGCGGCGATCCGGTCAAATTGCTGGATCGTCATCTTGAGCGCGTCGTGGCGATGCACTGGAAGGACGCTTCGGGTATAATGCCGATTACAGTTACAATCGATGAGACCATTTACGCTCAGCATCGCCCGTATTTCCGCCCTATAGGGCAGGGCAGTGTCAATTTTCCAGAGCTGGCAACTCTCCTAGAAAAGGCGCCTTTGAAATGTGGCCCCATTCTGGAAATGGATTCTTGCGCCCATCCTGCAGAAGTCCTGGAAAGTGGTGCCAGGTTCATTGAGCGCATATATGGCCCAGCAGAGGGCCCCTTTGTATGAAAGAGGCCACATATGATGTGATTGTTGTGGGGTCCGGGGCCGCAGGAAGCTTTGCAGCGAAAGAACTTGCAGAGCAGGGGTTATCAGTGCTGGTCCTTGAGGCGGGACAACGGCTTAAGCAGTCTGATGTCGAGCCGCGTGCCAGTCGAAACTGGGCTCATACAGCCCTTTTCCCTCGCGTGAAGGCAACGCTTTTGGGGCAGCCGATTCAAGCCCGCGTCGCCTTTTTCAAAGAGCAACTCAGGCACCTTTTCGTCAATGATTGGGCACACGGCTATACGACCCCCAAGGGCCGACCATTCCTCTGGATCCGCGGGAAGCAGACAGGTGGCCGACTGCATGTCTTTGGGCGTGTCCTGTTCCGTTGGTCTGACGCAGACTTCAAAGGGCGAAGCTCCGGAACGGGAACCGAGGACTGGCCACTGTCATACGCCGACTTGATCCCTTTCTATGAAAAAGTAGAGCGATTTCTTGGAATTTGCGGGAATAATGACGGGGTAAACACTGCTCCTGACGGCATTATGGCTGAGCCTGCAATCCTGACACCAGAGGAAAGAGGGTTTCGAGCCGCAGTAAAAGCACGCTGGACAGATCGCCATACAGTGGCATGGCGCTTCAACCGTTATAACAGTTCGCCATTGCCAGCCGCTTTGGACGCCGCCCTCGGAACCGGACGAACAACGCTTCAATCTGAAGCGATCGTTGAACGGATTGAAAGCGATCCCGTCAGTGGAAAGGCGACGGGTGTAACCTTTATCCATCGCCGAACACGCAAACGCCGCACCGTTGCTGCGAAAGCTGTTGTAGTTTGTGCATCCCCCATTGAAAGCGTCAGGTTGCTTTTGAACTCGCGTAGTCCACGACATCCTTCAGGACTTGGAAACAGTTCAGATGTGCTCGGCCGATATTTTATGGATCAATGTGCAAATCTGATGTTTGGACGCTGGCCCGCTACAGTGCGTGAAGGCTTACCGGAAACACTGCCCCAGCATCCTCTGTTTGGCCCCACTGGCGGCATGTATGTGCCGCGATATGCGAACATTGGAAATCACCGGGACGCGTCTTTCTCCGGTGGCTACACTTATCAGGGGTCGATCGGCCGTTATGCCGGTCCGGATGCTCAGGGATATCTGCCCGTTACCCTCATGGGTTTCGGCGAGATGCTTCCGTATGAAGACAATCGGATTACGCTGAATGCCTCCCGTAAAGACCGCTGGGGCATTCCTCTCCCACATATCAGTTGCGGTCTTCACACCAATGAGCGCGCGATGCTGGAACGCCAGATTCAGGATAGTGCGGACATGATAGAAAGTGGTGGCGGGCTGGTGGATTTCTGGGCCTCCCCACTGGGCTTGGGGCAGAAAGGCGCGGGCATGTATCCAGACCAGCCCTGGCCGATCCGGTGGTTTATGCGAAAAATGTTTCCAAAAAGTCTGATAATGGGTGCTGCCATTCATGAAAGTGGCGGGGCAAGAATGGGGACTGACCCTGCAACGTCGTACCTGAATTCATACGGACAATGCTGGGAAGTCCCCAATGTATATGTCACGGATGCATCCAGTTTTCCGACAGGTGGGTCGCTCGGAACGACGTTGACAGTCATGGCACTAAGTATTCGTGCCTGTGAGCATCTAGCCAAAGAGTTAAAGGTGGGACGCCTCTAAAGAGTAGCTCGATACGACGTTCAAATTCATTCCGCTATTGGAGAATAGTAATGACAGGCCAGGCAAACGAACTCTCTCGTCGCGAGAAACTGGCCTATGGTTGCGGAGACCTGTCTTCCAATCTGATGTGGGGTCTGACGTCAGCGTACCTGATGTTCTACTACACTGATATCTACGGTATTCCGGCTGCGTCTGTCGCCTGGATTCTGCTTTTTGCGCGCGTGTTCGATGCGTTCTGCGACCCGGCAATTGGCTGGGTTGTGGATCGAAAAGGCGGCCTCTTTATTCGGCCTCTGATCCGCAATCTGGCAATTCCACTTGGTATTGCTGATTTCTTCTGCTTCCTTCCATTTCCGCTTTCCCCCACAGGAAAAATACTGTGGGCCGGGGGAACCTATATTATATTTGGGGCTGTTTATTCCTGCATTAACACCCCGTACGGCGCACTAGCCCCTATGATGACCAAATCTGCAAGAGAGCGAGTGGATCTGAATTCTTTCAGAATGATGGGTTGTCAGGTTGGGCAGTTTTGTATCGCTGCATTGACCATTCCAGCCATCACCTGGCTTGGAGGGGGAAGCAGCATGGCTCACCGGCAACGAGGAATTACAATATTCGTTCTGTTGCTGTCTTTCTTGGGAATTATTCTGTGGCGAGTGGTCGCCAAAAATTGTGTCACACGTTATCCAACCATACCCGCACGACATGACATGCGTAAGACACTGAAATTATTATTCAAAAACAAACTTTGGCTGATTTGCAACGCAATCGTCTTCCAGCAATTCATCGTCATTGCTGCCCTGTATGGATTTGCCATTTACTATGTGAAATGCGTTCTCGGCGGAACAGATGGCTTCGGCGGAGCGGTTCTGACGCTTGCAAGTGTCTGCAGTTTTATAGGGGCATCATGCTGCCCGATTAGCGCGCGTCGCTTCGGGATTATGAAGACAGCCACTATGGCGACTGCGCTCCAAGGCGTCGCTTACGCAACCATGTTTCTTTGCGGAGCATGGTTGCCAGGATTTTTCATTGCTTTCGTCGCGCTGGCCTTAGGGCAGGGGCTGATGTCTCCTATCTCATACGTTTTTCTTGCCACAGCCATTGATAATGGCCGTGCTGTTGATGGTACAGGAGCCGCTGGTCTGGCTTATTCTATCAACACACTGATTTCAAAAGTCTCCATGGGCGTCACGGGGTTTGTTCTGGCGTTCTGTTTGTCCTACGGACGGTATGATGCATCTGCCCTTGTGATAAACCACACTACAGCGATATGGGTCACCACAGGTTTTGTTGTTCTGCCACTGGTATCAGTCATAATACAGTACGGTCTTTTAATGCTCTGGAGATCGGTCCAAGGGTCTGGGAAAGATTTTCTAGTCTCTTCCCCATAACATTACTGAGCCAGATTCAATTGCAGAGAGCAAAGAAAGCCTTTTAATCTTGGACACCTCAGGAAGTAGACAGACGTTTTCTTGACCCTGAATGCCGACTGAAAAAGAAGGCGTAAAGAGAGGGGAGAACCAAGAGCGTGAGCAAAGTTGAAGAGATCAACCCTCCAATAACCACAGTCGCAAGCGGCCGTTCCACTTCAGCCCCAGCGCTTCCGGAGAAGGCCATCGGAAAAAATCCAAGGCTCGCTACAGACGCTGTCGCAATAACAGGACGGAGCCGGACCCGTGCTGCTTCGAACGCCGCTTGAGCGGCTTCCATGCCTTCTTCACGATAGGCCCGGATCTGCGAGACCAGAACCACTCCATTGAGAATGGCGACACCAAACAAAGCGATGAAACCAATGCCCGCTGCTATACTGAAAGGCATTCCCCGCATGGCAAGCGCCAAAATTCCCCCTGTAGCGGCCATAGGCAAGTTCGCAAACACCAGAGCTGCGGTACCAAGGGAGGAAAGAGCGGCCACAAGTAATATGAAAATGAGCGCTAGAGCGATGGGCACGACAATACTCAACCGTCGGCTTGCCGATTGCAGATTGCGAAACTGACCTGACCAAGCCATCCGATATCCTGGCGGCAAAACGACCTGTTTTTTAACAGCAGTCTGTGCCTCCTTCACAAAACTTGCGACGTCGCGACCGCGAACATTGGCCTGAACGATGATGCGCCTGCGCAGACTGTCCCGATCAATACGGGAGGTGCCATTAATCAGCGAGATATGAGCAACTTCGTTGAGTAGAACCCAGCCTCTGCCATCCGCGCGCCGTATCTGAAGGCGGCCAATCCGATCCATGGATTTGACAGCATCACCTGCAAACTGGACCTGAGCAGGAATGATGGCATTTTCCAGCGTAATGAACGTCCCGGTATGGCCACCAATCGCCTCTACAGTCTGAAGAATATCTGATACATTCACCCCCAGGCGAGCGGCTGAATCCCGATCTACATCAACATGCATGTAGGATATTGTGCCTTCACTAGCGGAGTTCACATCTGCCGCACCCGGAATACTGTTGATTGCCCTGATTGTCGTATTGGCGAGCCGTGATAGCGTCTCCAGATTATCTCCATAAATTGAAATTGCGAGCTGTGTCCTTACGCCAGACAAGAGATCGTCCATTCGCATCTGGATAGGCTGTGTCCACGAGTACTCTGCGTCCGGCAGGTGTTCAGCAAGGGCAGCACTCATCTCTTTGACCAGCCCTGCTTCCGTCTTTGCTGTCGTCCACTCAGATCGAGGCTTCAGAAACACGAACGTATCTGTTTCAGCTGTTCCCATGGGGTCAGTCGGGATCGCTGACGTGCCGGTATTGCTGACGACAGTAGCAACATCGGGGAAATTTTTGAGGATCCGTTCCTCCTCTGTCACGCTTCGAAGAACGGTATCCAGAGAGGCGCTCGGAAGCCTCAGAGAATTGACAAGGAGCGCTCCCTCATCAAGTTGAGGAACAAATTCCCCCCCCATCCTGGAGGCCAGTAGCAATGCCACGGCAAACGTCGTGAGTGTAATACCGATCAGCAGTTTTGCATGACGCTCGCTCCAGGTAAGAACTGGCTCGTAATAACGACGTACAAATCGCACAAACCGCGTTTCCCGATCAACGAGACCAAACCGCATGACTAGAGCGGCGAGGGTAGGGATGCAGACAATGCAATAAAGCAGGGAGGCAATCAGCGCCATGATGACTGTCTGCGCCATGGGCCGGAACATTTTCCCTTCAATCCCCTGCAGGGTCAGGATCGGGAGATAGACGATAATAATGATGAAAATCGCGAAACTGACAGGACGGATAACGCTCAGCAGGGCTTTGTAGGCAAGGGCTCTGAAGTCGTTTTTGGTGTTGGCTTGATTCCGCGTTGCCAGAAGATGCTCCACGACAACAAGTGAACTGTCCACGATCATGCCAAAGTCTATGGCTCCGAGGCTCAACAGATTGGCAGACACGCCAAACCACCGCATACCCGCCATGGCAAAGATCAGAGCCGCCGGAATGACGGACGCGATAACGAATGCGGCCCTCCAGTCTCCCAAAACGACAATCAGAACACCAATGACGAGAATGGCGCCTATCAGAAGGTTTTCCTTGACGGTCCCGATTGTTTCAGACGTCAGGGTCGCACGCGTATAAAATGGATCGAGTTTAACACCGGATGGAAGAGACTGCCGGATCGCGGGAAGAGCTGCATTGATCGCGGCCAGAGTTGCATTCGAACTGGCACCATTCTGCATCAGAATGACACCATTGACGATCTCACCCTGACCATCACGCGTTACAGCGCCTAATCGGGTGCGAGAACCAATCTCGACTTTACCCATGTCGCGGATCCGAATGACGTGCCCACGGGGGCCCATCTTGACGGGGATCAGACCAAACGCCTCAAGACCTGTCACACGCGCACGAGCGACAATGACCTGTTGTTCATCATGATGCGCAATCCATCCTCCGCCGGAGGACGCGTTGTTGGTCTCAATGGCCTGATCAATGTCACTGATGGAAACGCCATACGCCACCATTCTGGACGGATCGAGCGTGAGTTCAAAAGTCTCTTCCGCGCCACCATTAACATTGACGTCAACCACACCCGGCACGAGTTTCAGCTGAGGCACGACGGTCCAGGTCATGATCCGATTGAGATCCGTTAGGGAATAACCAGCCCCAAGGATCTGAATCTGCATGATTTCGCCCATACCGGTAGCGAGTGGCCCCATCGTGATGGATGTTCCGGGAACCGAAATCGTATCCCGTGCCTGTTGCAGGCGCTGGCTGACCCGCGTTCGGTCCAGATCAATATCTGTCGCATCCGAGAATTGCAGGTAAACAGCAGATACACCCGTACGGGAGACAGACCGAAGGTCCGTCACGCCTGGTATCCCTGTCAGGCTGGTTTCAAGTGGGAAGGTAATAAGTTTTTCGACTTCTTCCGTCGCGAGCCCCGGGGCTGTGACAGAGACCATGACCTGCTTGGGGGAGATGTCTGGTACCGGCTCAACGGGAAGGCCGGGGATGGTCAGAAGGCCGCCGGCCAAAAGAGCACCAACAAGACAGAATAAAAGAAAGGTATTTTTCTGGATAAACGCCAGCATGTCTCAGTCGCCGCTCGAATCTGAAAAGACTGATGCACTTTTGAGTGCAAAGCTGCCGCTGCTAACGACCTTACTGTCAGGAGACAGGTCACTCAGAACAACGGCCTCATCATCCGTTGACAGGACTATGCGCACTTCATGAGGCTGGAATACCGTGCCCGCTGACAATGTGTAGACGAGATCGTGTCCGTCGAGCTGCTGTATGGCGGCAGTGGGAACAATAAGCCCTTTGGCACCGTGCATTGTTTCAAGTGTGGCGTCGAGCATTGTCCCTGGCCTGAGATTGGCAGCCGGTTTGTCAAATGTACCGATAACCCGAAGAAGGCCTGTATCAGCGTCGGCAGCATCATTGATTGTGCTGATGCGTGCGGAAAGCGGAGGCTGGTTCGCATGACCTGAAGGACGTACGGAAAACTGTCCACCAATAACAAGATCCTGCGCATCTTCCGGCCGGATACTTGCAAAAATCCAGACAGAGGAAAGATCTGTTACGGTCGCCAAGACGTCACCGCTCGTAATATCATCAGCCACGCCAATACTGACGTTCTGAACAACACCATCAATGGGAGAAATCAGCCGGGAATCTTCACCGTGCCCAATATTCTCAGTCGCTGACGTGAATTCTTCTTCCAAACGGTGCTTTATGGTTTCACTGTCGGTTCGCTTCGCTGCCAGAGTGGCCTGTGCCTGCTGAAGCATCGCAAGACGGCGTTGGACTTCTCCGGAGGAGACGGTTGTCCCGCTCAGGGAGCGACCGCGCTGATAGGCCTTCTCGGCTTCCGAAACAGCAGCCAGCGCGGAACTGAGCGCCGCATTTGTCTGGCCTTGCTCAAGATAGAGTTCATGCAAGGAGTGATCGGTATATGTGAGCAGAACCTGTCCTTTGTGGACGCGCTCCCCCGGCGTGATCAACACCTCTGTCACCTTGCCACTTCCCGCTGGCCTGATCATGACCGAATGGGTCGAATTGGCCATGACACTGGCCATTGCAGGAAGACGCTCGTGCAATTCTCCGTACCTGACCGGGACTACTGACACATTCTCGCTTTGCTGCGCTGCCGCGCTCATAGTGACGGGCTTGAGCCAGGAAGGAACTGCCGCATGGCACGTTGCTGACACCATGCCGAACAGACAGACCGTCAAAAACCATTTAGTGTTCAAGGGAGTTTCCCTGTGGAAATACAGATGCGCACAATGGCACTGTGCCAGGCGACTTCAGCCTGATTGAGGGTAAGAAGGGCACGCCAGGCGTCCGTTCTGGCACGAAGTGCTTCAATCAACGAAGTTTCGCCGAGACGCCAGGATCGCTCCATTGCGTCTGCGCGCTTCATGGTCTGAGAGGCACTCGTCTGGGATTGTGTCAGCATTTCTCGGGCGGCCGTCACACGTGCCATGACCTGAACCAATTCGGTGTGGACCGCGCGTCGTGCTTCTATCTCAGCGCGGGTAGCAGCAGCCAGGCGGTTTTGAGCCGCAGAAAGAAGAGGCGTATGCGTCACGTCACTCGGAAGCGGGACACGAACATTCATCCCCACCTGCGTGGCCCAAGGGCTGCCATACTGCCCCTGATCAATCGCATCTATGCCAACTTCGGGATTAGGCATGAAGCTGGAACGGGCCAGATGCATGTCTGCTTCCGCAGCCATTACAGCACGGTGGGCAGACTGTATGCGAGGATCAAGATTTTCCAGCGCCTGAAGGTTACCGACGGGAATTCGAGCAAGCCATGGAGCCTGTGCGGAAAGAACGTCAGGAAGGCCAGGAATCCCCAAGAGAGACAGAAGTTCTGCACGGGTTCGTGTCTGATTTTCTTCGGCCTGTGCCAATTCTGATCGGGTATCTGCAAGTTGTGCGTTGACCGCTTGCATTTCAACGCCCGTTGTCTCGCCCTGAGCTTTCGACTGGAACGTTAGAGACGCAATATGCTCCATGGATCGCACAAGCATATGCGCGGCAATGACGCGCCGATCGGCCAGAATAGCTGCCCCACTTTGTTCCAGAACCCGCACCGCAATCGCCATGCGTTCCACTTCAACCTTGGCCAAGGCAGCTTTGGCATCCGCCTGCGCCAGATGCTCAGTTGCACTCCCCTGGCCGGGCAACCAAAGAGGAACAGACACACCGCCTTGCCATGTGATGTACCCCAGATTGGTCCCCGAGGCCCGATCGTCACTATAACTTGCCGTCAGGATTGGACCTCCCGCAAACCAGGACTTGGCTGCGGCTGCCCTTGCATCGGCAGACTGAGCGTTGGTTGCCAGTTCGCGTCGGACCGGGTCGTTGTCCCAAGCTGCACCTAACGCAGTGTGAAGCGGGATAATAACATCATCTGCCGCCGATACATGTGAAGCCCAGCTGACAGACAACAGACAGGCCAAAGCAATTTCCCGAGGTTTCAGGAAACGCAGCTGTGCTGAGACGCGCACTCGTCCTGTTCCTCAAAAATATTTCACAAGGAAGGAAAATTCCTGAATAGCGTCCTCACGGCTCATCTTGCCCTCGGCCACGGCATCAACAATGCAATGTTCAAGATGGTCCTGCACAAGCAGGCGCTTCGCGCCGCGAATGGTACTCTCAATGGCTGCAAGTTGCTGAGCAAGGTCGGAACAGGATCTTCCTGCCTCCATCATCTCGATAACTTTGACGATATGCCCATGTGCCTGCTTCAGACGGGGCTTAAGGAGAGGGTGCGTTTCGTGTGGCATGCCCATTCCCTACCCTGAGGGGGAGGGGGTCGTAAAGACACACTTTGAACAATTAGAGTAAAATTTCCCGGAGCATGTGGGATGATTCCCGACCTCAAGGAAACCAGGCTGTTTCATTTCATTATTTTCTAGCCGAATAGGGAAGAAATAGAGTCATCCTTGGAAAGGCTTATGACCGGACGTTTAACACCCAATAAAGGTCGTGAATGGTTTGAGAAAAAAGAGTTATGAAGGAGCGACAACGGCCAACACATACATGAATGACATCCGCGCCCTAATCGACGTGAATGAAGGATCATCTGGCCGCGTGCAAGCATCGTCATTTCACTTTTGTCTCAGCCACTTTTGGTAAGGCAGGCTACCTGAAATAGCTAACCGATATAAAATCTCCAATTCGAAAACCGATATACGATTATTCCAAAATAATGAAATAAATATGGAAATTTTTCTTTCTTCAACGATGTTCATGCTACGCGTTGAACGTCAGCACTCGACAGGATGGGAACCCGAATGATGGCTCAACTCGACTACAGATCGCCCGATCATGACTTTTCCACTTTCATGTAGAAACTTCAAAACCGTTATTTTAGACCGACACGGAATGTATTCCGATACCGATATGAGAATCGGTTTACAATCGAAATTAATAGGTATTACAAAGGTATTACTGATGGTTTGATCATCTCAACCAGAAATGAGCAGGGGAGCGGTGATGCGGTATCGTAGGGTTCTTATGCTAGGGGTGGGGTGCGCTGTTTGGGCTACAGCTTCTGTAGAGGCAAAATCTACATCACCAACGGCACCAGAAAACAAAAAAGAAAAATCAATTTCAGCTTCAGGTGAAGCTGAAGAAGTGAAGGTTACAGCCAATAATGCTCCTGATGGAGCAAGCGGGCATTCTGCGGGAGCGGGCATGATGCCCCCGCAGGCTGTACCCAAGGCTCGGAGTGCTTTTACTCGAGACTTCATTGCGCATCAGCCGCCTACGCAGAATACGGCCTCCATGATTGCTAGCATGCCGGGCGTGGCCGTAGGGCGGAATGATCCGTTGGGGTTGGATGATCAACGCATCAACCTGACGGTCCGAGGGATGGCACAGACTGAAATTGGCTATCTGATGGATGGTATTCCCGCAGCAGATCCTTCGAATTATAAGCTTTACACAACACAGAACGTAGATAACGAAAACCTGGCTCGCGTAGACCTGACGCAAGGTTCAGCTTCACCTACATCTCCGCTTTATAACGCTGTAGGAGGCGAATTAACTCAGACTTTACGAACACCTTCAGACCATGCGGGCGGGTATGCGGACTTCAGCGGCGGGTCCTACAGCTTGGACCGCGAATTTCTTCGGATAGATACCGGAGAAATCGGGCGCACCGGCATCCGGTCTTATGCGTCTTTTTCCCATACGCATGCAGAAGACTGGCGTGGTCCAGGCTACACGACCCGCTATCATATGGACAACAAGACCGTAAAAGAGTGGGGACATAGCGGAGCGGAGCTATTGGTCTCATACAACACCACAACCAGTTTCTACCCGCGCTTCCCGACACTGACCCAGTGGAAGCAGTATGGTACCAATTTCAACTGGGAAAAGGACTATATCCCAGGCAGCGCCAATTATTATCGCTTTCAGCAGAATGTCCGGAATGCCATTACAATCGGCGCTCCGATGCATTTCGACCTAGGGCATCAGCTTACTGCGCACCTTACCCCTTATTACATGCATTCCGATGGGTATGGAGATGTCGGTAGTAGTCTGAGCAATACCGGCAGCTATTACGGAAACATTCCAGCCGGAAACCTGAACGTATCGCCATCTTACAACGGCTCTTTCCCTGTTTCGATTACGGACACGTTCAAAGAAAATAATGCAGGGCTCAATGCTTCGTTGTCATGGAAACATGGTCACAATACCCTAACGGTAGGATACTGGTACGCATATTTTGCGCAGCCCGAAGCCGCAACATATGCCGCTGCAGATGCGAATGGCAGTATCGCCAGCATGTCTGGAAAATACCCGGTTGTTTCTGCATCGGGCGATGTCCTGCACAGTTACAATATTAACTTCATGCAGCAGACCAATACGGCCTATATTGTCGATGAATATAGTGCACTGAATGACCGCCTAAAACTCTCTGCCGCATTCAAAGAGAGTATGATTACGAGACAACTCACTCAAATCATGCCCGGACTACCATCATACAGAAATGGCAATAGCGACGCAGTCCCGCTTCCTCAAGTGATGGCAAGTTATCAGATCACACCCAATGACCAGATTTTCGTTAACGGAACAACCGGCTTTGCTGAACCCGCAGGATGGCCAAGTTACGCTGATTTTATCAGCGTCTCCACTGGCAAACAAACGCGTGGTCACGCTCAGAATCTAAAGCCAGAGTACGCAATTTCTGAAGAGCTTGGATATCGCCATCATGGCTTTGTAAACGTCAATGTGGCTTTATTTAATTACAACTTTACGAACCGTCAGGTCTCCACCACGGAAATGGTCGGTGGAACGCGCGTCAGTTCCTCCATCAATGGGGGCGGGCAAACTTCTCGTGGCGCCACGATTGAATTGGGCCTCAAACCTTGGCATCACTTCAGTCCCTACATCTCAGGGCAGTATATTCACGCGACGATCGATAACAACCTGAGAGCATCTAGCGGTGATTATCTGAGAACAAAAGGAAAGATGGCTGTCAATACGCCAGAATTTACAGCCTCAGTGGGTATCCTGTACGATAATGGCAATGCATTTGGCGGCCTTCTGTTCAACTATGTTGGAAGTCAATATTCAACCTTCATGAACGATGAGAAGATGCCAGCATACGAAACCCTGAATATGAATTTCGGCTACAGATTTAATTCTGTTGGTTTCCTTCATCGCCCACAAATTCAGCTGAATTTGGTCAATCTTGGGCTTGGCAACAAGGGCTACCTCTCTTCGACGTATTCTGTTGCAACAAACGCTCATGCCACAACAGGCGTGTATGGCACGGCAATTGCCGCCAGCGCACCAACCTACAACGTGGCAGGCGGATTTGCAGGAATAGTTTCAGTCTCCTCAGGATTTTAAAAGACATATATAGAATGAACGCTTGGGGGCCCCAAACTATTCTGAGCGTTCACTCATCATACTTCCATTTTCAGTTCTAATTCCTGAAGCACAGCTTAGATGTGTTTTCCTCACCTGTGGAAAATACGACAAGCGAATTATCAGGTATCTTTTTGGTATTATTAAGGTTCGATGGCGGTTGAGGCCTATGAGGGAACATTCATGCAGTTTGCCGATATTGCTGTAATCTGTGCTTATTTCATTGCGCTGCCTGTTCTGGCTATCACGCTTTCACGTCGAAAGAAGTCTCCCGGAGATTTCCTCTCAGCCGCTCATGATCTTCCATGGTGGGCGATCTGCCTGTCCTTGGTCGCCACCGAGACCTCAACCCTGACATTCATCAGTATTCCGGGAGTAAGTTATGGAAGCGGTATGGTGTTCCTAGGGCTCGCGGCAGGATATTTTATTGGCCGCTTGATTGTCACCATATGGTTTTTGCCACTGTATACTCAGGGCCGCATGACAAGTGCCTACCAGTATCTAGGGCATCGCTTTGGCTCTGGACTGCAGCGGGCAGCCTCAGCGGCCTTTTTGATAACACGGTTGCTTGCAGAAGGTGTACGTTTATCAGCAGGCCTCATTCCCATCATGTGGATGCTTGATCACGACGGGATTACCATGAACCGCATCTGGGTCCTGGGCCTCATCATGGTATTTACGATGACCTATACGATGCTGGGTGGCCTCCGAGCGGTCGTATGGTCGGATACTATTCAGCTCTGCATTTATCTTTTTGGCGCAGTCATTTGTGTCTTACTGCTGAATAATGAGATCTCTCCTGAAGGTTGGTCGACAGCTTGGCGGTCAGGTCACCTGGCACCTTTTCATCATATGACTATGGACAACATATTGTCTGATCCCTTTACGCTATTAGCTGATTTAGTAGGAGGGGCTATTCTCTCCGTTGCTTCTCACGGAACTGACCAACTCATGGTTCAGCGCCTTCTTGCCGCACGAAGCTTGAGAGATGCGCGCTTTGCATTGATGGGAAGTGCCTTTGTTATCGCGTTCCTGTTCGGAGCCTTGTCACTGATCGGAGTGCAGCTATGGATACGCAACGGGGGCACTTCGCTAATGTCTCTGGGGCTACACTCTCCAGACGACCTCTTTCCGACTTTTATTGTCTCGGGATTGCCGGCCGGGTTGGGAGGCTTGCTTCTTGCAGGCGTACTCAGTGCGACGATGGGATCACTATCTTCAACCCTAAACGCAATGGCGAGCGCTATTTTAACGGATTTCGGCCCCTTACCGGGACAGGTGCTTCAGCGGTGTCAAACACGCTTGAAGCTAGGGCAGGGGCCGCTATTTGCACCAAGATTACTAACACTGCTTTGCAGTAGTGCTCTTGTATTAGCGGCCCTGTGGTTCACAGGGAGTCAACAATCGGCAGTAATTTTGGGCTTAACAATCGCAGGGTGGTCTTATGGACCGACGCTAGGCGCTTTTCTGTTTGGGATGTTATATCCATCAGCACGCTTGAAGAATGCTTTAACGGGATTTTACATTTCCTTGATAGGCATGGCAGTCATGATGGGTGCGCTACAGTATTATAACTGGCACGTGGCTTTCCCTTGGTTAGTTCCGTTAGGCATTATCCTGATGTTTATTCCTGGATCTATTTCAGTGGTGCTTACAGAGGGAATATTTCGACCCTTATCGTCTGCTCCCGACGCTTCAAAGGACTGAAAATTATGGCCCTTAAGGACCAAAATGCTTTTGTGTCACAGGCTTCTTCGGGCACAGAATCTCAGGATCCCCGTTATGTGGACGTTGACCTTTGGCCAGCCAGTTCCATTCTGGATGCGCTTGCTGAAGCTCAGATGTCTGCAACAGCAGTTGTTAAAACGTCCGTCCCGCACATTGCGAAGATTGTAGCTGCGGCGCTTCCTCGGCTACAGGCCGGGGGGCGTCTTTTTTATGTGGGCGCCGGTACGTCTGGGCGTGTCGGCCTTCAAGACGGTGTAGAACTCACACCCACGTTTGGGTGGGATCCTAAGCGTCTGGTTCTGATGATGGCCGGAGGCACCAAAGCGCTTTTCGAAGCTGTCGAAGGAGCGGAAGACCGCGAAGATATGGCTCGTGCCGAAATATTGTCTCATACCCCCGAGACCAACGATGTTGTTCTAGGGATCGCGGCCAGCGGCATGACACCGTATACCTGTGCTGCTATTGCCGCAGCGCGAGAAGCAGGTTCACTGACTGTCGGAATAAGTTCTAATCCGGAAGGCCGGCTTCTCAGGGAGGCAGAGATGGGTCTCAGTATCGTCACCGGCCCCGAAGTTATTGCCGGATCAACGCGCCTAAAGGCTGGGACGGCACAAAAAGCAGCTTTAAACCTTCTGTCCACCACACTCATGATTCAGATGGGTCATTGCTACAGGGGACAGATGGTAGACATGCGGGTCGTCAATGCAAAACTGGAAAGACGAGCAGCACAGATGGTGCAATTGTTAGCCGGTGGAACTTCAGCAGAAATTGCTGAAGCACTTGCAATGAGTGGTCAAAACGTCAAGCGAGCAGTGCTTGTTCGGTCCGGCATGACAATTGACGAAGCCGAAAGTGCTCTTGCTGCCCATGAGGGCAATTTGCGCGCTGCTCTTACGTCTCGCCAGGAACACGAGTAAATTTTATGCATGTGATGAGTTCGCAAAAGCTGTTCGCTGCACTGACGCCTAATCCCGCAGACCGCAAACCCCTCTACCTGCAACTGGCAGAACAATTACGAAAATTGATTGATAGCGGAGCCCTGAGGGGAGGAGATGCCGTTCCGCCGGAGCGGGAAATTGCAGAGTTCACCGGCGTTTCACGAGTGACTGTCCGCAAATCATTGGCGCAACTGGTGAATGCGGGACTTCTAACCCAACGTCCCGGCGCCGGAACCTTTGTCACCCGCCGCATCCAGCAACCCCTGTCTGCCTTGATGGGCTTTTCCGAAGATATGCGGGCAAGGGGCTATGAACCCGGTTCAATCTGGCTAGGTAAGCGTATGGCTGGGGCCAGCCCCGACGAAGCAATGGCAATGGGTATGGCCCCAGGCACACCCGTGCTTCGCCTCAAGCGGATCAGAACCGCAGATGGGGAACCACTAGCCATCGAGACTGCCGTTATTTCTCGAAGGGATCTGGCATCTCCCGAATTGGTCAAAGATTCATTTTATGCGGCTTTGAAAGAGCAAGGCCTGTTACCAGTCCGCGCGCTTCAGCGCATTCGTGCCAGAATGGCCACGGTGCAGGAGGCAGACCTGCTACATCTTGCGCAACCGAGCGCCATACTCGAAATCGAACGACGGTCCTTTCTCGCTGATGGGCGCATACTCGAGGTAACATTTTCATGCTATCGCGCAGATCTTTACGACTTTGTAGTCGAACTCCGAACATCTGGAGAACGTGATTAATGAAAAAGATCATGCTGGCTTTTGCAAACGAGCATGCTTTCTAGTGGAGAGCATTATCCTAGCTATTTAGACCCGGGGTTTATGGGTTGGATTGATGATGATTTTTTCTGATTTTGAAGTCCAGACTTTGCAGAGATATTCGTAAGGCGTGAGACCACTCAGCGTCCTGAGCCTACAAGCCACCATGAAGTCGTTGAGATGAATCTTCAACTGCTCCTGGCTGTCGTAATGGAAGCGCTTGACGGTTGCCTCTTTGAGAGTCCGATTCAACCGTTCAACCTGACCATTGATCCATGGACGATTGGGTTTTGTCGAACGATGTTCGAGGAATTCCCGAGCCGTCTTCCGATCAGCTTTCTCGATCAGTTGTGTGACGGCAAACTTGCTCGTCCGATCATGACCCCAAGGGATAAGCTTGCCTTTGGCGGTCTGGACTTCTGATGTGGAAAAAGCCGATGGGAGTGCGTTTGAAACGCTGTCGTTTGGGCTTGTCTCATTACATGTTCGGCAGGCGTGACCGTGGCGCTGCTATGACACATCTGTCCCCTAAGGCTTCATTTCACTCACGTGAAGATACCACACCATCAAACTCCAAGACTAAATACTTAGGCCTTGGTGACAAAAGTTTATAGGATCAGCGTGAGATCTGATTCATTTTGTGTATGTGGGATATAGGGACAGAAAGAACAGGCATGGCATGAGGCGGTCTGACGGATCAGGAATGGGCGGTTATTGGTCCGCTCCTGCCTCCTGAACGCGAACGTTGAGCCCGTCTAGGGGGGAGATAACCGCCGGTTTTGCAATGGTATGCTGCAGGTTCTACGCGTCGGTTGTCCGTGGTGGGACATGTATGAGCGCTATGGCAAATGGAACTCGCTTTATGTCCTGTTTCGCCGTTGGGCTGAACAGGGCGTGTGGAATGCTCTGCTGCAAACCCTGGTAGAGCTTGGGCTGACCGATGCTGGCAGCATATGGTCGATGGTACCGTGGTTCATGCCTATTCACAGGCTACGGGCGCAAAAAGGGGGTCATGCGGAGATTATGGCGGGTCACCGGCGGCTTTACGAGCAAAATTCACACCCGATGCGACAATCAGGGACACCTTCTTGGCTTATCCTTACCGAAGGCCAGATCTCGGGCCATACAGCCACAGATGCCCTAATAGTCCTTCCGGCTCCAAACCCCCGGGCCATGCTGATCGGTCGAGGTTATGACAGCGACAGTTTCCGCCAGGAGACCTGCTGATCCATAGGATACTGCCGGTCATCCCTTCATGAAAAGGCCGCGGCGTTCCACGGACAACAGACTGGCGGTGTTACAGGGGCCGCAACCGCCTCGAGGAGATGTTCAACATGCTCAAGCAAATACGCCGCATCGCAACCCGCTACGACAAAACCACCCTGTCTTTCATAAGTTTCCTAAACATCGCCACTAAAAGGCTAGGGTCAGAGCATTTTGTCAACACGACCCGGTGTCTGAAAATCAGGGAAAACTTGCTCTATTTAGCTTGGCTTCGAATTACGATAATATATTTTTTATTTAATTATATCATTGTAGTTCTGATTTGAGGACTCTCGGCCATCTTTGGCGACCTGTAATCCCAAAAAATGTTAATCGGCAAAAGCCTCGCGACGGACTTTTCTCAACCAAACCTTAAGCAACTAGATTATTCGTACTGTATGTCGTTCCTGCCCAACCAGCCTCGGCTTCACAAGCCATAAAAAGATTACCGAGTACGAACAGTTCATCATTAGTTAAATCATGCATCAAACGACTCTTTTTTTATCCTTACGCCTATCCGCTCCTGTTCTCAGAGAAAAATTCTACGCCATAATTAACGCAGAAAGAATTGACACACGGCCAACAGCGCAAAGCTAGATTGTTTTTCGAAGCCTTCAACGGATCTGAAGTGGGTGTCACATTGCCCGTGTGTCAGACAATTCGCTTGCCATGACGGCCATTACCTGGGTCTGTGACGACACAAAGCTGTTCGGGATCACAATCATATGAGTCTGTCGAATGCTGCCAGAATAGCTCTGGCGCTGTCTGTCCAGGGAACGGGTGTGAAGTGGGAGCGGACCTGTTCGGTCCACTCGCCGAGGGCGGTCTGGTTTGTGATGGTGTCGTAGATGAGACGGTAGGCGTCGTTGGTGTCTCGGGGATTGAAATAGCGGGCAAGGCTGCCGCCGGCCTCGGGGATGGACGTCGTGCCGGATGCCACGCAGGGTCGCCCCATGCTCAGACTTTCTGTCACGGGCAGGCCCCAGCCTTCGAAGAAGGAGGGAAAGACGGTAAAGCTGCAGTCGGCGTAGAGGCGGCGGAGTTCGGCGTCGGTAGGGTTCTGGATGAAGCGGATCTTGCCGTTGAGCCAGCGGGCGTTTTCAAGCTGTTGCATGAGATCGGAGACAAGCCATCCCTCCCGCCCGGCAAAGACGAGGGTAGGAACCTGGTCTTCGGGCAGGTCTTCGAGGAGTCTGCGCCAGACGCGGAAGAGCAAGGCATGGTTCTTGCGGGCCTCGAGGGTGGAGACGAACAGGACGTAGGACCCATTCACGAGGGGCTCGGTGGCGACGGGTATGTCGGTGAGGCCGAAGCCAGTGCCAAGCGGAATGGGCTGGACGGTGATGGATGTGCCGATGTCCTGTTCCGTCAAATAGGACTGCACGTCCGCAGCCGTGGCCTTGCTGATGACGAAAATGACATCGGCCAGGGGCAGGATGTTTTCATGCCATTCCGTGTAGGCAAGGATCATGTCCCGGTTACACCATTCGGGGCAACGGACTGGCACGAGGTCATACATCAGGAGGCCATAAGACATGCGCAGGTCATCGCGCAGCCAGCGGACGAGCCTGTCGTAGTCCCTCCGGTGCCATGGCGCGCCAAGGGTCAGGAATATATCTCCGGGTTGTGCAACGTCTTCAAACCTCCGACCAGTCGGGAGAATAACCGTGGGCATAACCGGGTCGGACTGGTTCAGATGCCGCCACCGACTTGCCCATGCGGCCCGTTTCCTCTGCCAGGAATCCTGCTGCTGGTGGATATGACGTTCGGTAGCGCGTGCACTGATACGCAGGACCGAAGCCGGTAGCCGCAGTACTTGGCCGAGGATGGTTTTTTGAAGCCGGAGAGCCTGTTGCAGCCCCGCAGCCTCGGGAATGTCGTCAATGGCTGCGAAGGACAAGGGTGGTGGTGCGGGGCGGGCATTCAGCTTCGTCGAAGTTCGGCGTGAGGGTCTGTCCTGTCCCGTATTCTTTTGCGCTGTTTGTGAGGGGCGCGGTTGGGCCTGGGTGGTGATATTCCGGAACAGGTTCTGAACGAAAGACCATTCAATGATTTGCAGATCACGGTCGTTTTCCCCCCTGCGAACAAACTGGATTCCATCGCCGCCCAGTTCATCGAGCGCGTTCGAAAGTTCATAAACGACGCGCTGGATACCGCTGGGCCGGTTATGGTGGGTCAGGTAGGTGAGCAGATCGTCGATATCGAGCCAGATCGTCATGGGTCTTTACTGTTGTCGCACATCGAGAAAGGGAAGCCGCGCAGCTACCGGCACGCACGGAAGGGTGGGAAAAGGCCTTGGGTTAGGTCATGTCGAATGCTGCCAGAATAGCTCTGGCGCTGTCTGTCCAGGGAACGGGTGTGAAGTGGGAGCGGACCTGTTCGGTCCATTCGCCGAGGGCGGTCTGGTTTGTGATGGTGTCATAGATGAGACGGTAGGCGTCGTTGGTGTCTCGGGGATTGAAATAGCGGGCGAGGCTGCCGCCGGCCTCGGGGATGGACGTCGTGCCGGATGCCACGCAGGGTCGCCCCATGCTCAGACTTTCTGTCACGGGCAGGCCCCAGCCTTCGAAGAAGGAGGGAAAGACGGTAAAGCTGCAGTCGGCGTAGAGGCGGCGGAGTTCGGCGTCGGTAGGGTTCTGGATGAAGCGGATCTTGCCGTTGAGCCAGCGGGCGTTTTCAAGCTGTTGCATGAGATCGGAGACGAGCCATCCCTCCCGCCCGGCAAAGACGAGGGTAGGAACCTGGTCTTCGGGCAGGTCTTCGAGGAGTCTGCGCCAGACGCGGAAGAGCAGGGCATGGTTCTTGCGGGCCTCGAGGGTGGAGACGAACAGGACGTAGGACCCATTCACGAGAGGCTCGGTGGCGACGGGTATGTCGGTGAGGCCGAAGCCAGTGCCAAGCGGAATGGGCTGGACGGTGATGGATGTGCCGATGTCCTGTTCCGTCAAATAGGACTGCACGTCCGCAGCCGTGGCCTTGCTATTGGCGAAAATGACATCGGCCAGGGGCAGGATGGCGCGGTGCCAAGCGCGGAATGTCGTAATGATTCCACGGTCGCACCATTCGGGGCAACGGACTGGCACGAGATCATGCATCAGCAGGCCATAGGACATGCGCAGGTTATCGCGCATCCAGCGGATGGTGTGGATATAGTTCTGGTGGTGCCATGGTGCGCCAAGGGTCAGGAACACGTCACCGGGGCGAGCAGCGTCCGCCAGTTTCGTGCCCTCCAAATACTGTTCGGACCGTCCGACGTTACGACGCGGGCTCAGCTTCCGCTGTCCGGCGCGCAGGGCCAGTCGTACCATCGTGGCGGGGAGGGTGCACAGGCCGGTGAACGCGAGGCCTTCCGCCTGAAAGAAGGTGGACAGGACCTTTTCGGATGGCACCTTGTCGATGGATGGCGTTACGGAGGGAAGGACCGTGGCCTCAGCGTTTGTTCCCTTTCTGTCGCCGCCTGCCATGATCTGGCGGAACAGGCTTTCCACAACTGTCCAGTTCACAGTCTGGAAGTCGTGGGGGTGGGTGGCGTCCGGACCGCGCCGGACGAATTGGACATCTTCACTGCGAAGGGTGCGAAGGGCTGCGCTAATCTCGAACACAACGCGCTGGATGCCGCTCGGCCTCCCGTGGTGCGTGAGATGGAACAGTAGATCGTCAATGTCGATCCATAGGATCATGATCGTTTTTCGCTCAGGTAAGCCGTATGGCAGGCGTCCAGAACGGCGTCGGCCGTACGTTCCCACGGGACGGGCTGGAACTGGGTGCGGACCTCTTCCTGCCAGCGGGCCAGTCCTTCGCGATCCGTGATGGTGTCGTGAACCACACGATAGGCGTCGTCGATGTCTTCCGGGTCGAAGTAGCGTGTCAGCGGGCCGCCGGCTTCGGGGATGGAGGTGGAGTTCGAGGCAATGCAGGGTTTGCCGTTAACGAGGCTTTCCGTCACGGGCAGGCCCCAGCCTTCATACAGCGAGGGAAACAGCGTAAAGAGGCAGCCTTCGTAGAGGTGGGACAGCTCCTCATCGGTCGGATCGTTCAGGAGACGGATCTTGCCGCGCAGCCACTCGGTGTTCTCAAGCTGCTGCATGAGGTCAGAGACCAGCCAGCCGACACGGCCGGCAAAAACCAGTGTCGGGACCTCCTCGCGTGGCAGGTCCGTCACCAGACGGCGCCAGATGCGGAAAGCCAGCAGGTGGTTTTTCCGCGCCTCGATGGTGGAGACGAACAGGACATAGCTTCCCGGAGCAGGCAGCCCCCTGGGACGTTCACCCTGAGCGCGGTGAGGTGGGCCGAAGCCGCTGCCGATGGGAATGGTCTGGACTGGAGCGAGCAGCTTCAGGTGATGCTGGCGGGCATAGTCTTCCACGCTTCGGGCGGTTGCGTTGCTGATGGCCAACAGTCGGCCACACTGGGGCAGCGTGGTATCGAGCCAGTGACGGAAATCCTGGATCAGGGACAGGGCGCACCATTCGGGACGCACTGCTGGAATGAGATCGTAAAGTAGCAGTACGGGCTGAATGCCATAGACCTGCCGCATCCGGGCCAGACGTTCTCCGAAATCCGGTTCGGACCAGGCGGCCCCCAGAATCAGGAAAATGTCCCCGGACTGCGGTGCGCTGGCGACGGGTGGAGCCGGAGCGGGGGGAGAGGACGCGGATTGTGACGTCGATGTGGGAGAGGCGACGATCGGACGTGGGCGCAGGCGCGAGCGAGCATAGCGGCGCAGGAGCTGAAACGCCCGAAGCTGGTTGACGACAATGTTCAGCAGGGGACGGGCAAGCTCGGGGGGGAGGCTCTCCAGCCGTCGGATTACCGCATGACGCAGGCGTCTGATCAGGGCGCGAGGCGACCGTGCGACAGAACGCGTGGATGCAGCGTCGGGAATGATTTTTTCATTAGTCCGGACCGCGAACAAGGCCTCCAGATCCGCAAAGGAGACGGGTATGAGAAGGTCGCCGTCCACTTGTCCGCGGCGGCCCAAGACGATGCGGCCGATCCCTGGCACAAAGGCGGCCTGCTGACGGATGACACGAAGGATTTCAAAAACGAGACGCTGGATTCCGCTGGGGCGGGCGTTTTTTTCGAAATACTGGAAGATGTCTTCGACGTCGATCCAGATTGTATAATCTTCGCTCATGCGTCCGGAGTAGCCTCGGGCTGGCCGGCGAGAGCGCCGGTCTGTCAAACGGTGATAGGGCGTTCTGTAGAATAAAGCCTGCGTCAGGAGCAAGCAGTCTCGGGCGTTGATTGGAGCAAAGGTGCTGATCGATCGGAAAAATGTTATATTTGTTGCTGAAAATCCCCGGCTCCTGAACCTGAAGTTATAACGATTATTTGCTATTTCCGGCAGATTGTCCCTGGTTAAAAGCTCGAAAGACAAAAAATCTCTAAACGAGACTGCACGTGACGGCAGGAAAGTGTTAGTCCCGCATAAAGTGTGCTGATTTATCTCCGTTCCTGATCCAATTTCTGAGAAACCGTTTTGCCATGCCGATTTCGACCGAGAGTGCTGCTGACATCGTCCGGCTGTTTCGTACAGGTCTTGGAAGAAGACCAGAGCCCGCGGCTCTCGCTCACTTTGCAGCGCTACTGGAAGATGGGGCGACATTCCATGACATCGCTCATATCATCGCGGGATCACCGGAGTTCCGTCAGCTTCATGGTGACGAAGACGTCTGTGATGCGCGATACGTGTCTTTCCTGTATCGTAACGGGTTGGATCGGACGCCTGATCCGCAGGGAGAAGCTGGCCTTCTAGCGGCTCCGAACCGGGGCGATGGGCTGGTGATCGTTGCTGGATCGGAAGAGGCCCGCTCGCGGACCGATCTTTATGCGTTGCTTTATCCAGAAGGTGCACCGCCGCAGGACGACATGGCCTACAAAGCGTGGCTTCTGCGTTATGACCGGCTGTCTCCGACAGAGCAACTGGCCATCGGACGCCATATCGACCGAGGAATGGTATCGCGTCCAACATTTTCCTTGATGCTGCAGGTCAGCAATCACCGACTGGACCTTCTGGAGGAGACAGTCGCTTCCCTGGAAGCGCAAATCTATACCGACTGGACGCTGATCGTGGTTTATCCCGATAACCTGCGGCCAGGTATTCGTACGCACCTTAAAGAGATTATACGACGCGTGCCCGGCTTGGTCGACGTGGAAGTTTCGTCCCATCAAGGCGTTGAAGGACGCTGGCGGAGCGCACTGGCGGCAGCGGCGGGTAGTTTTTGTGCCTTTCTGGAGCCCGGGGATCAACTTTCCCGAACGGCGCTTTACGAATTTGCAGTCGCTATCGTCAGCCGGCCTGACCTGGTGCTTCTGTATTGTGACGAGGATCGTCTGGGCAGTGACGGGCAGCGCTGTCACCCTTCTTTCAAGACGGGGTGGAGCCGGGATCTCGCTTATGCGGGAGATGTGATCGGGCAGCTTGCGGTGTTTAGCCGGGCGCGAATCATGGCGGTCGGGGGAATCCGTGACGAAGGGGGCAGCTTTACACGGTATGACTTGCTGCTGCGCGTGACAGAAGATGTGCCGGCGGCCTGTATCCATCATCTGCCCCGACTTCTGTTCCATCGTGGGCGGGCGCCGGGTCTGCCGCTGATGTTCCCGCTGGTGCGGGCTACGCAGCAGCATCCTGAAATGCGAGACGTGGTCCTCCGGCATTTTCGGGAACGCCATCCGGATCTTGACCTTGAGGACGTCTATATCGGCGGGAATGTCTGGCCAAGAATCGTCTATCCGAAAAACGGTACGCCATTGGTTTCGATCATTATCCCGACCCGGGACAAATTCCGGCTGCTTGAGCGTTGCGTTTCCAGTCTTCTGACTCTGACCAACTATCCGAATTTCGAAATTCTGATCGCCGATAATGGCAGCACGACCCCGGAGATGCTTGATCTTCTGCGGCGTCTGGGACGTGATCCGCGTCTGACGGTGCAGCGTCTTGCCGCGCCCTTCAACTGGTCTGCCCTCAACAACAGGATGGCCCGTCAGGCGAAGGGAGACATGCTGCTCTTCCTCAATGACGATACGGAAATTCTTGAGGAAGGATGGCTGACGGAAATAGTGTCACTGGCGCAGCAGCCTGGTGTCGGCGTGGTAGGAGCGCGGCTGTCCTATCCGGACGGGACGTTGCAGCACGGCGGCATGGTCATGACTGAGCACGGACCGAAACATATCCTGCGCAGCGCGACGGAGGATGATCCAGGTTATCTGGGTCAACTTGTCCTGACGCGGGATCTGATGGCCGTAACGGGGGCCTGCATGCTTGTGCCTCGTCCGGTTTTCGAGCGAATGGGCGGCTTTGACGAGACCTTCCCCCTGACCTGCAATGATGTGGATTTCTGTCTGCGGGTGAGGAAAGAGGAGTTACGGGTTGTCTGGACGCCCCATGCCACACTGATGCATGAAGATGGTGGAACGCGCGGGCGGGACGGGACGGCGCGGAACCTGTTCAACGCCTGTGTGGACGTCGGGCGTCTGCTGGAGCGGTGGGAGAAGGTCATGCTCAACGATCCTTTTCTCAATGCCAATCTTGAGGCCACGGATTACGCGTTGCGACTGGCGACGCCTCCCCGTGCGCCTAAGCCATGGCGTCGGCGAAAAGGCCACTACCGCGAAGCCGCCCGTGTTGCGCTGTCCTGACGGGCTGTTCCGTTTTTCCTTCCGGCCTTCCGTTCTGATCTGAAGAGACAAAGATGTTCTGTTCTGCTCCACTTTTTCGTTCTGTCGCGACGTATTCTGTCTCGTGAGTGAGGTGACTGTGCGTCAGTGCGCCATTTTGGTGGGGGGGCTGGGAACACGTCTGGGCGCGCTTACCCGGACGTTGCCCAAGCCCCTCATGCCCTGTGGCGACCGGCCTTTCCTCGCGTGGCTGATGCGGGAGATGCAGCGTTTTGGCGTTGAGGACTTCGTTCTGTTGGCAGGACATCTCTCGACGGAGATCGAGCGGGCCGTAGACCAGATCCGGGCTTTCCTGCCGAAGCCAGCGAAGATCACAATCAGCGTGGAGCCGTTCCGGGCCGGTACGGGAGGGGCGCTGTATCATGCCCGCGCGCATCTTCAGGATCGTTTTCTGCTCTGCAACGGGGATTCCTTGTTTTCCTGCAACCTGTCACGGTTTCTGTCGCGTGAGCTTCAAGGAAACTGGATGCTGCTGCGCGCGGTTGAGGATCTGGACCGGTACGGGGAGGTTCGTCTGGCGCAGGACGGCGAACATGTGGCGTCTTTTCATCCCAAGGCCGAGCAGCCGGGGCGGGCGGGCCTGATCAACAGCGGGATTTATCTGTTCGATCACACTGTCTTCGGTCATTTGACGCCGAACTGTTCGCTGGAGCAGGACGTGTTGCCGGCACTGGCGGCGCAGGGGGCTCTGCGTGGCATAGAACTGACCGGATATTTCCGGGATATCGGCCTGCCAGGCGATCTTGAGGCGGCAGGACGGGAGTTGCCTGAGGTCCTGCGGCGTCCGGCCGTGTTTCTGGACCGGGATGGTGTCATCAACAAGGATCATGGCTGGGTCGGCACGCGGGAGCGTTTCGAGTGGGAGCCGGGTGCTCTGGACACCATCGCGCGGATGACGGAGAGCGGACATCATGTCTTCATCGTCACCAACCAGTCAGGTGTGGCTCGCGGACTATATTCCGAAGAGGATCTTCACGTCCTGATGAACTGGGTGATCGGGGTGGTGCGTGCGCATGGCGGCACAATCGACGACTGGCGGTACTGCCCGATCCATCCCGAGGCCGTGGTGGAGCGGTACCGGGGGAATAGTCCTGACCGCAAGCCTGAACCGGGCATGATCCTTGACCTGCTGCGGCGATGGGAGCTGGACCCGGAATGCTGCGTAATATTCGGAGATCAGCTCTCCGACATGCAGGCCGCCAGCGCTGCTGGTATCGAAGGCGTCCGCGTTGGTCCGTCCAGTCTGGCTGATCTGATTTCCGAAAGAGAGGGGTTCCTGTGAACAGCGATCCTTATACACGCTCGTCCCATACTCGTTCGATTGCCGGGACGCAGAACGCTGTTCGCGCACGCGTGCCACTCCGTCTGGGGCTGGCGGGTGGCGGGACGGATCTCAGTCCGTATTGCGACGATTTCGGAGGGGCGGTCCTGAACACGACCATCGACCGCTATGCCTATGCCTTCATCGAGCGGTCAACGGATGGAAACGTTCATTTCGTGGCTCCGGATGTGGGTATGGATGAAGCGTTTGACCCGCAGGATATTAATGAAACTGTTCGGGACCAGGCAAAGCTCAGACTTCATGCTGGGGTTTTGGTCGCAATCAGTCGTCGTTTTTCGATTCCGGTGGAGCCGTGGCGCATCACGTCTTTCGTGGATGCGCCGCCGGGATCCGGGCTTGGTTCGTCCTCAGCGCTGGTTGTGGCGCTGGTAGAAGCGTTTGTCAGTCTGCTCCAGCTCCCGCTTGGGCCGTATGACGTGGCACATCTGGCCTATGAGATCGAACGAATTGATCTGGGGCTTCAGGGCGGCAAGCAGGACCAGTATGCCGGGACGTTCGGCGGGACAAACTTCATCGAGTTCTTGGCCCAGGACCGGGTGGTGGTCAATCCGTTGCGGCTGTCCAGCCGGATCCGCAATGAAATCGAGACGTCCCTGGTCATCGCCTTTACGGGCGTATCGCGGGCGTCGGCGGACATCATTGCCGAGCAGCGCAGTGGCCTGCTGAAGGTGACGGAAGAAACCATGCGCAACATGCACCGCCTCAAACAGGATGCGCATGACATGAAAAATGCCCTCCTTCGCGGAGAAGTGCCCCATATGGCCGAGATCCTGAACCGGTCTTGGGAAGCGAAGAAGAACACGGCGCGCGGCATTTCCAATCCGTTGATCGAGATGCTCTATGGGCAGGCGATGGCGGACGGTGCGATCGGCGGCAAGGTCTCGGGCGCGGGCGGTGGTGGTTTCATGATGTTCATCGTGCCGCCGGATCGCCGTGTGCAGGTGATCCGTGGCCTGAATGGTGCTGGCGCGCAGGCTGGTGGCGTGCATCTCGTGACGGAAGGAGCCGAAACATGGATGAGCTGAATCCGGTGACCGATGAAAGCCCGTTCACAGACAGTATGAGATGGGACGGCAAGGAACGGCTCGCGGGGGAAGAGTATATTCCCATCACAGAGCCGGCAGTCGAAAAGCATGTGCGTGCGCTTATCGAGAATCAGCTGGAACAGGCCATGGGGCGTGTTTACCACGTGGAGGAACGGAGCCGTCATCTGGAACGTCTGTTCGCACGCGAGCCGGTTTCAGAGCATGAAATTCAGGCGCTGACCCGCAGCAACACGGAACTGCGCAACCAGCTTCAGCAGCTCCAGGCGGAGCATCGGCTGCTACTTCAGTCCACCGCATGGCGGGTGGGACGGCGGCTGCGGGATCTGGCGCAGCGTCATCCGGTCTTTGCCCGTCATGCACGCCGAGCCGCCAAGTTGACATATTGGACCCTCACGCTGCGTCTATGGTCGCGTATCCAGGTTCGGCAGGGTGCAAAAAAAGGCATTGCCCTTCTTGCACAGTCCCCGCTGTTCGATGCCGTATGGTATTGCAAGCGTTATGCGGCAATGTTGCCCCCAGGAACTGATCCGGTCGCACATTACTACTGGACAGGTGCAGCGCAGGGGCTGGATCCGCATCCGCTGTTCAGCAGTAACTGGTATACTGCTGCGCTGCCGGTTGAGGCGGCGATCAATCCGCTTGTTCATTACATTACTCATCAGGGACGCAACCCACCCGATCCGCATCCTCTATTCGATACAGGCTTCTACCTGAAGCAGGTCGGGAAGATAGCGCCTGGACGCACACCGCTGGAAGATTTTCTGGCGCGTCCTTCTGGATCCGACATCAGGCCAAATGCTGTTTTTGACCCGGTGGCCTATGCAGAGGAATATGCTTCCAGCCTGAAAGACGGAACCAATCCTCTGGCGCATTATGCCGCAGAAGGGGAAGCGGGAGGATTCTGGCCACATCCGCTGTTTGATCCGGTATGGTACACGGCGCGCTATCCGGCAGCCATGGAGTTCGGGGCGCTGGCGCATTACCTGCGGGAAAAGAAATGCGCGAAGGGGGTAGTCTGTTCCGAGCATATGGAGCAGCTGGGGGATAAGACGCTGTCCCTGCCGTTTTCGCTATCGTTTCCGGAGGAAAATGATCCGGAAGTCTCGATCATTATTCCGGTCTATGGCCATTATTACGATACCTGGCGCTGTCTGGCGTCCGTAATGCTGCTGACGCGCAAAGTGACGTATGAGGTCATCATCGCGGATGACCGCCCATCCCGCCCGATTGCGTCCCTTCTGGGCGCGAAAGGTGCGGTGCAGATCATCAATACCGAGAATCTCGGCTTTCTCGGTAATAGCAATTCTGCCGCGAGACGCGCGCGGGGCCGCGAACTGATGTTTCTGAATAATGATACGACTGTAGGGGACAACTGGCTGGCCCCGATGCTGTCGATCATGAAGGCCGACCCCTGTGTGGGGGTGGTAGGCTGCAAGCTTCTGAACGGTGATGGCACAGTGCAGGAGGCAGGGGGAATCATCTACGGAACGGGCTGGGGTGACCCGTTCGGAAAGAATGATCAGGCAGACCGCGGCTGCTATAATTACGTCCGTGAAGTAGATGTAGTGACGGGGGCCTGTTTCCTCGTTCGCCGCCATTTATTCGAAAAAATGGGCGGCTTCGATGGCCGGTATGCCCCGGCGTTCTATGAAGAGTTCGACCTCGCCACCAGCATCCGGGATGCAGGATACCGGGTAGTGTATCAGCCTGCGAGCCGTGTCCGCCATCATGGGAGTGCGTCCTATGGCACGGAGATGCGCGACAAGCAGACGCTGAAGAACCATGCGACCTTCTGCCGCAAGTGGCAGACGCTCCTGGCGACGCAGCCTGCGCCGGATACGTCCAGATTCCTGAGCCGGGAGCGGCCCTCTCCGCGGGGCATCATCCTCGTCATTGATGACAAGGTGCCGGAATATGACAAGCATGCTGGTGCGGTCACGTTGTTTCAGTACCTGCGCCTCATGCGCGAGCTGGGCCTGCGGGTGATCTATGCGCCGCAGGATGGCAAGCCGCTGGAGCCTTATACGGCTGCTCTCCAGCAGCTTGGCATCGAAGTTCTTCATGCGCCGGACCGGCTGGACCGATGGCTGCGCGCGTATGGCCTTTACGTGGATTTCATCTGGACGGCTCGGCCGGATGTAACGTTCCCGATCTTGGCGCAGCTTCGCCGCCACACCGGCGCGCCGATTCTGTATTACACCCATGACCTGCATTATCTGCGGGAGATGCGCCGTTACGAACTGGAAGGCAGCATCTGGGCGCTTCAGGAATCCCAGCGCCTCAAGCCCATGGAATTGAAAATCTTTGATGTCGTCGATCACGTCTTGACACCGAGCGCGGAAGAAAAGCGCGATATCCTCCTGGAGGTGCCTCACGCAAATGTCACAGTTGTACCGCCTTATCTGTTTGGCGATACGGACCTGACAGACGCGCCGGCCGATTTCGCATGCCGCAGGGACCTGATCTTCGTGGGAGGGTTCGACCACACACCCAATGTGGACGCTGCGGTCTGGCTGGGTCAGGAGATTATGCCGCTGGTCTGGGAAAAGCATCCGGACAGCACACTGTGGATCGTGGGGAACGTGCCGCCGCCGAATGTGCAGGCGCTGGCGTCGGAGCGGGTAAAGGTGACGGGATTTGTGCCGGAACTGGAGCCATATTTCGAAAAGGCCCGCGTTTCGGTCAATCCGCTGCGTTACGGGGCAGGCGTCAAGGGCAAGATCGTCACGTCATTGCAGGCAGGTATTCCGGTTGTTACCACTACCTGCGGGAATGAAGGCATCCAGCTTGCAAACGGGGAAGAGGCGCTGATTGCCGATACGTCCGCGGATATTGCGCAGGCGGTCATCTGTCTTCTGGATGACGAGGCGCTGTGCCGGACGCTGATCCGGTCTGGGGCGGAGGTGGTGCGGAAGCGCTTTTCCGCCAGCCGGGCGAGGGAGATCCTTCGGAACGTTCTGGGAGATGCGCTCTGCCCGGTCTGTGGCAGCCGCCCGCGGCAAGGACGTCATGCGGATGGGGACTGGCGCCTGGGGCTGCACTGCACGAATTGCGGGGTGGATAACCGTGGGGCCGGGGTGGCGCAGGTTTTGGTGGCGCCGTGGCACCGGCAGCGGGTCAACACCGTGCGCGAGGCGCTGCCGTATCTGCAGGATCTGCGGATGCATGAATTCGGCAGGGGCGAGGCGTTGCGTGCTACCCTATCGGGGCTGGCAGGATATACCTGTTCTGAAAAGGCTATCAACGAGTTGTTCGATGAGGACGGCCTGATCGATCTGTTCCTTAGTCCCGAAGGGCAGGTACAAGACCTACCGACGTTGCATCGTATTCTGAAGCCTGGCGGTAAATATATTTGTGCGGTCCTGAAGCAGGTGAATGAAACGGCACAGTCCCTAAGGGAAATTGGCTTTCAGGTTACAATCCATAACGTCGATATGTCCGAAAGCGATGAGGCTTCTTTGCAGATCATTGAAGCTCTTCGGGACTGAGGCGTCTTTCTTGAGGAGTTCATAAAATTAGGCCTTGGCAAGCCGTTCTTTTCGATACTGAAATGAGAAAGAGCGGCTTGCCAAGGAAGATAAGATCATGTGCGGGAAAATAGACCGGCTAAACAAGGGTTAGCCAATTGTCGGTGGACCGCCCAGAATCGGTTTCTTCGAGGTTTGTGTTATTCACCTCGGCAGTTCTGAGATGAGTTGAAATCGGAAAATGGATCCCAATTTCCGAGGCCGTGCGCAAGCCGCTATCGGACTGGAGAAAAAGGATTCTAGCGGCAAAAACGGCTAAAAAGCATTCAAGGGCTTAAATCGCAGTTTTGAGTAGTGCTGCCCTAAGGGACGTATCTTATCACTCGCCAAAGGACAAACATGCCCGCTACCACCTGAAGTTCATGAAGGCGAAGCGACAGCATGGTGGCACAATTCCATCAATCATTCTCGCCATTCCCGTTGACAAAAGTTTATAGGATCGGCGTGAGATCTGATTCACTTTGTGGCTGGGGAATAATGGGCAGAGAGGACAGGTATGGCCCGAGGCGATCTGACGGATCAGGAATGGGTGGTTATTGGTCCGCTTCTGCCTCCTGAGCGCGAACGTKGGGCACGACCCGCRGGAGATAACCGCCGGTTTCTCAAGGGTATGCTGCATGTCCTGCGCCTCCGTTTGTCCGTGGCGGGACATGTATGAGCCCTACGGCAGGTGAAACTCCGTGCATGTCCGATTTTGTCGTTGGGCCGAACAGAGCCATATGGGACGTTCTGCTACAAACCCGTATGAAAATGAGGGTGACCGATGACTGGCAGCATATGGTCGATAGCACCGTGAGCGGTCCCATTCACAGGCCACAGACGCAAAAGGGGGCTCGTACGGAAGCATTTGGTCGATCACGTGGCGACTTACGAGAAAAATCCATGCCCGATACGACAATCAGGGGCGTCCTCTTAGCTTTGTAGGCAGGTCTCGGACTATAAAGCCCTGATAGCACTTCGAGCTCCAAACCTAGGACCATGCTCACCAACCGGAGCTATGACAGCGGCAGCTTTTGCCAGGATCTGTTGGTCCACGGGATCCTGCCGGTCATTCCCTCGCGCAAAGGCCGCATCACAACGCGCTATACAGAAAAGAGAAAATATCGGGTGTCGTTGTTGCCGCCGGGCATAAGGTATTCTCATGGTCTTTAGCGAGACTACATGAAATCCCCTAAGCATTTTCTAGAAAATGATGGGAAAGCATAGACTTCCCCATCATCTTTTAAAATCTGTTATCCGACCTTACGGAGATCGAAACTGGAAGAGTGAGCTTCCATTACATAGGGTCCGCTAGACACCACCTGAATGGAGAGAATGCTTGGCTCTCTGACGAACATACCACTACTCTGGAGTGGCAGAACCGCATTGCCATCTGTCCAGCGATATCTTGAGGATTCTACTTCATGCCAGCCTGACAGGTTGGACAAGGAAAGATGCGCCGTCAGTTTCGTTGTCCGGCGAGAGGCAAAAAGCGAAATATCGCCGACAAGAACACCAAGATTACGACGATCGTCCATAAACGGGCCGATCGTGTCACTTGGACGATTGGCACGCGACACCAGACGAACTGTCGTAACACTTGTCGGGATCATGAACGTAACCCGCTCATTCGCCTGCCTTAGCGGACGGATAACCTGACCAAAATCTGTGACCAAATGAAGATCAGCGTCTTCAGTGAGGGTTACAGGTGCATTCTGAGAAACCAGCCCTGCTGACTGCGCACGGAGTTCAATATCATGGAAAATGGGCTCTACGAACGAACGACTAACGCACAGTGGGGCAGCCGCGTCTTCGCTCCATGTCTTTTGCCGTCCCGTTAGAGTGGCGAGGCCGCCATCTTGCCGGAATGTACGACGATTGCCTGTATCGAGATAGCTCTCTGTCAGCATTCCGTCTGCTATTATTACAGAATGCTGTTCCGTCTCGATATGATAATAGTCGTAAGAGGTCAGTGACTTGTCATAGAAAATAGAAATTCCGTTGACGAGCATACGTGCGGGGACAAACTTGCCGTTAAAATACAGACAGTGTTCCGCCGTGATCAGCATGTCTTTATAAGGAACACCTTCAGCAATCGCATTTTTGAGAATGCGAACAGGGTAGCCTGCTTCATCCGTAGACCGCTGTGAGTTCACTACGGCACGCTTTCTGCCTGCCCAGACAATCTTCTGCGTGCTTTCCTGCCCATTTTCATAGACAGAAACGACATCTCCAATTGTCAGATCCTGAATTGCCTTGACGCCAGAAGGTGTAGCGATCATTGAATCTGCCAGGAAGCAGACTTCATAAACAAGATCGCCATCACTGTTTGCGGTGAGCGTATAACCCGCGTCTTTAACGCCAATGATGTTCATCGTAACCGACGAGCCGTCTTTGAGAGTCAGCACGACATGATCGGCATCTGAGTAATTCACAGTCGTGACGTCTGCGGCTTTGACGTCAGCAAGAGTAATACCGTCAGAGGAACCCGCTGCAGTGCCCGAGAAACCACTGATGACCGTGGTGGGGCTACCAGTCCCGGTGATGACCAGGCCTGTGTTGGTATTACCCTGAAGATCAACTATGCCACCGGCTGTAGACGGAATGGTCGCCGTTGCACCGTCAGCAAGGGTAATCGTTCCGGATATTATTGCGCCACTGAATCCGCTGATCGTGCCACCACTCGCGACGGATGTATCTCCAATCATAGCGCCCGAAGATACGTATACCGTAGCGCCGCTGTTCACGGTCGTGTTGGTTGCCTTGCCTCCCGAGGCAATATCGAGCACGCCGCCACTTTGGAGTGTAGTACTGGTTGCATTTCCCTGAACGCCTATGCCGCCCGCGACGGTAGCGGACACGGAAGAACCTCCAGCATAAACCGCTAGCGTACCGCCAGAAGAAATAGTGACATTGGTGGTCGTAGCACCTTTGTTAATAATTTCCTTGCCGTTGCTAAGAACAGTGGACCCGCTATCTACACCTGTGTTCTTAACATTCAGCACGCCACCGGAGCCGATCGTTGCTGCGTACGAGGAGCCTTTCTCTACTGTGAGATTGGCACCATTACCGGAGACAGTAGTATTATAAACCTGTCCTCCACTGCGTACGTCCTGACCTGCACCGTTTCCGGACACCACGGTGCCGTAAGCAGCGCCACCATAGACCTGCTCAACGGGATATTTTCCCTGGAGCTGTGTATTGCTCGTGACGCCGCCGCTTTCAACGCGCACAATGCTGACGCCGTTTTTGCCATCGTCAACAGCAGAGAGATAGTTGGCGCTTCCGCCAGCCTGAATGTCAATCAGTGCAGCTTTACCCGATGCAACAGTTGTCCGGATAAAACCCCCGCTGGTGGCGACCGCCGTTCCGCCAGCGGTAATGCGCGAGGCAGCAATTGTCCCGCCGTCGCCCGCACTGATCGATCCACCATTGGATACTGTGGCCTGCGCCACATTAGCACCCAAGATAGCTCTGATTGCACCACTGCTTAGAACCGTGGCCGCATACATGGCTGCACTGCTGCCCTCAACATCCACTTCTCCGCCAGAAGAAAGGATACTGCCTGTATCGGTGCCGTATACAGTTGCGAAGGTTATATGGTCATCTTGGCCAATGAATGTATTGCTGGTGGAAACACCGCCATTCTCCACCGTGAAATCGGCTTGGGCTTGCACAGTAATCCGGGTCGCGCTGCCACCGGCTTCGACCGTCATCTGGTCATAGCCGGCGCTAAGCGTAATGCCAGAAAGTGTGGTGCCTGAAGAGGCTACATACTGGGTCATACATAATGCCTAAAATTTATTAACAATTATTCACTACAAGGAATAGGTTAAATATCTCAAGTCAAGAATCGGAAATATTTTGAATAAAATTAATAAATAATAGAAATTAAGGGGCGTTTTTATAATATAACAAATATTAACGATCAAGAATATGGGGATATTTGCTTGTATATATTATAGTTTTAAGAATATTATTCTTATGGAAACAAACCTTTTCTCTATAGGAAACACCCTCCTAATAACGAATTTTATTGATTGCGGAGCTACGTTTTATCTGGGTTTATCACTCATAAAACTACCCTTTCGCGATCGGGGAACCGTTGACTGAGGTTCCAACGCGATAATTTCTTGTGTTGGATCGCAAAAGAACTCCAGGCCTCTGAAGCCCCTGATCATCCCACACAACATGGGGTTTTGAGCTCAGAGTGCCCGTCGCTACCGCTCTGGGAACATGATAGGACCAGGTACCATGAGCACTGACCCCAATATGAGCCCTTCCATTACTGCTGTTCCGATTAATCGTACCAACAGTACAGAACATGCCCTATCCACATTTGTCACTCTTTGCATGGCTGTTGCTGCTGGAGTTGCGGTCGCTAACATCTATTATAACCAGCCCATGCTGGGGATCATGAAACGTGACCTGCCAGGTTCGATCACAAACCTGATCCCAACAGGCACTCAGCTTGGATATGCCGCTGGACTGTTCCTCCTTGTGCCTGTCGGGGATATTCTGGAGCGCAAGCGACTTATTATTCTTCAGTTCATTCTCCTCGCATTAGCTCTTTCGGGTGCTGCAGTCGCACCTAATGCAATGACACTGCTCGTAGCGTCTGTCGCCGTAGGGGCCTTTGCCACTGTTGCGCAGCAGATTGTTCCCTTTGCAGCACATCTTTCATCCCCTGAACGGCGGGGGCACACAGTTGGTATTGTCATGGGAGGACTGCTGGGTGGTATCCTGCTTAGCCGAACTCTGGCTGGTGTAGTCGCCACGTACACTGGATGGCGCGAGATGTTCTGGCTGGGCGTTCCGATCGCTTTAGGCGCGGGCGCCTTGATGGCTTGGTGTCTCCCCACGAGCAAACCCGACACCAAACTCCACTACGGTCAATTACTGACATCCCTGATGGGCCTCTGGAATGAATTTCCTCAGTTGCGCCTAGCGTCAGTCACTCAAAGCCTTCTTTTCGGAGCTTTTAGTGTCTTCTGGACGATCCTAGCACTTCATCTGCAAGAGCCTCGGTTTGGGTTAGGGGCCGCCGCGGCCGGCCTTTTCGGTATCGTAGGGGCCGTTGGTATCCTCGCCGCTCCACTTGCGGGGCAGATTGCCGACAAACATGGCCCTCAAAAGACCATTGTCTTTGGGGCTGGTCTGATACTCGCATCATGGGTCGTTTTCGGCCTCTGGAATTCACTTTCAGGCCTGATTGCAGGGGTCATCATTCTTGATTTTGCGATACAGGGCGTGCTCGTGTCCCATCAGCATGTTGTCTATGCGTTGCGACCTGAGGCGCGAGCACGCCTGAACACCATTTTTATGGGAACGATGTTCTTGGGTGGAGCGATCGGTTCCGCTAGCGCAATGCTGGTTTGGCCTCCATTTGGTTGGACAGGTATTGTCTTTCTCGGCGCAGGCCTCGCGCTTTTTGCTACGTTATTCCAAGTCTGGAACTGGAAGAGATTACGAGTGAAATAAGCTTAAAGCACGAGTTGACCGCTCATTATTGGTTTACAGAGCTTACAGGCAGCTCGAGACCAAGAATTTTTAAAAGATGATTACGATAGCCCTGTATGACGTCATCAATGGCCGGCGCCTTTATGACATCTGTCGCTACATAAGTAGAGAGAGGGCTCATTCCCAGAAACTGGTTCGCCTTATGGAAGGGAAAATAAACACCATCAATCCCTTTGCCTTCAAAGAACTGTTCTGGGTCCTCAAAGGCTTCTTTCGGTGCGTTCCACGTCAGTGACAGCATATAGTGCTTTCCCTGTATCAGACCACCTGATCCATATTTGCGCGCAGGGTTGGAGCGGGTGCGCCCGTCATTGGCATACAGAGAGCCATGTCCGGCCGTGAACACTTCATCAACATACTTCTTGACAATCCATGGTGCGCCCATCCACCAGCCGGGCATCTGATAGATGACCAGATCCGCCCAGAGGAAGTTTTCAACCTCGGCCTGAATATCGTAGCCTGCATCGATCTTGGTCTGACGAATATCGAACCCGGCAGTCGTTAATGTCTCAACCGCAACGTCGTGCAGAGTATCGTTAAGCCGACCGTGAGAATGGGCAAATGCTTTTGAGCCATTCAAAAGAAGAACATTTTTCATTGGGTGTTATCCTGGTTACGTCACGGATGCGAGTATGCAGGTCATATTCTGGTGCGATAATAGCCTACCTCTCCACATGAATTTTGAATAAAATTCACAGATGAAAGAGCAATTGTGGAGAATGAATGATCCTCAGAAGAGCAAATGATAGGCCAAAATTCGCTGGCCAGCCCAGAACAAGCCGATGGCTGCAATAAGAAGTGAAGCTGGGATCGCAATCCGACTTCTGAACCAAGGGCGGTTTCTGAAAGCACCTACAGCCAGTGTTGCAAGAAGAATGATGAAAAGCTGACCAGCATCCACGCCAAAGTTGAAGCCGATGAGTGCCGCCATGAAGTCGCGATGAGGGAAGGGTACTTCACTCAGGCTGCTGGCGAACCCAAAGCCGTGAACCAGCCCGAAAGCAAAAACAACCAACAGGCGTGTTCGCCCCAGTTTCGGACTGAAGACATTTTCCAGGCCTATGAAAGAAATCGATAAAGCTATTGCGGGCTCTACAAAACGGCTCGGAAGATCGAAAATTCCATAGGTTGAAAGAAACAGTGTCGTGGCATGCGCAATGGTAAAGACTGTCGTCTGAGAAAGCAGCTTGCGCCAGCTAATTCCCAGAAAGAAAAGCCCGAGCACAAAGAGAATGTGGTCTGTCCCTTCCGGGACGATATGCTTGAATCCGAGCTTCAGATAAACCGGTAACTGTTGTCGCCACGACAGTGTGTCCGGATCAAAGCTGGCAGGCTGTTCGACGTGATCTGCTGGGAGTTTTCCCCTGTAGTCAAAGATAACGCTCTCATGCTGCCCGGCATCAAGCCAACGCGTCTGCGTATAATGCCGTTCAGGAAGCTGAACCGTATAGGCGACGGGGTAATCAATCTGAGCTCCGAGTGGAATGCGAAGTTGCAACGGCCCGGTGTCTGCAGGAAGCGGTATCTGAAATTGGAAATGAGCTGGTTTGTCAGCTGCCAGATCCATATATTCATCCCGGCTCTTGCCGGAAAAACTGTAGTTCACGAGAGTGGCGCGAAGGACAGAATTCCCTGAGAAAAGTGGTAAGGCCTCAGTGATTTTCGCAGCGACTGATCTGACCTCAGCATCATGCTGTGATCCTTGCCCAGTCGCCAAGAGGTAGTATCTGGCAGGATCACCCATGAGCACTGTCAGATCCATATCGATCATGACGGTTGCCGTATCTGGCCGATCCAGCGAAACCAAGACTCTCGTCATGGACTCCGGATCAGCGTATCCTGGAGAACAAACCAGAAATAAAAATGTAAAAACAATGACTTGAAGGACTATTCGTACATTCCGTTTAAGGTGGAATGTATTCTGGAAAACAGCCTTCATATCTTACCAGACCGTCGGCATCGTCTGTCCCGTCTGGAGCAGAACCAGCCCGCTGGGATTACCCGGGTATGGAACAACAAGGCGCCATGTAAACGGGCTACATGTGATCATCGAAATCAGAAGTCGCCGGGGATAGCCGGGCGCTCCGATCCACTCAAGACTATCAGCCTTGGCATAGACGTTTTCCATGCTCGCAGCGGCATCCTCCACCGGACGGCTGGTCATCAAACCTGCAATTTCCAGCTTCATTTCGGCAAGGACCTTGCCGTGGCTGACCATCACGATCCCGCCCTTGAGCTCGGCGATGCGATTGACCGCAAGCGCCATGGCCTCGTCACTCGTTCCCATGACCGTGATGTTATGGAGATCATGGGATACGGAGGTGGCGATGGCGCTGTCCGCCGTTTTAGGGCCATTGCCCGTCCAGAACATCTTACCCAGACGGGCCTGTCCCATATAGCGGTCTACCGTTGCAACCTTGATAATGTCATGTGCGACGTCCCGTTGAACGACCCCGTTCACAACGGACAGCGTTGCGGTTTTCTGAACAGGATCAGTGTAAAACGGAGCCTGAATAGCTGCTGTGACTTGGGTAGTTCTTCCCTCTGGCGCCAGAATTTCAAAGTCTTTTGCCGTCAGTTTTCTGCCAATATGGATGGTATCGGAGGCCCATGTCGGCCATGTGATTTTCGGCACTGGAAGCAGATATTTTCCGTCCTGAGCCGCCAGTTTTCCATTTGCAAAAACATACTTGATCTTCACGTCGGGCACGGAAGACAACAGGACAACGTCTGCATAGCGACCTGGGGTAATGGACCCAACGATCTGATCCATATGACCATGCTGGGCCGGATAGAGGCTACCCATTGCGTACGAAGCTTCAATGGGCGCACCCATCTTGATCGCCAGCCGGATGTGATAATCCATGGTTCCTTGCTTCAGCGTATCCGCGACATTGCGGTCATCTGTCACAAGGGCAATATTATTCCAGTTTTTCAGACCCTTATGTACAAAATAGGGGACCGCACGCTCAATATTGTCATCACGAAGCTGCAGGAAGAGCCCATGCTGCAACTTGTTCCAGGCTTCCTCAGGAAGGCGGGTTTCATGGTCGCTAGACAGGCCCGCTCCAACGAAGGCATTGATCGTGTCCATGTCCCACAACCCTGCGCCATGCCCATCGACGACGCCCCGATTATCGAATGTGGCCTGAATGTTCTCCCAGATCCGCTGATGGCCAGGGTGAGAAGGGTTGGAAACGGCAGGCCAGTCCATCACTTCGTCCAGCCCCTGAACCCGTGGATTATCCCGAATGTTTTCAGAAATTTCCTTGTAAGCATAGTTTCCACCGCCTTGCTCGAAGGCAGAAGGCGGTGTGGCTGACCCAAGCGCCGGGAAGATTTTCAGCGGACTTCCCAGATGTTCTGCCGTGAGCCAGAATTCAACGTTATGCGTACCGCTGACATTCGCAAACTCATGAGAGCCTTCCGTGGTCCAGGTATTCCCCAGAGGAACAACAAGTGCGGCTTCCCACTCGGGCGAGAGCATCGAGCTTTCGATATGCTTGTGAGATTCACCAAATCCTGGAACGGCTGGGAGCCCCTTGGCATCAAAGGTTGAAAGCGCATGGCCTTTCCACTGACCCGCCGGCCCAACCCATGCAATCCGCTTCCCGGCAATAACAATGTCCTGCTCGTCCTCCCAACTGAGAGTGTAGACGTTCAGAACCTTTGCATTGTGGATCAGAAGGTCCGCCGATGCGCGGCCCAGAGCGACTGCCACCAACATCTGCCGCGTCTTGACTTCATCACTGAAGGCAACGGGGTGAGCCACACGGCTTGCTGTGGGCACGGTAGAGGCCGGAATATCTGTCGCTACTGCATGAGATGCGCTCAGAGACAGGCATGAAAGCGACCATGCCAACGCTCTTACCGAAACACTTGAAAGCCTATGAAAAGATAGGGGAAAAGACATTGCTCAGGTATCCGGTCGCAGGAAACAGTATCAAATTCTAGCCGGGACCATACCGGTATCATAATGTTTTTATCAATGATCATAAATTTTGGCTGCGAGAGCGAACATCGTCCCCTCAGCCGTAATCACCGCGAAATTTATCGATACGGCGGAGAAAGGGACACCTTTTCTCCCTGTGGTATTTCGCATCCTGGTTGTTAGTCCACATGACGATCGAAATGGGGAAGTAAACATGGATACCATCATCCACATTCCATGCTCATACCTAATCAATCTTGCATACTGGCAATGCCGTTCGTAAACATTGCCTTCAGAGCGGACCAGTCTTCGGGTTCAGCCTGACCAGGCAGGCGCGATTTCTGTGTTTCCAGAGGGAATAATCTCGCGTCTGCGCCCATCAACAGTAACTGCCGCAACGTAAGAGCACCTGGGTGCGAGGGACCACGAAGGGTTTCCCCAAGACCTTACTTGACCTGACAATCCGGGACAGGCGGCGGACCTCCGACAATGATCTGGCCATTCGGACGGAAAGCCCGCACCGTTTCCGTCAGGATTAGGCAGTGCTCCTTCACGAGATGGCCCGCATGGACTGCGCAGGGCTGCCCTTTCGCTCTACTGACGGACGGCCAATGCGTTTCCGTTACAAGCGTCGAGGAGGCGCTATGTCTCGGTCAGCGCTTTTACGAAGACCTTCTGAGCCAGTCGCCCGTGCGTTTTGGAAGTCGCAACATAACTTGAGGAAGGCCCTTGCGTGTTCAAAACCCGACTTCAATGCCCACATGCACCGTACGGCCTTGCCCCCAGGAGACACGGAGCGGGGTCCCGGCGGTTGAGACAAAATAGGCTTTATTGGCCAGATTGACCGCATTGACCTGCAACGACGTGTCATGGCCCAACAGCCGCCCTGTATGCCATGACGCAAAGGCATCAACTGTTGTGTAGCTGGGAAGCCAGAACGTATTGTTCAGATCTCCAGCCCGGCGGCCAACGTAGCGAGCGCCTGCGCCGACCCGCATGGTCGTCTGGAGCCAAGGCAAAGCCGTTTCATAGGTCAGATAGCCGCCACCGGTATGCTTGGCGACGTTGGCTACAAGCTTGCCCTCGTCGGCAGGCGTGTCACGCAGGATACGCGCATAGGTGAAGGCATAATTGGCCAGAATGTTCCAGTGTTTGTCCAGCTTTCCTGTCACGCTGGCTTCCACTCCCTTGGAACCCACCAGACCGGCCAAACGCTGGAGCGTATTCCCTGTCTCATCCAGCCCCGCGGACTGCTGAACGTTCTTCTTGTGAATATTATACAAAGCCACATCTGCCGTCAGGAAACGGTCCTGATAGCGTGCACCCACTTCAAACTGCCGCCCCATGGTAGGCTTGTATCCGCCTTCCAGCACACTGCCTGCATCAAGCTGATTGGGTGTGAAGGACTGGGAATAGTCTCCATAGAAAGAGACGCGCTTTCCTAACTGATAGACCAACGCCACGAAAGGCAGAGGCTTTGTGTAGGATTCATCGGTTGTCTGCACGTAAGGACGGCGGCCTCCATACGTGATGTGGAAAAACTGATACCGCACACCGGGCGCTAAAATCAGCCCATGACCCAGATGGATATTGTCCTTGAGGTATCCTGAAGCACTGTTGATGTGCTGGCGCCAGTCACTGTTGTTGTTGTTTACAGGTCCGACCGGCTTGAGCAGCCCATAAACAGGATCAGCAGGATAGAACCCACCCTGTCGCGTACCATCAATGAACGCGCCCTGGTTTTGCTGGCGGTTCTCGTAGTCGGCACCCACAACAAGGTCATGCTTCATGCCCCACAGGACGTGATTGGAGATGTAATCCAGCGAGGCATAGCCATTGGCACGGATTGTCCCTGTATTGCTTCTATAACGGCGGGTCAGGACGCCAGTCGCTGCGTTGTAAGCAGAAGGATCAGCCTGCCGATCATGATAATTGTCCCGGTTCCAGCCTCCCGACAGGCGAATGCGGTCATGATCCGTCAGACGATACTCCATCGTCGTGGCCAGAAGATGCCGTTCGCCAAAGGATTTGGCCCAGCTTTCATCCAACCGCTTTTCTGGACCACTGACTGCTCTTCCATTCGAAAAGACGGCACCACGGTCTAGCGTATTATTATATTTCGCCCATTCGTAAGACACATCTGCTGTAAAGCGGCCGTGCTCAAAACGGAGAGACGGTGACAGGAGCTTTTGCCGGTTAGAGCCAAAGTTACGCCAGTAATTCTCGTTCTTGTAAGACCCCACAAGCCTGAAGCTCAAACCGTGGGTGAGGGGGCCACCCACATCAAAATGGCCATATCCCCCGCCCAGAGACGACCATGTTGTCCCGAGGTTGGCTCCCCATGTTTTCCGGGGCTGCTTTGTGATGACGTTAATGACGCCGCCAGGCTCCTGCATTCCGTAGAAAAGGGACGCTGGCCCTTTCAGCACTTCCACACGCTCCGTGGTGGCTAGATCGAAATTGCGGCCAGTAGGCATCCGCACACCGTTGCGCAGGATCGAACCATCGTCCACGGCCCCGAAGCCGCGTTTCATCAGGTCGTCCTGTGTGCCGCCAAAGTTATTGCCGATGGAAATGCCGGGCACATATTTCGCCACATCTTCCATCGTCTGAGGCGTCATGTCCTCAATCACCTGATGGGTCACGACGTTTGTCGTCTGAGTTTGCTGAAGGAATGTGGTGGGAAGCTTGTCCGCTATGCTGCTGGATGTGGCTCCGTAGGAATGTGCATCTGCGTGAACACGAATATGTTCAGCCTTACCGTGCGATGTTCCAATTTTTGGCTTTTTGTAACGGCTTTCCTTGCTGTTTGAAGATGACGAAGACACGTCATTGGGTGAAGCCTCCGCACCAAATCCGCTGAAAACAGATAATCCCGCGCACGCAAAAGCTAAAGTTCTAAGGGCAGCCATCTGATTTTTCCGCAAATGATAATTACTCTCATTTACGTTCGTTATGGAAGGTTTGTCATCGAGAGAGTTATGACAAACGATATCGTCCATTTTCGTAAATGGCGACAAGTTCGGAAATTTTTGCCGCCATGGAAGGAAGCGCTACAAAACGTGGTTGATAACAGCGTCCTTACGAGCCGGAAGGGTCTCGTTCCATCCGCCTCCAAGCGCTTTGTAGAGTGTTACCGTATTAGACATCTGCTGAAGATGGGTCGTGATGGCTCCAAGCTGAGCGCTATAGAGTGTCCGTTGTGCGACGAGCGTGTCGAGATAGGGGTCATAACCACCTTTAAAACGCGCGAGTGCGAGCTGATACTGGCGGCCACCAGCCTGAACCAAGGCGTTCTGCGCATGCAACTGCTCCAGGTAGGTGCCTCGTCCTGCTAAAGCGTCAGCAACTTCCCGGAATGCAGTTTGCACCGTCTTCTCATACCGTGCGATTTCCTCCTTCTTACGAGCCTTTGCCTGGTGGAGCTCTGCTGTCAGACGCCCGGCGTCAAACAGTGGAAGAGTGATCTGAGGGGCTACGTTCCAGGCACCCATCCCACTTTGGAACAGGCGAGTGATATTGTTGCTCGCCGTACCATTCGCCGCAGTGATCTGGATTTTGGGGAAAAACTCAGCTCGCGCCGCTCCGATATCGTCATTCGCCGCTCGCAAAACCTGCTCTGCCGAAAGGATGTCAGGCCGACGTGCAATCATGTCTGAAGGAAGCCCTTCCGGAACATCCGGAAAAGGCACCACATCTTCAAGGGCAGCCTTATGTTCCAGATCAGCACGCACAGAAGGCGTCAGAGGTGTGCCGACCAGGAGTTCAAGCTGGTTCATCGCCTGCTCGCGCTGACGCGTATAGATCTGAAGATTGGTTTCTGCGTCCCGCAGAGCAGCTTCCGCCTCGGCCACATCAAGTTGAGTTCCGGTGCCGACATCGGCTGTCTGCTTGACCAGATCATAAGTGTGACGGCGGTTTGCAAGGACGTTCTGTGTAACCCGAAGAGCCTGATTGTTAGCGACCCAGTTGAGCATTGCTGTCGAAACACTTGCAATGATGCTGAGGCGCATACTCTCACGCCCCAGTTCATCTGCAACATACCGATCAAACGACGCACGAGAGGCGGACCGGATACGTCCCCACAGATCGACCTCATAAGCCGAGACACCAAACCCCACGGCATATTGCCGCATATAGAACGGACCATTCCCCTGTGACAGGCTCCAGATACGGGAGTTCATTTTCTGAACGTTCGCTCCCGCAGTCCCGTTCAGCGTTGGGAAGAGGGCGGCATTTTCAATGTCGAACTGCGCGCTCGACGCTTCGACCTGATGCTGGGCAATCTGAAGGTCCCGGTTATTGGTCAAAGCCGTCTCGATCAGCGATTGCAGAACCGGGTCGCGATAAAATGTGCGCCAGTTCTCAAGGCTGCCTCCATCTGTGGACGCTACATCGGCGGCTTTATTGGGCCATGCGGTTGCCACTGGGGCTGCAAGGCGATGATAATCCGGAATCATCGTGCAGCCGCTCAGCAGGAGCGCTAATCCAGCCGTAAGAGTTGTGGTAGAAGAACGCATCTTCACGCTCCCTTCGATCCATTCACATCATGCGGTGCAACCTGCCGGCCATCTGTCAAAGCTGATGGAGGATGCATGATCAGGCGGCTTCCTTCAGCCAAACCGGTTTGGATCTCAATCCGATCTCCATAGTCCCGGCCAACAGTCACCTTGTGAAGACGCAGGCGGTTCCCGTCTTCGACGGTGGCCACAGACAGGCCGTCCGCGTTGTAAATCAGTGATTCCGTGGGAATCAGCAGGGTCGGGGCAGGGCGTGGCAAGTCAAAATGAATGGAGCCATACACACCGGAGGCAAGCTTTCCGTCACGATTATCCAGCTCGATTTCAACTGGCAGCATCCGGCTCTCACGTTCCAGCGCATGACCGGTCCGTGTGACGGTGCCTGCGAAGCTTTCCCCCGGGTGGTCCGGCACAGTCAGACTGACAGGTGTACCCGTCTGCACTGTGCCGGCCTCCTCCTGTGGCACATGCACGCGGACACGCAGTCTATCCGTGCGAGCGACCACAAACAGCGGGACTGACTGAGCACTATCCGCACTCACCAGATCGCCAACTTCCACGTTCCGCACTGTGACCACGCCATCGAAAGGGGCGGTCACAGTCGTGTAGGCACGTCGTTGTGCGCTCTCTGCCAGGGCCGCATCAGCGGCCGCACGTGCGGCATTCTGGGCTTGCTGGGTAATGCGGTCTGTATCGAAGTTCTGCTTGCTCACCGCGCCCCCCCCAACAAGGCCGCCAGAGCGCCTTGCCGTGACGCGGGCAAGATCAAGATTGGCACGAGCCTGTTCAAGGGCGGCTTTGGCCCGCGCTTCCTGACGATCCAGTTCTGGCGCATGAATGATGGCCAGAACGTCTCCCGCCTTCACGTGGGTGCCAATATCAACGCGTCGTTCAGCAATATAGCCGGATGCCCGGGCTCCAATCGCTGCCGTTTCGAAAGGGAGGGTTTCTCCGGGAAGGTCCAGAGAGATCGGTTGCGTCTCTCTGTGAACAATCATGAAACTGACATCCGGGGTCTGGTTCTGGCGCGTATCAGCCAGTGCACGGACCGCAATGCCTCGTTCACTATGCGTATAGATCCCATAGCCCAGCAGAAGAATAGCCCCGAGGCCGATCAAGGGCACGATGGGCGGGCCGCGCCGTTCTTCACGGACGCCGGTCGAGGATAAAACGGGTTCAGACATGACTGTATTCCTCAAGAATGCGGCTTTCTCGTTTTCTCAGGCGTGTGTAGAGCCAGGGCACAATGAAGAGCGTGGCGCACGTGCCCATCATCAGGCCGCCAATCACGGCGCGTCCGAGCGGGGCGTTCTGCTCGCCGCCATCGCCGAGCCCCAGAGACATGGGCAACATGCCGATGATCATTGCGAGTGACGTCATCAGAATGGGGCGCAGGCGTGCCTGTCCGGCAGCGACGGCGGCCTCGACGGCACTCAAGCCCTCGGAGCGTCTTTCCTTGGCAAAGGTTACAAGCAGGATCGAATTGGCGCTGGCCACACCGACACTCATGATCGCCCCCATGAGGGAAGGAACCGAGAACGTTGTTCCTGTGACGAACAGCATGAACACGATCCCGCACATGGCACCTGGAAGACCAAGAACCACGACGAACGGGTCCATGAAGGATTGGAAGTTCACGACCATCAGAAGATAGACCGCAATCGCTGCGACCATCAGACCAATACCCAGCCGGGTAAAGGCAGAATGCATGCTTTCGATCTGGCCTTGAACGGTGATCACATTGCCCGGTGAAAGCTCTCCCCGATGGCGTGCAATGACCCGGTCAATGTCCCGGGCAATGCTACCCAGATCACGTCCTTCCGCACTTGCATCGACATCAAGCGTTGGCTGGATGTTGCTGTGTGAAATGACGTTCTGTGCCGTGCCGCGCTTGATGGTTGCGACATTGCTCAGTAGAGCCGAGGAGTGCTGTGAGCCTAGTGCGGACGCAATGACGGTGTTGCGAAGATCACCCAGATTGTTGACCCGATACTGCGGCGTCTGCACTGCCAGCGGGTACTGAATGCCCGTTGCCGGATCGACCCAGAAGTTCGGGGTTACGGTATTGGAGGACGCCAGTGACACCATCACGTTGCGCGCAACGTCATTGAGCGTCAGGCCGAGGTCCAGAGCGCGCTCACGATCAATCGCAATCGCCAGTTCTGGCGCTGCAATCTGCTGATGCAGATGGACGTCCACCAGGCCGGGAATGCGGGAGACTTCCTGACGGACTTCCTGCATGACCTTGCGGTTATTGGCTGCGTCATAACCCGAAATGCGGATATCGACCTGCGCGGGAAGCCCGAAATTCAGGATCTGGGTCACGATATCGGCGGGCTGGAAATAGAACACGCTGTCCGGGAAGCGGCGTGCCAGTTCGGTCCGGAGTGTGCGGATATAATCGGCGGTTGGGCGATGCCCTTCCTTCAGCTCCACCATGATCTGACCGTCATTTGGTCCAACGGTCGTGCCGTCATCGAAAGGCATGGAGTACCGGAATGGAACGCCCATGTTATCGAGGACTAATGACCGTTCATGCTCAGGCACGACTTCACGGATGACGTCTTCAACCTGATCGAACAGTCGTTCCGTGCTCTCGATGCGCGTTCCTTCCGGCGCGCGGACATGGAGCTTGAATTCGCCGGCATCAATCGTGGGGAAGAAATCCTGCCCGACCTGAGTTGCGAGAAAACCGGCAGCCAGAACAGTCACGCCTGCAAGTGCAGGCACTTTCCAGCCGCTTTCGATGAGGCCATGTAACTGACGGACGTAGCTATCCCGCAGCCGGTTAAAGCGCCGGTCAAAAGCAATGCCGAACCGGGTAATGACATCAGGAGGCAACCCGGCATCGCGGCGGCGTGTGGTCTGCCGTTCTTCAGACCGCAGAAGAATAGCTGCGAAGATTGGCACCAGTGTCCGGCTGATCGCATAGGAGGCGAGCATGGCGTACACAACAGCAAGGGCCATCGGTGTGAACAGGAAGCGGGACGGGCCGACAAGGAACTCTACCGACACAAACACGCTGGAGATCGCTAGTGTCGAAACCAGCGTTGGCAGTGCAATTTCCGACGCGCCGTTAAGCACGGCCTGTCGCAGTTCTATTCCTTCATGGCGGATGCGATGGATATTTTCGATCGTTACAGTCGCATCATCCACCAGAATACCGACAGCAAGGGCCAAGCCTCCCAACGTCATCAGATTCAGTGTCTGGCCAGTCCACGACAGCACGGCAATCGAAGACAGGATGGCGAGAGGGATGGAGACGGCAACAATAATGGTCGAACGCCAGCTTGCGAGAAACGCAAGGATCATTGCCGCTGTCAGCAGGCCCGCGATGACAGCTTCAGATGCCACTCCGGTAATGGCCGCTTTGACGAACAGGGACTGGTCAAACAGTTCCTCGATCTTCATGCCCGCCGGGGCTGCTGCACGCGTAACAGGAAGAACCTGATTACGAATGGCGTTTACAACACTCAGCGTCGAGGCATTTCCGGCCTTCATGATGGAGAGCAGCACGGAGCGGCGTCCTTCGCGGCGCACCACATTCTGCTGTACGGCCGTTCCATCGCGGACCTGCGCAACATCCGCAATACGAACGATAGCGCCAGTCTTGGGGTCACGCTTGAGGGGAACATCGTTCAAACGCGCTGCGACGTCTGGCATGCCGTTCATACGCACGTCGTATTGGGTGGCTCCGAATTTCACCGTTCCGCCGGGCAGCGTCAGGTTCTGCACGTTGATGGCATTGGAAACATCCAGCGGCGTTAGGCCAACACCTGCCAGCTTGGTCTCGTCAATATCCACCATGACCTGACGGATCTTTCCGCCATAGGGCGGGGGCAGCATCGTGCCGGGAATAGGGGCGAGCTGCTGACGGATACGGTAAATGCCATAATCATACAGTTCGCTTTCCGTCAGCTTCTCCGAAGAGAGGGAAAGCTGCAGAACCGGCACGCTGGAAGCGCTGTACTGCATAATGATGGGCGGCTGAATGCCAGGTGGCAGCAGGGCGCGGATTGAGTTTGTAGCCGAAACGGTCTGTGCGACCGCAAGGTCAACGTTTACGCCGGGCTGAAAATACAGCTTTTGCAGGACCAGCCCCGGTGTCGTCTGGCTTTCGATGGTCCGCAGATTGTTGACAAAGAAGCTTTCGGAAAACTCCGTATAAGTGCTGATCCGCTTCTCGGTCTCGGCGGCATCGAGGCCGTCATAATACCAGACGACGGTGACGACCGGGATATCGATGTTCGGAAACACATCGGTAGGCGTTCTGAAGACGGCCGTGATGCCCAGAAGCAGGATGAGTACCCCTGCGACAAGGAACGTGTAAGGCCGTCGTAGCGCAAAGGCGACGATCCCCATTGAATATCTCTGTTCAGATGGCTTTGGAGCACGGAATCCGCACCCCGCTTGTCCGGCACAATCCATGTGCGGACAAATCGGCAAGCTTTTCGCCATGACATGATGCCGCGCCGCGTTTGCCGTCTTCTCACCGGAAACGACGTTCTCAGGGAAGGAGCATAACCGCCGCGGAAGGCTTGGGCGGATCATGCAACTCCACGCGCAACATCCGCTAGAGCAATCCAATCAGATGATTGCACAATCCTGCCATATCGAGTTGTAGGCAAGGACGTGAAATAAAGGCAACAGCCCCTAAAACGCCATCAAAAGTTGGTGGAGTGCCATAATGAATTAGAACGAAACTTCAAAAAAATGCCTGATTCGATCATATGCTTGCATAATCCGACCAAAGTCTCACACTACCCTTCTGGGCGGATCAGGCATGCCCCTAAATGTGCAATACCCAAACGACTGACTGAAAAAATCGGAAATTTCGCTTCATGCAGGATATTCTGTCACGGCTTCGAGACACGATCGACCGCCATTGCGTCGAACCAACAACCCGCTCGGTTGTGCCGGGCCTGCTGCTCTTTCGTGCCGATGCCCCCACGACGCCAATGGATGTGGTGTACGAACCCCGCTTCTGTGTGATTGTCCAAGGGTCAAAACAGGTCATGCTGTGTGATAAGGTCTTCGATTATGATGCCAGCAAGTATCTCGTAACGGCCGTTGACCTTCCCGTTACCGGGCAGGTGACACAAGCCACGCATGAGAAACCCTATCTGGCGCTCTGCCTGGCTCTGGACCCTGCGCAAATTGCTGATTTGCTACTCGAAATGAAGGATGCCTTTCCTACAAACGGGACGACATGCCCATCCTGCATGACGGTCAGTGCACTCACCCATGAAATCCTGGATCCAGTGACCCGCCTCGTAGGACTGTTGGAAAACCCGGAAGACATTCCCATTCTTCAGCCCGCCATCCTCCGCGAACTGCTGTATCGGTTGTTGCAGGGGCCTCAAGGCTATGTTCTGCGGCAGATTGCCACAGCGGGGACAAATCTCTCCCAGCTCAATCGGGCGATTGGCTGGATACGAACGCATTACGCAGAATCTTTCGACATTGCATCTGTTGCGAAAATTGCTGGGATGAGCCCTTCATCATTTCATCGGCATTTCCGGGCAGCCACGATGATGAGCCCCTTGCAGTACCGCACGCGTCTTCGCCTTCAGGAAGCGCGCCGCAGGCTGCTCAGTGCCACGGTTGATGCCGCTGAGGCTGGATTTGCAGTCGGGTACGACAGCCCGTCCCAATTCAGTAGAGAGTACCGACGCATGTTTGGGGTTCCTCCCGCACGGGACGCGCAACGCCTTAAATATGCGGGAGACGGAATGCTTCCAGCCTAACGAGAAGGCTTAAAAAATGACGGTATGAGCCTCTTGAAAGGAGTTGCCAGAAACTATTCTGGCAACCCTCGCCGTAAGAATTACCAGCTATACCCTATGCTGGCCTGGGCATTGCGGCGCTCGCCGTAGTAGCAATATTGTCCGTCTGCACCGTAAGCGAAGCAGTTCGCGATATATTTCTTGTCAAAGAGATTGCGAACGCTTGCAGAGACTTTCCAGCCGTGAAGCGAATGAGACATGTTCGCCAGATCATAGCTCACGGACGCATCGAAGAGAGCATATTGTGGAAGCCAGACGCTGCCATATGTTGCTTCGCCACCGTAGGTTTTCGCGGAATAGCGCATACCACCACCAAATCCGAACCCCTTCAAAGGCCCGGAGGGCATTGTGTAGAACGCGAAAAGGGAGGCATTCCCTTTGCCAGACTGGATCAACGGCTTCCCGGTCGAATCATCCTTGATCTTCTGGAAACTCACTGCGGCTGTCAGCATGAGGTTACGGAACGGCTCGGCATGGGCTTCAAATTCGAAACCGTCCGAGTGAACAAGTCCGCTCTGTACACTGTACCCTGTGTTCGCGACCGAGACGAGCACGTTGCTTTGCTCGATATGAAAACCCGCGGCGGTGAAAAGAAGAGACGTTCCGGGAAGCTGATATTTCAAGCCCCCCTCAAGCTGCTTGCCCATAGATGGGTTGGCCTGGCGAACGGTCGCACCGCCATCGTTGGAAACAGAGCCGGACTGCGGCTGAAAAGACGTCGAATAGCTGATGTAAGGTGAGAGGCCGAAGTCAAAGTGATAAAGACCGGAAGCACGCCATGTAACCTGGCTTGAACTCTGGCGGTTGTCAGAGGGTGTCAGAGACTCAACCTGATGCGAGCGATACCAGTCATTGCGAATACTTCCCGTAAGGATCAGCCGATGCCAGCGGATTTCATCCTGACCATACGCGCCGATCTGATGAGAATGAGTCACATAATTCAGATACGGGGAGAGGTCCGGAATGACCATGTGATAATCGGGATGGAGAACGTCCAGATCCGGAGCATCGCCATAGGCTTCCGTGTCATTAGCCTTCTGCTGCATATAGTCGAAGCCGAACATCAGGGCATGGCGCAACGGCCCAGTGCGGACGCGTCCTTTAACCTGGCTGTCAAACGCCAGATTATAGGTGTGTTCGTGCGTTCCATATGCAGAGCGGGACAGCATTTGCCCACTCGTACCGTCATCGCTGTCGTAGTAGCCATTGTTATACACGCTGCGATAGATGGTCTTGATATCATCGTAGCGGCCGCGCGTACTGAAGCTCCAGTCATCGTTGAAGCGATGATTGAAGATATAGGTAATTCCGCCCTGTTTGCGGTTAAATTTTTCTGAGGGGACATCCCCGTCATAGAAATTTCGGGGCAGATAGCCGTAGGAAGCCCGCTTGAGCGACCCAATCAGCGGCACGCCGCCATAAGAACCACTCTCAGGATCGTACTGGTAATTACCCAGCAAGGTGAGGGTGGTCGGGCCGTCGCCTCCAAAGGTAAAGGCCGGGCTAATGCTGAAGCGTCGGCTACCGGTTCTGCTGAGCTGGGTATGCTGCCCATTTACTGTGCCGTAAAGCCGGTAGCGGACAAGACCGTCCTTGGTCGCAAATCCGCCGACGTCAGCATCCACACGATATAGATCGAACATGCCGCCAGTTGTATTGACACTACCATAAAACCGCTGATCCGTCGGCAGTTTGCTGGATAACGCCGTCAGACCACCTGGGCTGGACTGCCCATAAAGGGCAGAAGCCGGCCCTTTGAGCAGCTCAACGCGGTCAAGTCGGAAGGTGTCCGTCTGGGCGACGGCAAAGCCGGTCGGGCTATCCTGGAACTTCAGTCCATCCAGAAAAGTCGGCACTGTAAAGCCGCGAAGATCGAAGAGATCATACCGAGTGCCTTCACCACCCCGCGTATCGGCTGTGACGCCCGCGGCGTACCGTACGGCCTGATTAAGTGTCAGGACACCGCGTGTATCCATTTCGTCACGGGTGATGACGGTGACGGACTGGGCGGTTTCAACAAGAGGTGTGTTTGTTTTTGTAGCAGAAGAGGCAATGGTTGAAGACTTGCGAGCATGAACCTCAACCCGTTCAACCCTTGCGCTCCGTGCTTTGGCATTGTCAGCGCTCGCTTGAGCCGGGGCAGGCGCCCCAGACTGCTGCGGATCCTTGGCCTTATTCTCCTGCTCAGCTGCGAAAGCTGTATCGCTCAAAATAAGGGAGAAAAGAACCGTGTAAACTATCCTGCTGCGCTGCATACCCAACTCATTTCGTTACCGGCTCGTGCTGGTTGCGAGGCAGGGACCGGTTTTTTGTTAAGAATGATACTTAATTGCGCTCCTAGACATCTTCGGAAACGGCTTCAAGCAGCCAGCGCGCAGTTGGCCCAAACGCAACTGAATAAGGCCCGATTACCGGAATCGGGTCACTTTCGAAGCAGAAAGGAAACGGTTTGTTACTGTTTTCCAGACATGGAGGCGATGAGAGGCAGAGCAACCAGGTGTGGAAACCCGATGCTTTATAGTCGCGCAGCCGTAGGCGAGTTGGCTCTCAGCTCGCGCGGGGAGACACCAAAAGTTCTGTGAAACATACTGCTGAAGCTACTGGCATTATCGTAGCCTAGATCAAAGGCGACTTCGGCAATCGATTGGCCCGTCGCAATTCGGGAAGCGGCTTCCACAACCCGTACTCTCCGTCGCCATGCCGCGAAGCCCATACCCATTTGAGACTGAAAGAGGCGGGTAAAAGTGCGCCGCGCCATACCGGCTTCACGCGCCCAATGATCGATATCGCGACAATCTCCCGGCTCCTCGTCCATCAGACCCCGTATCAAAGAAGAGGCATCAAACATCTTGCATTGAAGCGTGCCAGCACCGGGGAAATCAGGATCAACATAGATGACCTGAAACGACAGGTCGGTGCGGCAGGTTGCTTGATGCAGCGTGTGGGCAGGAAGCCAGAGCGCTTGCCCGGGGCGAAGGACGAAGCTTTCCTCATGTGTAGTAACTGTCACACTCCCTGCCATGAACACGGACAGCTGTGCCCGCTCATGTGTGTGGAAACCATCTACGAAACCGCCGGCATAATAATCTGCAAAACCGACAACGGGAGGTGGGTTTGCAGGTAAATCGGTAGAACGCTTCATAGTGTTATGATCTGGGCTGAGCATCTTTCGCAAAGACTGGCCACTGCTCCCCTCATGCTGGAGATACGAATTAGCAATGGCGGCAAGAATGTCCGATCAAGAACCAGCCGCCAGAACGTGAATGCCTAGTTGTCCGTCTTCGCCAAAATTTTATCAAGAGGCGGCATGATGGTGGCTGCCGTCATGCTTGGGAATAAACATCAGGGTGACTGAAACGGGCGTATTAAACCGCGCTGGACTTGGCCGAGACCATTTCTCCGAGAGAAGGGTCTGATGAACAATCCTGTGAAAAAATTGTCCTCTGCAGTGCGTGCCCGGGCAGTTCGGCTAGTTCTGGAACATGATGGAAATCCAGACGGGCAGGCCATGGCCCATGGCGATAGTTTGACGCCGTAAAATACGCACGGAGCTTTCTCTTGGCAGACACCGCGAGGGTACCTGGATGCAGCAACGTCAGTCATTTCAGCGCTGCTTTTCAGAGAATGTTTGGATATTTACCAAACAGAGTGAAGGGACCGCATTTTTGCAAATAAAGGGCGCTAGCTTCGAAATACATGAGCGCTGGTTTATTAAATTATGCGCTAGAGCGTTTCTAAAGCGCATGAATATTAAAAACCTTCCAGCCAAAGCAGAAATTCTGATTTGGCTGGAAGAAAAATCCTATCCGTAGCTTTTACGGGCAAGAGAATGACCTTCAGGCCGTTTTAAGAGCAACCTCTGCCTCATCCGCCGAAGCAACAACGTAGGGACCAGCAGCCTCAACCTTGATAGCAAGGAGACCGATACTACCCGGCAGTCGAGCACCAAGCGGAAGGTGTGCGTTGCCGTTCGTCCAGCGCATCGGGATGTGCTCCACGCTGTGCCAGCCGCTCAGATTTTCCTTGGTCAGGTGCGTCTTGATCTTCACCGTAACGCCACTGTCGAAGAACGAAACATCGCCAATCAACACACCCAGCATACGACGGTCGTCAACAAACGGACCAATCGCATCTGACAGGCGACTGCTGTTTGAAACAATGCGGACCGACGCCACATCGCCAGGGATCATGAACATGACGCGGTTATCGACCGTGCGAAGCGGCTGGATGCGATGGCCACGATCAGACACGAGATGCAGATCGCTGTCCGTAGTGGTCGTAGCAACCGGTGCCTGAACTGCGAACTGCAACGCCTGCGCACGCTGTTCGATCTGACGGTAAACAGGCTCAACCAGATCACGGCATACGGTCAGAGAAGCAGCAGCATCGTTCTCCCAGGACTTCGCCTTTTGGCCGAACATAAAGACATTGCTCTTCTGTTCGAACGCACGACGATTGCCCGTATCAAGATAGCTCTCGGTCAACGCACCGTTAGCCATGATGACCGAATGGCCTTCCGTTTCAATGTGGAAATAGTCATAGGACGTGAAGGACTTGTCGTAATAGATCGAACGACCATTGACGAGCATACGGGCCGGAATGAACTTGCCGTCCAGAAAGAGGCAATGCTCAGATGTAACGAGCATGTCCTGGAAAGGAACACCCTGAGCAATCGCGTTTTCAAGGATCCGCACCGGATACCCGGCCTCATCATCAGCCTTTTCCGGGCGAACGACGCAATGCGCCTTTCCTGCCCAAGAGACCTTGCTGCTGCATGCCACACCATCACGATAGGACGTAACCGTATCGCCAGGGACAAGGTCCTGCACAGCAACGTTTCCATTCGGACCAGAAATCAGGGTGTCAGCAAGGAAGCACACCTCGTAAACGAGATCGCCACTGCTGTCAGACGCCAGAGTATAGCCCACGTTTTTGACGCCAACGATGTTCAGCGTGACAGCTGAGCCGTCCTTGAGCGTGAACGTGACATGATCAGCATCAGGGTAGGTGACGGAAACAACGTCGGCGGTTTTGACGTTCGTCAGCGTGATGCCGTCTGCGGTTCCTGCCGCTGTGTCCTCTGAGAACCCGGAAATAACCGTTGTCGGGCTACCTGAGCCGGTGATGGTCAGGCCGACATTTCCATTACCCTGCAGGTCGATGGTACCACCCGCAGTTGTCGGGATTGTCAGTGTAGCGCCCTTGGCGGCCGTGACAGTGCCCGAAATCGTTGATCCAGCCTTAGCGCTGAGGACTGCGCCGCTCTGAAGTGTGGTGGTGCCAATCGTACCACCAGACTCAGCGTAGAGGTACCCGCCATTGCTAACTGTGTTGCCTGTGGCGTTGCCGCCAGACCCAACATCCACCACGCCACCGCTGATAACGGTCGTGTTTGATGTCGCACCCTGAACGCCGAGACCACCACCGCTGATAACCAGTCCACTCGCGGTAGCGCCCGAAGAAACTGCAACAGTATTGCCCGAACCGATGGTGCTGTTGGAAAGCGCAGCTCCAGATTTCAGGTTGATTGTGACCCCAGTTCCGAGCTTCTGGTAACCGCCGTCTTTGACCCCGCTTTCAAAGATTAGTGTCCCGCTAACAACTCCACCGGCGACAAACGAGGGGGCAACATACGTATCGAGCGTGCCGCCATTCAATTTCAGGGCGCCGGTCGAGGCGCCTGCGGAAACAACAGCGGAGGCGCCAGTGTTGATGATCACACTTGAAAGGGTCGCGCCAGAGCCTACAAAGACCTGGCCGCCGTTATTGATGGTTCCCCCGAAGGCCAGACCGCCGGAGCTGATATCCATTACACCGCCATTATTAATGGTTGTGTTGGAAGCTGTTCCAGTTACTGCCAGCCCGCCGCCTTTGGAAACGATAGCGTTTCGTAGAATTCCGCCAGCATTAACAACGATGGTTCCAGAAGAACCTGCGTCTGCGTTAGAGAGAATGCCACCGGACAAGACATTAATTTTTGTTCCTGACAGAGCTGTCAGGGAGGTAGTGTGTTGGTTATCGTAGTTGGTGCCGATATTGAATGTCGCGCCAGCAGCCAGGCTGATATAACTGCCGCTACCACCGGCGGAAATTGTCAATACGCCGCCCGATGAGACCGTATCGTTAAAAACTGAGCCACCACTCTGCACCACCACTGTGCCACCAGACACAATCGAAGCGCTTCCGTAAGTACCACCAGAAGATACAGATACCGAAGAGAAGCTTGAAGTATAGAAACTTCCAGGGTTTGTTCCTCCGTTGACGGTATCATCAACATATAGAACGCCGTTCGTTACGTGACTCATAATTCCCTCCAAGAGAATTCGTTAACGGTACAACCACCCAGAGCGTGAGAAATTCAAACTTCTCGATGGTATTTCTTGTGAATCCGGCAAACTTCTAGTCAGAATTTCTTTGATATCTGTAAAATTTGATCGCTGGCTTTAGCTCAACCAACCTTATTTAGAAGAGCAAATTTAACAGAAATCGTTCCATCCAGATTGTTTGCAGAATCTTGTCATAGGGACAGAGACACAATTTTGAGCGGTAGGGATATGGATGAATTTTCTAAAGGTAAAAAAAAGTTGACACCCCAAGATGGGAAAATGAAAATATAATCATAATATTTTTTAAGATCACATACTTGCAGTGGTTTTATAATATTTTTACGAAGAAAAACGCTTTCCTATTTGCTCACTCAGACACATGTTAACAATATTTTGTCATAAAAGCCTTCTCCGGATCCTAATGAAATTTCAGCTTTAAGAAACTCGGAATGAAAGAGGTTCCGATGTGTTTCATGCTTCAGAGGCGACCGAGTGCAAAATATTAGAATCCTCCCGAAGGGAAGTATTTATGAGAATGCGAAATATTTAGTCAAATCCGAATATATCGGCTCACGACCTAATCAAAGAAAAATATTTCATCATTCTCGACATAAATAAGTACAATATATTTATAAGAATGTTTTTAATTAATGCTACACATACATATGAATATTGTTATATTTTATATTATTTACACAGAGTAATACTTAAAAAAACCCAATGCGACACGAAGTTAGGAAACTCGCAGGGCAGCAGAGCGCTATTCCTCATTCCAATCTTACCGAAGGTCCAGATGGTAGAAACCGCATCACCGTCCCCAGATACCAGCCAGATTATTGCGCAGGGTCATCCCACAGATAATGAGCTGCTTGCGTTTTACCGCTCTGAAATTCGGTTTGAGACTGAAGTGGTGAATGGCCGCCTTCAGGCCCTTCTAGGATCACAGGCTTTTCTCGTGATCGCCTATGCGACAGCCATGACCGGATCTACGAAAAGATGGGGAGATAGTATGGTTCTTTTGCTTCCCCCCTTGTTTTCACTATTGGGATTTGTCCTCGCGGTCATGGCGCTTCCTGGCATCAGAGCAGCTTATGCCGCAATTGGTAAATGGGAGGGAAAGCAAAGAATGTTGCATCACCGTAGCCCCGCCTTGACTGACTTCACACTGGCTCCAAACGAGGACGAGACCCGCGATATGATGCGACGGGCGCAGCGAGGGGCTCTCTTTGCTCATCAGGCGCCTTTCATATTTATCATAGCCTGGACCCTCTTTGGCTTTATTCCATTTTATCTATACCTAAAATGACATCTCAATAATTTTGTTTTTTGTAAATAATTTTAAACTACATTCAAATTTTTATGAGATCATATTAGGGAAACACTTTCCAGTTCCAGGTGTTGATTATGTCAGGAGCGCCCTTTCTGTAAGGGTATCGACCTTATCTTGGAGCGATATTTTTCATGCCTGACCATATACTTCCCCAATCTCAGGACCATCAGCCCGGCCTTGAAGGCCTCATGCAACCCAAGGCCGAGCATATTCGTGCCAGCTACAAAGGAAGCGGAAAGCTGACAGGCAAAAAAGCTTTGATCAGCGGAGGAGACAGTGGAATTGGCCGTGCTGCCGCGTTGCACTTTGCCCGGGAAGGGGCAGATGTCGCGATCCTTTACCTTGAAGAACATGAAGATGCGAAAGAGACTGTCCGACTGATCGAAAAAGAAGGTCGCAAAGGTCTTGCTATTGCTGGGGATGTCTCTTCAAGTCAGGTTTGTAATGATGCTGTTGCCCAGACGGTCAAGGAACTGGGCGGGCTGGACATCCTGGTCAATAATGCCGGCATCCAGATCGTGCAGGAAGATATCAGCGCCATCTCTGACGAAGAATGGCAAAGACACATGGACACCAACATCAACGGTTACTTTTTTCTGGTCCGCGCAGCTCTCTCACATCTGAAAAAGGGAAGTGCCATTATCAACACTTCCTCCATCAACGCCTTTGCGGGCAATAAAGCCCTTCTGGCTTACTCGACTACCAAAGCCGCAGAAATGGGCTTTACCCGTGCGCTAGCGTTGCAACTGGTCTCCAAGGGCATTCGCGTGAATGCAGTCGCTCCCGGCCCAGTCTGGACACCACTTCAGCCGGCAAGCTGGGGGCCGGTTGATCCCCAGTCTGTCGCAGATCTGGGGAAAGATACTCCTATGGGACGGTGCGGTGATCCCTCCGAACTCGGCCCGGCCTATGTTTACCTTGCAAGCCACGATGCATCCTTCGTGACAGGCCAAACACTCCATGTGAATGGCGGCATGATCATCAACGGATAATTTCCCGGTCATGCCTTCCTGAAATCGTAGTAATCCAACTCCTCCCTGATCATAATCCATTAGGGAGGAGAAAAAAATTTAGTTTGCCGCCATATCTAACAGGTTATGGACCCGAAATTTGGGGAGTTTATGTTGCCACCATGTGGCAACAGCCCTTTTCTTCACTGGGAATTTTTTCAACAGCCGCAAAAATCTGTCATTCAAAGCCCGAAACACGCCTTATTTAATTACCGTGACGATACGTTCCATCGAAACGGGATTGGAGCCAGCCACCACTCGCACTATACTAAAAATCATGCAGGATTTGGATACACCTTGAGAATGGGCGCTGCCGATAGATTGGATAGGGTAAATCCCTATGGGGATCTGGCGGCTTTTTCCGACCCCGACCTGAACGACATTGCGGTCGCTGCAGCAGCTTTGTGTCAAACGCCCATCGCCCTGATCAGCATACTGGATCATGAAAGGCTATGGTTTTCAGCACGCGTCGGTACGGACCAACCTTTTGGGCCACTGGCAAATTCCGGATGCGGGCAGGTTATTGCCCTCAAGGTGCCCGTTGTCATTCCAGACATGCTGGCCGATCCGCATACTCAGAAGAATACTCTCGTCTGTGGAACGCCAGGGCTACGGTTTTATGCGGGCTACCCGCTGTTCGATACTCAGGGAAAGGTGGTTGGGACACTCTGCGTTGTCGATCTTGCGACACGGCCGAATGGGTTGTCTTCCCCCCAGAAAGACGGCCTCGCAGCGCTTGCCCGACAATCCATGCGCCTGATGGATCTGAGGCAGGCCGCAGTTACGCAGGAACGTCGCCTTACAGCCCAGCAGCTTCGTAGTCAGCGCGCCGCAAAACGGGCACGTGAAGCCGAGGCAGAACGCCGTCATGCATTGGAAAAATATGCGCTTCAGCAGGCTGCAGGAGCTGCCGGTGGCATTGGGATCTACGAATACGATCTTGTGTCGGGAGACATTACGGTATCTCCGGAAGTCTGCCGTATTGCAGGCCTTCCTCAGACACCAACCTTGTCGGCGGAGCAATGGGTCGCCTTAATCCATCCGGACGACAAGGCTACAGTCCCTACGCTTAACCGGATCCTTGAAGGGACTGCTCCATTACGACTGCAATATCGCATCCTCCGTTCTGACGACGGGAAAGAACGGTGGGTTCTGCGTCAGGGAATTCTGGATCATGACGAGACTGGTCGACCAATCCGTCTGATTGGTACCTTGCAGGATGTGACGCCCGAAAGAAATGCCACCGCCCGGCTGACAACACTCCTCGCGATTGGTGACGCACTCCGGACCGCCGAAACGCGCCAGCAGGCCCTGGAAGAAATCTGTCAGTTGATGGGAAATCGCCTTAACGTTCAGCGGGTAGGCTTCGCGCGCATCTCAATGCGCGACGAACGCTTTACGGTGGAGCAAAGTTGGTGCGCGGCCGACATACCTCCCATCAGTGGAGAGTTTTCGTTTGAGGCCTTCCGGCACACGTCAGATTTCCTCCGCGGAGGGTCCGTCTTCATCCTGGACGATATTACCCATACATCGTGGATGAATGTCGAACAGGAAGCCTATCAGGCTGTACAGGTTGTTGCGCAGGTTCTCGTTCCAAMAATTAAAGGAGGCGAACTGACAGGGTGCCTTTTCGTGCATTGCTCTCAAGCGCGCGAATGGACAGTGGACGAGACGTCTTTCATTCGTACGGCCGCCGACAGAATTTTTGCGGGTGTGGACGAGTGGGACACGATTGCCCGACAGGACCTCATCAACCATGAAATCCTGCATAGACTGAAAAACACACTCAGCATTGTCCAAAGCCTTGCCCATCAAGGCTTTCGTGGCGTTGAAGACCAAAGCGCGCTCGCGACATTTACAGCCCGCCTGATCGCACTGGGCTCTGCGCATGATCTGCTGATGAAAAGAAACTGGCGATCTACTGATCTTGCCAGCCTCGCAGCAGGCGTTCTGGCTCCGCTAGGGGTGAAGGAAAGGGTTAAAGTCAACGGGCCTTTCCTGTGTCTTGGTCCGGACACTGCAACGTCCTTCTCAATGGTCTTCCATGAGCTGGCGACGAACGCCTTGAAACATGGTGCACTCAATGCCCCTGACGGGCTGGTAGATTTAAGCTGGACCACTGAAGGATACGGCCCTGAAACGACCATGATATTGATATGGCGCGAAATTGGTGGCCCCTTGGTAACAAGACCTACCCGAACAGGATTTGGAATTCGGCTGCTAAAAGCTGGTCTTGGACATCAGGGGACAACAGAAATTTACTATGACGCCGAAGGTTTGCGCGTGGAGATGACGGCATCTACTGTCTCCATGGCTCGGCAGTAAACAACCACGCACTTTTTCCTTGATCAAGCCCCGTATCAGGAAGCTGGCTTAACGGAAATTCCATATATGGGTCACAAATCCTGCGCCTCGATAGCCTAGCTTAAAATCATTGATAAACGATTCAGTAGAGAGCCGCCGTTCAGGTTGATCACCTCATCCAATCTGGCAAATTCTCTACTGAAATCTTAGAAGTTCGCTGTCAGCTGCCCCCCGATAACAGCGGCGTCCTTGAAGGTGGTCGTAGCCCCTGGGCGTTGGAGATACTGGAAATCCGCCTGCAAGGTTGTGCCTCGCATAATGTGGGTGCTGTAAAACGCTTCGTACACGTTCTCCCAGTGCTGCACCCCGTAAACAGGGCCCCACTGATTATCCAGATACGGCAGACCAAGCGCGAGGGATGATTCCTGCTGAAGCGTCACGGTATGGCTCATGTCCATATGCTGGAACATGATACCGGCCTGATCACCACTTCGATGCCACGGCGTCCCGCTATCGACTATGCCGATCCATTCGTGATCCCGCATGGCAACAAGATTGCCCTGCGCATATCCAACACCGCCGATAAGAATAAGCCCATCGGTAACGCCCGGCCCATTACGGACCAGCATCTGGTCAAACATGAACCAGGCGGACGTCATCCCGGCTTCATAGCGCCGCCCAAGGCCCGTAGCCTGGAAGGAGTTACCATGGACGTCTTCGTAAAGGTTCGGATAGCGCGAGTTGTCGTACCAGGCGCCAAGCTTGTAATTGCCTCGCAGCTTATTCTTGCCAAAAGACGGCATCCACCCGATTTCAATCTGCGACGAGACCTTACCCAATCCACTCTGAGCCAGAGCCCAGCCTGAGATGCCGCCGTTGTAACTATGGGGCGAAACCGCGAAGACGCCTCCCATGATGTAGGTCTGCTCCGTTGGTCGAAGACGCAACACACCACCAAGATTTCCAGACGGCCAATCGCGGCCGCCTGGGACGTACTTCCCAGGAGCGAAATTACTGCAAACAGAGACATTCATGAAAGAACAAGCGACGTAATCAAAGGCGAAAAAGCTACCCGTGGGAATATCGCCAAGAGACAGGATAATACGGTCATTCAGGAAGGATTTGTCCGCATACATTGAGACAAGATGCGCGACAACGTTACCGCGGGCACCGTAGATCTGTTCAGGATTGGTCACTGAATCGCCGAGTGTGTGGCTGAAGCTGCGCCCATGACCGTTAATGACGAGAAGATGCGTCCAGAGACCCTTCACACCGGCAAGCTGCTGCCAATCCACATCCAGTTCGGCAGCCACCTGACCGGCCAGCACATTATCACGCGTGCGGCCACCTGTGACATTGGCCATATATTCTTCATTGAGCGCGACATTCAGGTACATGCCGTGCTTTGTAAGCCATGTCTGCGCACCACCCCAGTCTCCGAATAAATGAGGATTTCCATACAGAGACGGGACGAGGGGACCGACCGCGAACGTGCCCATGCCTTCCATCGCAAAGGCACGGGACTTGTAAGACTCAGGTGTCGCAAGGTTCTGGGAAGTTTCGCTCTGCGCGAGCGCCTGACGGCAGGGACCAATGATACCCAAAGCCGCGCACAGGAAAAATCCAACGAGTTTTTTCCTGTGCATTGGACGTCGGGTTTTCATTCAGTGCTCGTTGTCTTTGAAGTCTTCAGGAAGGTGGTGACTGTGGACTGCGCGAGATGGGCATCAGTTTCACCTTCGCCACCGCTCAGGCCAAGCGCTCCCACGAGTTCGTTGTTCACCATGATCGGGTATCCACCGCCGGCGGGAAGGGCATTCGGTAGCGTGCTGATCATGTAATTCCCGCTGTTGAGGGCATGTTCCATGTCAGCAGTCGGGCGCGCGAAAGACAGCGCCGTCTTGGCCTTGCGGATGGCCAGTTCAATACTCCCGAGTTGTGTCCCGTCCATCTTCTGGAAAGACACCAGATTTCCTCCCGCATCGACAATAGCGATAGCGACACGGGCATGACTGGCCGCAGCCAGCTTCTTGGCCTGGTCAATGAGGGTATTTGAGGTCACCAAATTCACTGTCAGATCCTTCGCTGATGCAAACCCTGTAAGACTTGATGCTGCGACAAGAATACTTAGGACGGCGCCAGCGGTCCGGCGCTGAAATAGTTTGTACAAAACACTTACCCCTGTTTCAGGTCATTGAGAATGGCATCGGCAGCGCGGAGTGAGAGCGCAGCCATCGTCAAAGTGGAATTCACCGTTCCAGACGCCGCCATTGCTGCGCCCGTTGCGAGAAACAAATTGGCGTGATCATGGGTTCTGAGCCATTCATCCACGACAGAATCACGCGGATCATGGCCCATGATCGTGCCACCGGTGATGTGATTGTTCGGCGTAAAGAACGGACTCATCTCGATTTCCGTTCCGCCAAGGGCCTTGGCAATGTCCATCAGACGCTGCCGAGAAATGACCGCCGACTTACGCACATATTCTCCCACGTCATAAGTGACTTCCGGGTGTGGAATACCGAGAGCGTCTTTGTGGTCTTTGGAGAGCACAAGACGGTTGTTCGGGTCGGGGAGGACCTCATGGTTGGCATAGATGTCCACGCCATGGGCGGTACGACGGCGGATCTCCTGATCCAGTTTCTTACCAACCAACCCCATAGACAGCGCTTTCATACCTGCACGGGAGTTCTGAGCCGTATTGTTATAGCCAATCTGTGTCGCGGCATATTCCGAACGGAAATCACCGTCACGGAAGTTCGTGATGGAGCTCATCTGAACCGAACCGCCGCCAGCCCAGATAGGCTCAGCAGACTGGAAGCTCATACCGATGCCCGGATGGTCCATCATGTTCCGGCCAACAAGGTCCGATGAGTTTGCAATCCCGTTGGGGTTGCGATCATTGGCTGCGAGCAGAAGCAGTTTAGGCGTTTCAATGCCGTTTGCAGCCACGACGAACGTTTTGGCAACGACACGATGTGACTGTTTTTCCGGGTCATAGAAGCGGATCGCCGTGATCCGGTTCTTGGCATCCGTTTCCATCGCGTAAACGACAGCGTTCGGGATGATTTTGGCCCCCAGCTTTTCTGCCTTCAGTGCGGCATAGACCCCGTTGTACATGGCGCCAATCGGACAGATCGGCATGCAGTTGTTGTTTCCACAGCACTGAGGGCGGCCATCATACGGACGACTGTTGCGGGCCTGTGGCACGGGCGTATTCGAAAAGCCAAGCTTGCTGACCACGTCAGTGAAAGTGCGGTCTCCATACCCATAGGGCATGGACGTCATGGGCCAAGGGTTCTTGCGGGGCGCAGACGGCGTGATGTCTTCTCCGTTAGGACCCATCACACCCATTTCGCACTCTGCCTCGTAGTAATAAGGCTCGAGTTCGTCGTAGCTCATGGCATAATCACGCCCCACGCCATACGTGGAATGCAGCTTGAAATCGTTCGGCAGATACCGCCAGCTCGATGCTGCCCAATGCCAGGTTGTGCCACCAACGCCTTTGATAATGCCCTGTTTGTAGGCCGTACGGTCCGGGCCTTTGACGATCAGGTAATTATTGTCCGGAAAATAGTTGGTATGCGGAGCCCAGGGAACACTGGGATAAGGCGTTGCGTAGTCATACTGGGACTTGTTGTCAGGCGGCATATTCCGCCAGTTCTCCACAATCTGCGAACGATCACGACGGGGACCGGCATCCAGCAGCAACACAGAAAGACCGTTGCGGACGAGTTTATGGGCGAGCAGGGACCCACAGATTCCTGCTCCGATAATGACGACATCAGCCGAAAGCGTTTCACCAGACATGATTTTACCTTTGAATTCTATTAAGCGACACGCTGTTTGCGACGGCTGATCAGCCACCAAACGCCACCCGCTACGATGATGGCACCAAAGACGCCGCCTGCACCGAGAAGGAGCATCACGCCCGGACTTGCGAGTTTGGCGAGAGGGACCTGCTTGCCGCCAATACGAACCTGCTTGACCGCATCGGCGGAGACCGTGGCCTGCGCATTGCCAAAGTGGCTCAGAACATAATCGGCGATCGCGGCGATCTGGCCGTCCGTCAATGGCTGCACCAGCGAACTAGGGCCGAACGCAGGCATCAGAATTTCGTGGTCATCCGTTGTGCGATCGACGCCATAAAGAATACTGGCGATCAGATCGTTCGGATTGCGCTGACCAGTCGTCGTATTCCCTACAAGAGACGGATAATACCCGTCAGGAGATCCTTTGCCGTTCGACTGATGGCAGCTCGCGCAGACAGCTTCATAGAGCGCTGCACCGTCCGTCGTCCCGGAGAGGGTACTGTTATTACGGCGCGCATTCGCGTCGGCCACGCTGTAACTTGATGGACGACCGAGGTGAGCGAAGTTGGCCACGGTCTCCCCAGCTTCTGCTTTAGGCGGGACCGAACGGAGATAGGTCACGATAGCCGAAATGTCCGCGTCAGGCAGATACTGAAGACTATGTTCGACGGCCTCAGCCATTGGTCCAGCCGCCCGCGCATGAGCGGTTTGGCCGGTTTTCAGGTATTGGTAGAGATCATGATCCGACCAGCCACCAATACCGCTCTCGGGATCATTTGTGATATTCGGCGCACGCCAAGACCCTATATCTGCGCCAGCCAGATAGGCGGATTGATTGGGTGCAAGCAGGAAATTGCGAGGCGTATGACATTCCCCACAATGCGCAAGTTCATCGACCAGATAACGACCGCGGTTCCAGTCATCGTTGTGGGTATGGTCGAAGACATAGGGCTTGCCTTCAATCCGTGCCGCAATTTTCCAGATACCCAGAGACGCACGGATGGAAAACGGGAAGGGAAGCTGCGTTTTTGGTGATGGCGCGTCTACGGGTTTTACTTCGTTCATGATGTAGGCGTAGAGCGATTTGACGTCTTCATCCGTCAGGCGGTTATAGGCGTCATAAGGCATGGCCGGATAGAGCTGTGCACCGTCTACGCGGATACCGTGTCTCAGAGCTTTGGAAAACTGCTCTAGTGTGTAGTTTCCAATGCCATATGTTTTCGAAGGTGTAATATTTGTGGAGTAAATATTGCCCATAGGAGATGCTATGGCATATCCACCAGCCAGAAACTGGCCATCCCGTCCATTGGTATGACAAGCGGCACAATCAGCCGCAATCGCAAGATAATGACCGCGACTGATCGATGGATGATGGGCCGAAGCTGGGGTCGGCTCTGTCGGCTGCGCGAACGCAGACGGTCCTGCGAAAAGCAGAGCGGTCGTCAGGGCAGTGCCGGACAGAGGACGAAAATATCGCATGTTCACTGAGATAATTTCCTTAGAATTCCGGCATGGCATCGACGGAACCGGGCTCTGCAACCCAGTAATTCGGCCCGTTATGGGCATATGTCGGGATGACGACGACATCGCGGGAGGACTGGTACATCAACGCCTTCTCGAAGGCATAAACCTTGGCGTTTGTTCCACTTTCAATGACGCCCGCATACCAGGCACGGATAATCTGAAGGAGCGTCGGGTGCAGGGGGTCTCCCTGAAGCGCAGCGTCCAGCGCTTCAACATCCTGATAGCCGTTTTTGGCAATACGGTCGCGAAGCGATGCTACCTGCCCGGAAAAGCCATGGCTCTGCGCTTCAAGAGCAAGGAGCAATGCAGATCCTATACTGAGATCCAGATTTTTATGACCTGTGGCGAAGGTTGAAAGCTGCATGAAATCCGAAACGCCATCTCGATTTGACGCGACTATTTCTTGAGCAGAACCTTTCGTCACTGTGCCTATTGCGGCGGCCGTAATGCAGGCACCGGAAAAAGCCAGGAGCCGCCTGCGGGAGAGGAAAACCGGGGCAGGGTGAGGTTCAGGAATTTTTTCCAACGGCGCTCTCCAGAGACATAGTTTGATACGTTATGCCTCTTCATCCGTTTTTCTCCCCAATAATAGAAATGACTATTTTTTGTTCGTTATAACAGGATGGTGATTTTAATTATTGTTATTGGTAACGTTTTTGGCATAAATGGAATTATATTCTTTTTATTTTAATATAAAAGAACACGATTTTGTTATAATATGAGATGTTTATATAAATATTTATTTTGTTGTTTTAGAATTTATATCTGGTTTTTGTATTTTTTCATTTTGATATATTTTTTATATTTTCTATAACGATAAAGAAATACCGAACAGAAGCTATTCATTATCTTTTGGCTATAAATTTTCTTTTCTGCTCAGATTAAGGGCGAACCGAAAAATAGCGATTGCGTTGAAAAATTATGATTCGGTTTAGTGCTACATTGGCTGATCAAGGACACAATCAAGAACACCACCATGTTCTCAGCCCAGGTCACCAGACATGAGTAAGGTTTGCTGAAAATCTGCTTCATTGAAGGAGGAAAGATCGCGCATAGCCGTGTTTGGATAGCTACGCGGCCCGTGGCTTATATCAAAAATTTAAGTAAACTGTTTTTTGATAAGCCTTTTAGAAAGGCAAATTCTATTTCAGACGAAATAAATGAAAAAGGGTTTACGCTTTCATAAGCTGCTTACCCAGCTTTCCGGCACCAGCTCCATAAGAACAAATCAGCTTCGGACAATCATTCATTGTCATGACCTTAAAATTTTCGGATTTCAGAGCACTACATGGCACTCGGGAGTGAGGGCCCCTCATTCTGGTTAAGAGAGCCCGTCCCAAAGGCAAGTCCAGCAGCAGCGATCAAAGCGGCATAATAAGCATCCGAATGAGCAAGTGTTGCATCCAGATAAGCATTCTGCGCGATACTTGTCTGCGTCATGGAGCCTACGCCACTACGATATGCGGCCGAGGATGCCTCAAAACTCGTCATCGCTGCCGTCTCCAGTTTTGCTGATGCGGTATAGGCACTCAGGCTTGTACGGAGCGCATTTTCTGCGACTACAATCTGCTTCACCGAACTGTCGACTGTTTGCTGCAATGTCGCATCTGCACTGTCCGACTGATCCTGAGCCTGCTTAAGTAACGCTGCTCTGGTTCCTCCGTCGAAGATGGGCACAGTAATCCCACCAAGGATCAAACTGCTGAAGGCATTACTCGATAAGTTAAGGGTTGGGGGAGCCTCACTTCCAACTCCCGGCACGGATGAGAGCGCCAGACGCCCCGTGGTGTAGGCCACATTTCCAGTCATGAAGATCTTGGGCAGAAATTCGCTTTTCGCTGCGCGAACCCTGCTCTTTGCCGCCTTCGCATTCGCGTATGCTGCAAGAACGTCCGGTCTGCGTGAAACGGCCTGTTGGACAAATGCATCAGTCAGGCGAATGTCGTCCAGCCCGAGCGGACGGCCAGAAATATCGAGTGTCTCAAGTTTCGTGTTCGGCGAAATACCAATGGCATTCAGAAGTTCAAGGGCCGTATTCTGTTCGTCGCCCTCTGCCTGCACAAGTCGCAGTTCAGTTTGTGCCGTAGCCTGCCGAGCCTGCGTGACATCCACTACGGTGCCTTGCCCCCGATGTAGCTTTGCGACTGCGGCGGCCTCCACAAAGCGTGCATTGTCCCGCGCCTTACGCAGCAATACGACACGGCTTTGCGCTGCAGCATGGGTGTAATAGGCCGTTGTCACCCCATAGATGATTTTCTGATGAGCCGCAGTAAAGAGCACATTGGTTGCAATCTGTGCCTGCTTTGTGGCGGCAATAACGGCCTCACGTTTGCCGAAGTCGAACAGAAGCCATTCCATACCCAAAGTCTGGATTTCGCCAGCGCCTGACCGGCTGTTACGAACACCGCCCAAAGCACTGTTTAACCCGCTCAGGCCGGAGTTGATTGCGTCCTCAGCAATGCCCACATTGCTGACCGATGGGTTCGCACCGTCATTACGGCTATGATTGTATCCGCCCACAACTGTCGCGGTCAGGCGGGGCAAGTACGCACTCTTCGTAATTCCCACAGCCAGAGCGGCATCGCGCGCAAGGTTCCAGGCACGTCTGGTTTCTGGATTGGCCGACTGTGCGATATCAATCAGTTCAGGCAGGGAATAGGCATGGCCAGCCTGTGGCGCCAATTCAGGGGCAGGGGGCCGCACATGGATCTGACTATTGGACGGCAATGTGTATCCAGCAGGGAAGGCCAGTGCATGTGGTCCGGGCTTACCGGGCACCAGTTCTCCATTTGCAGCGACATTCGGTTGCCATGGCTGATCAGGGCTGGCTGGCGCCGTTTCAAGTGCCTGGGTCGCACAGCCCGATAGCAGGAGCGGCAGCAAAAAGGTTCTTTTGAAGTGAATCATGAAGCAATCTGTTCCAGTCGTGCCGTGCGATCGGCGAGGTCTGGCCGCTTGGGAGTTGCAAGCAATTCTTCAGTCAGCCTCGAGGCATCTTTCAAAGCATTCCGGGCGGCCTGAAGACGGGGCTGGTCCGCGCGCATATGGACAGGCTCAGACATCGCATATTCCAGCGTTCGTTCGCTTTCCAGTAACGCGGATTGACTAAGAGCAGCCGCCTGAAGCTGATCTTCAGAGCTCTGAGCCTTTCCCTGCCGCTTCAGGCAATCTGTCAGTTTGCGAAGACTGGCCCCCAAATGATCGTAGGCACTTGCCGGCCAGAAGCTTGTGAACATGGCATATGTAATGAGGTTACCAAGCATGATGCCAACAATACGGTCTCGTGCGGTAGCCATGTCTGCTGTGGGGCCGTAGCCCTTCAGATCTGTCAGATAAAATGCCAGACCGATCTGAAAACCAGCATAAGCAATACGTTCGTCGCCTGTCTTGACCCACGCCGCGATCAGGGAAACAACGAAGACAAGCGCCAGAAATCCAGTGATACCATTCAGGTGTGGCATCACGGCGATAATAGAGGCGATCCCCAGCGTTCCGCCTATAAGAGCACCCGTGATGCGCAGTGTCAGCTTTGAAATCATCTCGCCCATCGTAGGCAACGCGACGATGAAGCATGTGATGATGCAAGTGTGAATGCCTGGCCAATTCAGAACCTTGAAGGTCAGATAACTTAGCATCACGGCAGCAGTCCCTTTCACTGCGAAGCGGACATGGTCGGGATTGGTAAAGGCGTCCTCAGAAAAGAAACCCGATTTTTTCTTTTCTGGCGATTTTCCAGCGACAGGGGCCGGAGGGGTTGTGAAACTCGGCAGGAGAGCGGTTATCGCTTTTAAAGACGGATGCTCCGCAGCGATCACAGGGCTTTCGATGGCTGCGGGATAGTCACCCTCCGAGAAAATCCTTGCCATGCCTTCAAGCGTTTCAGTCAGGCGAGACAACTGCTCCTGTGGCTGCCTTGCCCGGCTCGCCTCATCAGCAAGCGCAAGAACGGCAACACTGCTGTTGGCTGCCTGTCGCAAGCAGGCCAAATCGTGGAGAGACCAGATCTTTTCAAGTGAGGCCATCTTGGCGGACTTCATCATGCCCGCCGTGCCTTCCCGAAGCATATCTGTCGCTCGTTCCTGTGTTAGCGCATCAGGAGTTTGGAGAAGGCGAACAGCCGTGTAGAGCCGGGCAGCAATGCTATCCGTCAGGATCTTTTTAGGGGATGGGCAAATCAACAGCCCCAGCACAATCATGACCGCCCCCGGCACGGCCAGAAAGAGATCCGTGTAGAGAAGGGCGCGTGTCACGACTTCTCCAACCGGGACTTGATCAATCGCTATTAACCCATAGACAGTGATCAAGCCCAACATATAAGCCACAGGCTTTAGTTTGCTGGCTGAGCCCAGAAAGAAAAAACTGAACGACAAGAGGGCAATGACGATCACCAGTCCCATAGGATGATCGAGCGTCAGGTGAATGAGCGCGTAAATGATCAGAAGCAGAATGAGGATGAGGACATTTACAGCCACCCCAGCCAGAGCATTTGTCACGCGGTCTTTCTGCCACAGCGCCATGGTCACCAGGGCAGGCACGGCCAGCTCCGGAACCTGCCAGATTTCCCCAATCAGCACGGTCGTTGTGCATGCGGCAGCCATACGAAGCGCATATCCTAATCGCCCGGGGGCAGGGTCACAGACCAGCCGCCAGATCCGTGCCAATCCCAGTCCCGGCCCTCTCATGCTGGAAGACGACGGGGCATTCGCCAGAGTGTCAGGGACAGGCAGCGCCATGCCGGATCTCAACGGTTGCTGTAGCGCCAAGTCTGAGCAAAAGCGGGTTTGCCCTTTCTAGCTTGATACGGACCGGAAAGCGTTGGGCGACGTGAACCCAGTCCATTTGGCGCGGCACGATGGGCAGCGAGCGGGCAATGCCAGCAGAATCTACAGACAGGACGCCCCAACCAATACTTTCGACGTGTCCGCGTAGAGGACTATGGCGATCAATCATCGAGTGAACGGTCACGCAGTCGCCAATCTGAACGGAAGAAAGATTGATCTCACGGATATTGGCGGTAGCGTACCACTCGTCATCGGCAATGAGCGTGAACAGGACCTGAGACGGCGCAAGAACTTCACCGGCTTTAACCCGTAAACTCGTGACATAACCATCCGCAGGAGCTGTAACCATAGTCTGGCGTAGCTCGTATTTTGCGTGGTCCAGGGCTGCCTTACTGGCATCCCGTGCGGCAAGAGAGCTTTTCAGATCTCCGATCGCTGTGGTCGCTGCGACAGACTGGTTTCTCGACTGCGAAAGCGACACTTCAGCGTCGTGGAGTGCCACACGAGCCTGATCATACTGCTGCCACGGAATGTAGGATTGTCCTGCCAACGGCTTCAGGCGTTCTACCGTGCGTGCGGCCAAATCACGATTGGTTCTGGCGCGAACAACCTGGTCATCTGCCGTGGCGGCGTTCGATGTCTTGATGCTGAGCAGCCGTGTCTGATTTTCGACCTCCGCATTCGCGAGATCCAGATTGGCCTGAGCCTGTCGAACAATCAGTTCGTAGGGTTCAGGATCAAGTTGGTAAAGAACATCACCCTTATGAACATGCTGATTGACGACAACTCGGAGCTCCTTCAGCCGACCACCAACGGTGGAGGCGACGTGCACCATTTCCGCGTCAATACTTGCGCTGTCAGAAGACGGATGAGTGCTGTCTTCATGCGAGACATGGACGCCGAAGAGAATGGCTACCCCAACGCAGACGATTGCAACGATAATACCAATCGGCTTTTTGCCGGAAACTTGAACGCGCTGCATCATCAAGGCCCGAACACCAGCGTCCACACAGTCAGTGCGGCGATAACGCCCAGCGCGACATAGGTGAAGAGACGAAAGCTGAGGATGGCATCAAGGCCGGTTAAAAGGAATATCACTCGTAATCCGACAGCTACCACAACACCGATGAGGCCACAGACCATCCAGTCCGGAAAGTAAGCGCCTACAGCTGGGAAAGAAGGGGCACCTTGCAGAGTGCATCCTTCACTTGCCAATAAACCCAAGACAGGGACTAGAAAACGCAGGCGGGTAAATCGCATAAGAAGTATCAGTGCTTTCTGCGTCCAAGAAACAGAGCCTGAACCTACCACATTCCTTTCTAAACGCTACTCCGTGTCAAAAGACGAAACGTTTGGACTTGCAAGAATGAGGAGCCCCAGGGCCGAGAATATCCTCCGTCTTCCTTTTTTCCCTGAGGCCACACCAGCAGGGAAGCCAGACATCTGAACAGGCATCATTCAACCCTCACAGAGAATAAGCTGAACGTTTGGTCAGAAAATCCTTGCACGAAAGTATTTCGAACCCATACCATTCCGATTACGAACTAAGTCAGGCAGGAGACGAGTATGCGACTCGATATTGCATGTGGCCGGTTGCCGGAATCCGCTCTGGAACTCAACTTCGCCGACGCTCACCCCGGCTTGTCGCCTGAACAGGCAGCGCTGGAAGCGGATCGATGTTTTTACTGCTACGACGCCCCTTGCGTTGAGGCCTGTCCCACGGACATTGATATTCCGCGGTTCATCAAAGCAATTGCGTCTGACAATCTTGCTGGCGCCTCGCGCACCATTCTTCAGTCCAACATTCTGGGCGGGTCGTGTGCACGGGTCTGCCCGACCGAAATTCTGTGTGAGCAGAAATGTGTTCACACCGCGATTGAAGCTCATCATGCCGTGCGAATAGGCGCACTCCAGCGGTTTGCTACAGACTGGCAGATGCAGCAGAAAACCCACCCGTTTCAGCGAGCGGCAAGCACTGGGAAGCGTGTAGCCGTCGTAGGAGCGGGGCCGGCGGGACTGGCCTGCGCACATCGTCTGGCGATGCATGGGCATGATGTCACGATCTTTGATCGACACGATGCACCGGGTGGCCTCAACCAGTATGGTGTCGCGGCCTATAAGCTTGCTGACAATTTCGCCCAGAAAGAAATCGATTTCCTCATGGAAATTGGAGGGATTACCTTCCAGAGTAACGCGACGCTCGGGGAGAATATCACGCTTGCAGGCCTCCGCGAGACCTATGATGGCGTTTTTCTGGGGCTGGGTCTGGCAGGTGTCCGCGCTCTAGGCCTGGAAAGCGAATTCGCAGAGGGTGTTCTGGATGCGGTCGATTTTATTGAGACCCTGCGTTCCCGAAACCTTTCCGAGGTCGTGGTTGGCAGGCGGGTTGTCGTGATTGGCGGCGGCAATACGGCGGTTGACGCAGCAGTTCAGGCGAAACGTTTGGGCGCAGAAGAGGTGACGCTGGTTTATCGCCGCGGGGCTGCGCACATGTCCGCTACGGAAGTTGAACGGGAATGGGCCCAAACAAACGGCGTAACGGTCAGATTTTGGGCGTCTCCCAGTCAACTCAATGTCGAAGACGGAGCCATCAGGAGCATTACATTTCTTCGAGGCACGCCTGATGGCGGGTACGATCCGCAGAATGCCTTCACACTCGCAGCGGACATGGTTCTTAAAGCAATCGGACAGGTTTTTGTCCCAGACCCAGTGCGAAACGACCAGATCCTCGTGGAAAATGGGCGCATCGTTGTGAATGAAACAGGACGCACCTCCATGCCGGGAGTTTATGCGGGCGGCGACTGTACGGCAGGAGAAGACCTCACCGTTGCAGCCGTTCGGGACGGACGGAACGCGGCTGAAGCGCTTCATGGTGAACTGATGGCATCCAACACGGAAAGGGCTGAGCACAATGGCTGACCTGCGCACAGTTTTTGCTGGGATCAAATCTCCCAATCCATTCTGGCTAGCTTCTGCTCCGCCGACGGACAAGGAATACAACGTTCGCCGGGCCTTTCAGGCCGGATGGGGTGGTGTTGTCTGGAAAACGCTTGGGGAAGATCCACCGGTCGTCAATCTGAGCTCCCGCTATGGAGCCCTGGGCTTTGAAGGACGTCGCCTGATCGGTCTCAACAACATCGAGCTGATTTCGGACCGTCCGCTTGCGACCAACATCGCGGAAATCAAGCGCGTCAAACGTGAATTTCCGGATCGTGCCCTTATCGTCAGCCTGATGGTGCCCTGCGAGGAAGATAAATGGAAAGCCATTCTACCGATCGTTGAGGAGACAGGCGCAGACGGGATCGAACTGAACTTCGGATGCCCGCATGGCATGTCCGAGCGCAATATGGGTGCGGCGGTCGGGCAGGTCCCGGAATACGTTGAAATGGTAACACGCTGGTGCAAGCAGAACACGCGGATGCCGGTGATCGTCAAGCTGACGCCAAACGTGACTAACATCCTGATGCCCGCACGCGCCGCGCGGGCAGGTGGGGCGGATGCTGTATCCTTGATCAACACCATTCAGTCCGTCATCGGCGTAGATCTGGATGCCATGGCGCCCATGCCGGTTGTGGGCGGAAAAGGGACACATGGAGGCTATTGCGGGCCTGCCGTGAAGCCAATTGCGCTACGCATGATCGGAGAGATTGCCAGAGATCCTATTATGGCTGGAATTCCCATCTCCGGAATTGGTGGAATCAGCAACTGGCGGGATTCTGCCGAATTTCTTGCAATGGGATCAGGATCGCTTCAGGTCTGTACCGCCGCGATGCATTATGGGTTCCGCATCGTGGAAGACATGATTGATGGCCTGTCCAACTGGATGGACCAGAAAGGCTATGAGCGGCTGGAGGATCTGACAGGGCGGGCGGTTTCGCAGTTCGTACCGTGGAACCAGCTCAACATGAAGTTCAAGACCCTCGCCAATATCGATCAGGATGCCTGTGTCGGGTGTGGTCTTTGTCATATCGCCTGCGAGGATACGTCCCATCAGGCCATTTCCAAGAAAAACATCGCTGATCGCCGACATTACGAAGTGATCGAAGACGAGTGCGTTGGCTGCAATCTTTGTGCGCATGTCTGCCCGGTGGATGACTGCATCACAATGGTTCCACAACCTGTCGATGGAGAGCTGACGTGGCCCCATCATCCTTCCAATCCTAATCGCATTCCCGCCTGAGAGGCATGACACGGCGGCCAAAAGGTCAGCCAAGAGGACGGATGAAAGAGGACTGGCATGTTTCATAGCAATATGCGGATTGATGGGAACGCTCTTTGGGCAGATCTGATGGATACGGCCCGGTTTGGTGGAACGCCAAAAGGCGGCATCCGTCGGCTGACACTCACTCCCGAAGACAAACAGGTTCGCGAGTGGTTCGCTGCGACCTGTGAAAGCCTGGGCTGCACCATCACAGTTGATACGATGGGCAACATGTTTGCCCGCCGCCCGGGACTTGATAACAGCCTGCCTCCGATCACGATGGGCAGTCATCTGGATACCCAGCCCACCGGCGGAAAATTTGATGGTATTTTAGGTGTTCTGGGCGGCCTCGCTGTTCTACGGGCGCTTCATGAAGCCGAGCATACAACGCGCCACCCCATCGAACTGATCAACTGGACGAATGAAGAAGGGTCACGCTTCACGCCTCCGATGATGTGTTCAGGCGTTTTCGCAGGCGTTTTTACGGAACAGGAGGTTCTGGACAAGCGAGATCGCGCAGGGGCACGCTTTGGGGACGAACTGATTTCTATCGGATATCGCGGTGAAGAGATCTGTGGCGATCATCCCATCGCGGCCTATTTCGAGCTGCATATCGAGCAGGGGCCCATTCTTGAGGTCAAAGATCGCGTCATCGGTGCTGTCTCCGGCGTACAGGGAATGCGCTGGTATGAAGTGACGGTAAAGGGCAAGGATGCTCATGCTGGCTCCACCCCCATGCCCATGCGTCATGATGCACTACTGGCAACGTCCAGAATGGTTGTGGCCCTCTCAGAGATCGCGCAGGCCCATGCCCCGGGAGCCGTGGGAACAGTGGGCCTGATTGAAAATCGCCCGAACAGCAACAATGTCGTGCCTGGTGAGACGTTCTTTACCGTGGATATCCGCCACCCGGATGATGCTGTCGTCGTCGCCATGGAGCAGGAGTTCATGGATCGCTTCCACGGCATTGCTGAAGCTGGAGGAGTGACGCTGGAGATTGTGCCTCTCTGGGATGCGCCCGCAGTTCATTTTGACGCGCGGTGCGTGGAGATGGTCGCGGACTCTGCACGCCAAATGGGCTACGATCCGCTTCCGATTGTCTCAGGTCCGGGTCATGACGCTGCGTATCTCGCACGAGTGGCACCAACGGCGATGATTTTTGTACCCTGCAGGGATGGCCTGAGTCACAACGAGGAAGAAAGCATCACGGAGAGCGAAGCCGAAGCAGGGGCCAATGTTCTGCTAGGCGCTGTTTTGCGGGCAGACAGCACGCTCTAAGGTTCTGCCAATCAGGGGCTTGTCGTCCAGCCTGTCTGCTGTCAAAAATCGCCTCCCGCAAAGCAGGCTGGGAGAAAGACAATGCCACAAGACAGTCTGGAGGCGTCTCCCAGCCCCAGAAAGAGAACTCGTGCCGGTGCGCCGCGCCGCGCCACCGTTCCGCAAATTCTGAATGCTGCGGAATGGACCTTTGGCACCCGCGGCCTTAAAGGAACGCGCCTTGAAGATATTGCCAAGGTCTGCGACATCCCCAAGGGCAATATTCTCTACTATTTTGGCTCCAAAGAAGACCTGTACAACGCCACACTGTCACGCCTGCTAGATGTATGGCTGACAGATGCCGATCACTGGCTTTCTTCTGACAAGGACCCGCTGGAAGGGCTCAGGGGATACATAGAAGCCAAAATTGCATTCTCCCGCGCACGGCCAGAAGGATCGCGTCTCTTCGCCCAGGAAGTGCTCTCAGGCGGCCACATGGTTCAGGACTTCCTGCGGGGAGAACTCCGAGCCCATGTAGCCCGACATGTCGCAATCTTCCTGGAATGGCAGGCGAAGGGCATCATGGCGCCTATCGACCCGACGCATCTGTTGTTTCTCTTGTGGTCCGGTACGCAGGCATATGCGGATATGCAGGTCCAGTATGAGGCTGTTCTGGACCGTACACCTCTTACTGACGGCGATTATGAAACTGCCGTCAACACTCTTATGACGCTTGTCCGTCCGCTGTTCTCCCAACCGGCCTCAGGCGCGTCAGAAGCAGATGAAAACAAAACCCTGAAAAGAAGCCTGTAAACCACGCGAAATTCTGGAATACAGCTAATGCTGGCAGGAAGACGTTTGCGAGCCCCACCAGCACAGCCAGACCCAAGGCCCAGATCGCAGTAGGGTTTACGCCACCTCGGTACCAGTAAGCTGCCGATGGGTCTGTACTGTACAGCGCAGGCACGTCCAGGGTTTCCCGCTGAACGAAATAGTAGTCAGCCAGAAGAATTCCTGTCACAGGAGCGATGAACAGACCCAGTATGTCGAGTGTCAGGTGGATCAGATCCGGCCGGGCATAGAGGTTCCAGGGCGTGAGAGCGATGGCACCAATCGCCGCAATGACACCGCCGCCGCGCCATGAAATGGATGCCGGGGCTATATTGGAAAAATCAAACGCCGCTGAGACAAAATTGGCGGAAATGTTGATCCCGATGGTCGCGAGAACGAAGGTCAAAATTCCTACGATCATGATGGTCTGACTATCCAAACGCGTCACAGTGTCCACCGGATCAACGAGGATTTGTCCCAGAACAGGCTGGGTGAGGGTTACTGTTGTAAGTGCAAGCGCGCAAAACGCCATGAAATTGATTGGCAGGCCCCAGAAATTACCGCGTCGTACCGCACTCAGGCTAATGCCGTAGCGGGCAAAATCGCCAAAATTCAGGATAATCGGAGAAAAGAATGCGATCGTCAGAGAGATCACATTCAGCACGCCGGTCAGATGTTGTCCGACGGAAAGAGCAGAGTGGGGAAGGACTGAAAAGCTGATCTGTCCCCGCGTTTTCCAGAGAAGCACGCCGTCAAGCAGGACCATCATGACGTAAATGGCTGGCCCTGCCCAGTCTATGAAATGCCGGATGGACTCCATTCCGCGCCAGAATACCGCCAACTGCAAAGCCCAGATGAGCAGAAAGGCCAACCAGCCGAGAAGAGACAGTCCCACCAATCCGTGATGATGAACATTACTATAGTCTGCAAGTGACGGCATCATACGAAGAACAAACAGAACTACCGCATTGGATGCCAGCCATGTCTGGATTCCATACCAGCCCACGGCAATAATCCCACGCACAAGCGCCGGGACGACCGCACCGTAGACGCCAAAGACGCTTCGGATAATGACAGGGAAGGGAGCGCCGGATTTCAAACTTGGAACCGCGATCAGGTTGCAGAGAAGCTGCACGGCAACAATCGCAACAAGCAATCCGATAAGCACACTGCTGACCGGCAATCCCATCATGAACAGCGTGCCAACCGTCATGTAGCCTGCGACACTGTGGACATCAGACATCCAGAGGAAGAGAAAGTCCTTCCATGCCCAGTTCCGGTCCTGAACAGGCGCAAGATCCGCATTGGTCAGGCGCCCTGTAGCGTACGCGTCCGGTGACTGTGTCATTCTGGTGATCCTCGTTCTCGAAAAAATTCCGGAAGCGCAATCGTTATGTTGACCGGCTGGTCAGATTAACCATACAGTTTCGGTAAGACAACGACATAATGCCAACCACTTTTCCTGAAGGGAAGGGATGTCATGCTCCTGATCAAGGGTGGAACAGTTGTTACGTCTGAGAGGCGTTTCAGAGCAGACGTCCTGTGTGACGATGGCGGGAAAATCGCGGCTGTTCAGGCGGATATGGAAGCGCCGACCGGCAGTACCATCGTTGATGCAGATGGGCTGCTTGTCATGCCAGGGGGAATAGATCCTCATACGCATATGGAAATGCCCTTCATGGGCACGACGGCTAGTGATGATTTCTATACAGGCACGGCCGCCGGGCTCGCCGGAGGCACAACGAGCATTATCGATTTTGTCATTCCCGAACACGGGCAGTCGCTGCATGACGCGTGGAAGACATGGCGGAGCAAAGCCGAAAAAGCGTCTGCTGACTATGGCTTCCACGTCGCGGTGACGCACTGGGACGACCAGGTTCACCAGGATATGGAAACACTGGTGCAGGACTGCGGGGTTAATTCCTTCAAACACTTCATGGCCTACAAGAACGCCCTGATGGTGGATGATGAGACGTTTCTTAACTCCATGCGCCGAGCGGGAGAGCTGGGCGCTTTATGCACCGTGCATGCCGAGAATGGAGATGCCGTCTCGTTTCTTCAGGAGTCTCTTCTGAAAGCGGGAAACGCTGGCCCTGCGGCGCATCCGCTCTCCCGTCCATCCAGCGTGGAAGGTGAGGCTGCTCAGCGCGCCATTACACTGGCGGCCGTCAGCAATACCCCGCTCTATATCGTGCACGTGTCAACACGCGAGGCGACCGAAGCAATCGCAACCGCCCGGCTTCGCGGCTTGCAGGTTTATGGCGAAGTTCTTCCACAGCATCTGGTTTTCGATGAAAGCGTTTACCAGTCTTCAGACTGGTTGAAGGCATCGCGCTATGTCATGAGCCCGCCTTTCCGCGAGAAATCGCATCAGCAAGCGCTCTGGGGCGGGCTCTCTTCCGGCCAGCTCCACACCACCGCAACGGATCACTGCTGCTTCTGCCGCTCCCAGAAAGAAATGGGCCTCACCAACTTTACGCGCATCCCCAACGGTGTTCCCGGCATTGAGGATCGCATGAGCATTCTGTGGCATCATGGCGTTGTGGGCGGCAAGATAACTCCGGAGCAGTTTGTTGCCCTCACGTCTACCAATACGGCGCGTATCTTCAATATCCATAGCCGGAAAGGCATGATTGTTGAGGGTGCAGACGCGGATATTGTGCTGTGGGATCCATCGGCCTCACGAACCATTTCTGCCGCCACACATCATCAGAATGTCGATTACAATATTTATGAAGGTATGACCGTTACAGGCGCGGCAAAAAAGACAATCAGCCAGAGCCGTATCCTTTGGGATGACGGTACACTGCGTGCTGAGCGCGGGCAGGGCCAGTATGTCGAGAGAGCGGCTTTTAAGAAAAAAACACCTGACAGCCTGACGGAGGCAGTATCGTGACTACATTGACGAACGAAAGCCTGTGCGCCCTTGCCATGAGTGAGGGACGCAACTGGATGCCCTTTACAGCCAACAGACTGGTTAATGGTCGGGGCGATCATCGCGTTGTGGCCTCTGCCAAGGGGCCTTACTATACGATGGCCGATGGCAAAACGGTCTTTGATACGCTGTCTGGGCTGTGGTGTACGCCTTTAGGCCATGGAAACCCACGCATTGCGGACGCGCTTCGTCAGCAAGCAGAAACCCTGGATTTCGCACCCGGATTCCAGATGACCCATGCACCAGCTGTCACGCTGGCAGCGCGCATTGCAAATATGGCCCCTGAAGGCCTTGAGCATGTATTCTTTGCGAATTCAGGCTCCGAAGCTGTTGATACAGCACTCAAAATTGCCATTGGCTTTCACAAGCTTAAAGGCGACGGCGGCCGTTTCCGCCTCATCGGACGCGAACGCGGCTATCATGGCGTAGGATTTGGCGGGATGTCCGTCGGGGGAATTGTCCCGAACCGCAAGATGTTCGCCACGGTAATGGTCCCTGGCGTGGATCACCTCCGACATCCTTATGATCACGCGCATGTCGCCTTTTCAAAAGGGCAACCGGAGTGGGGTGCCCATCTGGCAGACGATCTTGAACGACTGGTAGCGTTGCATGACGCCTCTACCATTGCAGCCGTCATTGTCGAGCCAATGCAGGGATCAACCGGCGTTCTTGTCCCTCCTGTCGGATATCTTCAGAAGCTACGGGAAATCTGTACGAAACACGGCATCCTTCTCATTTTCGATGAAGTCATCACAGGTTTTGGACGCATGGGAGAAAATTTTGCCTCCCAAAGATTTGGCGTCACACCGGATATGATTACCTTCGCCAAGGCCGTCACCAATGGGATCATTCCCATGGGCGGCGTTATCGTCACTTCAGAAATCTACAAAACATTTATGAATGGCCCGGACGCAGCCATAGAGTTCGCTCATGGCTATACCTATTCAGGGCATCCAATGGCCGCAGCAGTGGCTCATACGGTGCTCGACATCATGGAAGAAGAGGGGACCAATGCGGCTGTCAGAGCGCTGGAGCCTATTCTGGAAGAAGAGGTGCATGCATTGCAGGACCTGAAGTCCGTAAAAGATCTGCGAAACATCGGCCTTACCGCTGCGATCGAACTCAATCCCCTTTCTGACAAATCTGCCCTGCGAAGTGTCCAGCTTTTTGAGCGCGGTCTGGAAGAGGGCGTGCTCCTTCGCGTCACGGGAGACACGATTTCTTTTGGCCCTCCATTTATTTCGACTCCGGACCAAATCAGAGGAATGATAGCGCAGGTCCGAAACGTGCTTCTGAGTTGCGAAAAAGACTTTTAAATATTCATTCAACCCCCTGAATCACAAATAAATATCCTTCAGGAAAGCCGAATGGTGGGTTCATCATTCGGCTGAAACCCATTAAAATATCTCTACATTGTGTGAATACCGTATTTTCGAATAAATTTTATTTATTATTTCATTATTGTTCCGAAATGTGTTTGAGTAGCTGTTATTCAGTTTCGCCAACTGAGCTTTCGGAGAAAAAAAGTGAAGACACTGGCTTCTCGTCTGTTCCTCGGTACTATTCTGAGTTCCGTAATCCTCTCCGCAGAAACTGGGCGTTCCAGCGCGGCCCCATCCCATCATCTCCGTCATGTGACGCCATCTCATCATGCGGCCCCGGGCACCCCAACAAAGCCACGTTCCCGCAGAACCTCCATGATGGCATCCAGCGAAGAGAGCGTCGGGGTTCGTGGCTCGAGAAGCGCGCGCAACTCTGGGGGAGGGATGATGCGGGTCGAAACTGCACCGTATGCAGTCCAGTCTGTTGGGCGCCAATATATCGAGATGAGAAGCCCGACATCGACCGGCCTTGATGTTGTCCAGAATCTTCCGAGTGTCAGCATTGCCATGCCGGATACATCTGGCATCAAAGGTGGTGCGCTCTATATGCGGGGCTTTACTGACGCCGATACGGCTTTGCTTCTGGATGGGGCTCCTGCATCACTTGCCGCTTACCTTCAACAGAACGTTGATGCAGAGAATATCGAAACCGTCACCATGACGCCTGGGAGTTCTCCCATCGATGCACCTGCATCCAATGCAACTGCGGGCACGCTGGACGAGCGCACACGGACACCGGGCAAGAAAGCCGGGGGAAGCATGGATTTTTCCTACGGCACCAACAACATGTCGCGAGAATTCGTACGCCTGGAGTCCGGGGAGATCGGTAATTCCGGTATCAGGTCTTACATTTCCGTCTCGAATACCCATTCAAGGCAATGGATGGGTGCAGGAACAAACCGCCGAACACATGTGGACGTTGGAGTTTTTAAAGAATTTACCAATGGATCCACTGTGAAATTCTTCGGCTCATGGAACAATTCCATGTTCACGATTGACGCCTATCCGGATGCTCAAACATTTTATAATTACAAGCATACAGGGCAGGGATATAATCGCACTAATGTCTGGGATAGAAATTCACCGTCCGCTGGGAATTACTGGCAGGGCAATATTGACTCTTGGAACCAGTTTTTTGTCACAACGCAAGCCCATATCATCATCAACAAACGCCTGACTTTTGACCTTTCTCCCTATTTTGCGACAGGCTTCGGCTGGGACGGCTCAACCGCTGGCACGCCAGCCTCGACGGGTACCACATATTTCTATGGGAACGGGCAGAAAGCAGATCCTTCTACACCGTTGAGCACATACTGGGCGCAGCACTGGTCCCCGCAAGTCGGGCTTGTCGCCAAACTGGGTTACGACATTGATCGTCATAACCATCTGTCTTTCGGATACTGGTATGAGAACAACGCCGTCGACTATTTCTTTCCGACCATGGCAACACAACCTAGCGGACGGAATGCCAAAACCAATGACAACGCCTATAAACTCTATACAGCAGATGGTCAGGAAGCAATTTACAGGTACGATGCCGGCTACGAACTGAATTCTTTCTTTATCGAAGATACGGCAAAGTATTTTAATGATCGCCTGACCATAAATGGCGGCTTCAAATACATCATGTCCAACTATTGGGATCGCGCTTCCGGGCTCAGTCAGTTTACGATCGGAGCGAATTCAACCGCGCCGCTTCCGCATCTTTCTATCTCATATAAAATTGACTCTCACAGTCAGGTTTACATGAATGCTGAAGGTGATTTCCGCCAGCCATCCCCCTCACAGCTCTCAGGTTCAACATCACTCCCCAAGAACCAGTATTCCATCACGGAACAGATTGGATATCGCTATAACAACCGGTACCTGACGTTCGATATTTCGGCATTTAATTCCAATATCACCAACCGTCTTCTCACCACCTATCTGCCCAATACCGCTTATGCAGTTTCCAATGCAGGAAACCAGACGATCCGCGGATTTGATGCCATGATTGCGGGAAAGGATTTCCATCATTTCAGCCCGTACGCGTCAGTGGAGTACCTGCATGGTACTTTTGACTCAAATATTCCCTATGGAGACACATATCTTCCCACTAAGGGAAAACAGTCCATTCTCACACCACGCGTTCTTGCAAATTTTGGACTGACCTACAGCAATGCAGGATTTTTTGGAAACTTCAGCCTTCACTATACCGGCCCTCAGTCAGTAACACTCGTGGGTGATCAGAGAATGCCAGGGTTTGTTACCAATACCCTCGCGCTTGGGTATCATTTCAAACCGCTCTATTTCCTGAAGACCCCTACGTTCCGCCTGAATTTCTCTAACCTGACAGGATCAATCATTCGGGTCGGGACAACTGGCATTACCAATAACTACCATAACGTGACCCTGCTCGATGGCAGTACCCTGGCAGGCAGCAACGGAGCATCCTTCTATGTTCTTCCAAGGTTCTCGATGACAGGGACGATCTCATCAGATTTCTAAGATCACCCGGCTCTGAAGAAGAGGGGCTGAGCTTTGTACCAGACGAAACGGTTATTCTACCGTTCCGTCTGGCCTATGAGGTAAAATAGCTGGCAATCAGGACCACAGAGGGAATGGATCAGGAAGATGGTCATAGTGCCATGGCATGAAAATTTCGTCCTGTGACGGTGGGACAAGGCAACCGTCTAGTGCGGTACGAATTGCAACCTCGTCCATGCCAGCACCAATAAAGACCAGTTCCTGCCGGCGATCGCCATAAATATCGTCCCAGTATTTGGCCAGTGTCGCTCGCCAGCCTTCATCATCAGGCCAGTTGTCATGCGGGACACTCGCCCACCAACGCCCAGCCGCCTGATGCCGCGCCAATGCACCCGCAATACTCAGATCTCCGACCCAATCCGGGCGGGTTGCAAGCCAGAAATAACCTTTTACCCGCACTACCCCATGCCATGACTGCTCGATGAAGTCTGCAAACGCTTGAGGTTTGAAAGGCCGATGGGCACGGTAGACAAAACTGGAAATTCCGTATTCTTCCGTTTCGGGACGATGTTCAGCATGCCCGTACAACTCTTTGAACCACAAGGGGTTCTGGTGTGCACGCTCGAAATCAAAGCGACCCGTATTCAGAACCTGGTTTAAAGAAACCTTGCTCTGGCTCGTTTCAATCACGGTCGCATCCGCATTGAGGGATCGGATGATCAACCGTGCAGCGTCTGCCTGCTCAGCAGTTGCCGTATCGATTTTATTGAGAACAATGACATCCGCGAATTCGATTTGATCAACAAAAAGATCTACGAGCGCACGTTCGTCTTCCTCTCCAGCAACCTCGCCCCGATCACGAAGAAAATCGCTTGATCCATAATCCTTCAGCAGGTTCACGGCATCCACAACAGTCACCATCGTATCGAGCCGAGCGACGTCGCTCAAACTCCGGCCTTCTTCATCACGGAATTCGAAAGTGGCCGCGACGGGCAGGGGTTCTGCGATGCCCGTTGACTCAATCAGAAGGTAATCAAACCTTTTTTCTTCTGCCAGTCGCGTCACTTCGGTCAGAAGATCGTCCCGCAACGTGCAGCAGATGCATCCATTCGTCATTTCCACGAGCTTCTCGTTGGTCCGGGACAGATTGCTCCCGCCATTACGGATCAGTTCGGCATCAATGTTCACGTCACTCATATCATTGACGATGACCGCCACTTTCAGGCCCTCGCGATTGTTGAGAACATGGTTGAGAAGCGTTGTCTTGCCAGCCCCCAGAAAGCCGGAGAGAACGGTCACAGGCAATCGGAAATCCGACATAAAGTAAGCCCTTGAAGAGGAGGAAAAGTTGCTACATTTGCCAATAATAGTTATGTTATAACATATCAATAGCAAGGATAAGCTTTTCCATGCCGTCATGTCCCACCCGCTGCCGTCTGGAGCATCAATCGTCGTTCAGAAACATCCTGCTTCCTCACAGCAGCATTGGTCTTCATCCGTGCGATATGTCTTCATCACTAACCCAGGCGACAAAAGATTATCTGACGGAGGGAGCTCAATCTCTGACAAGACGAGGTTACCTACCCGATCTGGAAAAACAGCTGCAGAGCGGATTTTCAGAACGCACACGGCCACTCCTGACGGATATTTTGGAAACAGCCGCACTTTACAGGGATATTTCCGGACACCAGGCGCTACGTGTACGACTGGAAAAGATCACAACAGATAGTTGTCGGAAATTCCACGTTGACTGCGTCGATCTGCGTTTGCTTCGAACCTATGCTGGCCCCGGTGTGCAATGGACAACTGACAACGGATCAACCGTGCATCAGGCGCCCACAGGTGCCCTTGTTTTTCTCAAAGGAAAGCACTTTCCTGGGTGGGAGAAAGCAGAGAAAATTCTCCATCGCTCACCCCCTCTCTCAGATCGTCCGCTCAACGAGCGTGTCAGACTTTTGCTCACTTTTGACGAAGCCAGCGCCTGTGCAGATGCATCTCTCGAAATGGCCGCGTAAAAATTGGCCTAGCCTATTTCAACACTAGCCCGCCCAGATATCTGCACGCAGGCATACTTCCCGTCTTTTGATGTCAGAACAAAGGACCATGGGCGTCGAATGGTATGTTTGTTGCAAGATAGCTTTCGCGCACTTGAGCGAAACCTTGCAAGTCTGGACGTGCGTTCTAAGGATGAAGAGTTAACCCACGGTTTGGATTGAACTGCGAGACGTCCAGACAATGATGATCTGCCCCAACGCGGAAGATGCCCCCCGAAGCCCTGCTATAGCTTTAGGGAAGCAAGCACGGGTTGCTCATCTTCTGCTACCGGGAGAGCCTAAACCTTAATTGGTTGGATTTTCAGGCGCATCAGGAAGAACTGGCGGCTGGTCGGGATTCGGATCGGGGGAGCCTTTCTCGGGCGGATACCTTTTGCCGGGCTTTTCTTCTTCCGGGGGCTCATCCGTAATCGGGCTTTTGTCGGGATACGGATCAAACGGCTCCCGCTCATCAGGAGAACCAGGAGCTTTTGTTGGATTTTTAGGGAGAGTGCTGCTGTGGAAAGACATGATCGCCTCCAGTGGTAAGATCATTCAATGGCTCAGCACGATAAGAGTTCAGATCACGTTAAAAAGACGGCCAGGCATCTGTCATAGCGTGTGGTGATACGCTACCAACCTCTGCGACATTCGAACATGACCTCAAGGCGGCTGAGGTGGCGGGGTTTGCGTCCTAGAATGCAGGAGTTGATCCCTTTTCCGTTAGATGGGCCGCCCTGAGCCTTATGAGGCTCAGGGAAGAAAACGATTGAGTCACGCCACGCTCTCAACCCTCTGGAATAAGAGCTGCCGATTTTCTGAGCACGAAACTTAAATTGTGCATAAGCCCATCATCTTGCATGTAGAATGGCTGTGTGAATGCAGTTGGCTCCCCATCGACCAGCATAAAGAGATCTCCCTGGCAGACATGGTCAGGGTTTTCTATCTGGATATGATAGTCCGATGTCTTCCAGCGCAGCTGGACTGTGTATGACGGCCAGGCTGAGGGGAGGTGCGGCTTAAGTGACAACCGATCTCCTTCGATCTGCACTCCCAGCAACGTCTCCACCCCAACCCGTTGCATCCATCCTGCTGACCCGGTGTACCAAGACCATCCCCCACGACCGACATGCGGGTCAGAGGAATACACGTCTGCCACCACGGCATATGGTTCGACCTTGTAACGGTCCGCTGCTGCTTGATCCCGGGCATGGTGAACGGGATTGAGCGTAGCAAACATCTCGTRTGCCGCATCGCCGTCCCCCAGAAGGGCAGTCGCCATAACCGTCCAGAGAGCAGCATGCGTGTACTGACCGCCATTCTCCCGGATACCTGGCGGATAGCCCCGAATATAACCCGGATCAGGCTCTGACGTATTGAAGGGAGGTGTCAGGACCATGATGATCTCCTTGTCCAGATCAACAAGCTGCTCCTGAACGGCTTGCATGGCCTGTCGGGCTCGGGCGGGAGATCCGGCCGCTGAAATTACTGCCCAGGACTGAGCAATGGCATCAATTCGCCCCTCGCTGTTTGCATGACTACCTAGAGGGCTGCCGTCGTCGAAATAGGCGCGCCGATACCAAGAGCCGTCCCACGCTGCCTCCAGCGCAGTTTCAAGTTCTGCCATGATCCGCGTCCACTTCGTGACGTGCTCAGTATCCTGCCGAGCCCGGGCCAGTGGAAGAAATGCTGACAGCGCAGCATGCGTGAACCATCCCAGCCAGACGCTTTCTCCGCGCCCGGCTTCGCCAACGCGGTTCATCCCGTCGTTCCAGTCGCCGGTTCCCATAAGCGGGAGGCCATGCGCGCCTCTTTGCAGGCTGTGATCGAGCGCAAGAACGCAGTGAGCATAGAGAGACGCTGTTTCGTCCGTGACTTCCGGCTGGAGAAAACGCTCATGCTCTCCATCGGCCAGAACTGGAGCCTCCAGAAATGGAATTTCCTCATCCAGAACCGTCGTGTCACCACTCACGCGAACGTAGTGCGCAACTGTGTAAGCCAGCCAGGCACAGTCATCAGAAATCCTCGTGCGAACACCATTTCCCTTTTGGGGAAGCCACCAGTGTTGGACGTCTCCTTCAGGAAACTGTCTGGATGCAGCCCGAAGAAGATGCTCACGCACCAGTTGAGGAGCCGACAGAACAAGAGACATCCCATCCTGAAGTTGGTCCCGGAACCCATAGGCACCGCTGGCCTGGTAAAAGCCAGCCCGTGACCAGATGCGGCTGGACAGGGACTGATACAACAACCAGCCATTCAGCATGATATCCATGGCGCGATCAGGTGTGTGGACCTGTACGGCCCCCGTGATCTTGTCCCATCTGCGATGAACTGCATCCAGAACCGTATCCAGATTTTCTGTTCTATACTGCCGAACCAGTTGACGGGCATGCTCAGCATTTCGTCCCTGACCCAGCAGGAAGACAATTTCCGTGCTTTCCCCAGGCTCAAGCGTAATGACAGTCTGCAATGCAGCACAGGGGTCAATACCTGCCCCGACAATACCCTCAAGCGGACCTCCACGGATAATGGCTCTCGGGGAAGAAAGAGTGCCATTGCGACCGATGAATGTACGCCTGTCATCCGTGCTTGAAGTCTGCTGACTGGCTAGATCCGCAAATGCGATCTTTTCCCCAAACGTCTCGCCCCACTTGTTCCTGACAAACAGCGCGCCCGTGTCAGGATCCTGCTCGGTAAACACAAAAGGTGCCGTCGTGCTGCGAGACTGCCCTAAAACCCACTCGGTATAGGTGGTCACCCTCAAAGTGCGGGAGCGTGAGGACGTATTGGTCAGTTTAAGTCTGGAAATTTTTACAGGATCTTCAAGCGGAACATATTGCAGCAGGCTCGCGGCAATCTCGTTGGCATGACGATCAAACCGGCTATATCCGCGCCCGTGTCGGCAAACATAGACAGCATTGTCATCAGAGCAGACGGCGGCCAAAGGGGACCAGAACTGACGACTTTCTTCGTCGCACAGATAAAAGGCCTCGCCAGTCGGGTTAATAACCGGATCATTGGACCAGGGTGTTAGCTGATTTTCTTTGCTGTTTTCAGCCCAGGTGTAACCGCTGCCTTCCGCCGAGACCTGAAAGCCAAAATGAGGACTGGAAACAACATTGATCCAAGGGGCAGGGGGCCGGGTTTTTCCGCGGATGATAACAGCATATTCCTTGCCGTCTGACGTGAACCCTCCATATCCGTTTGCCAGTTCAAGCTGGGGTGCTTCAGGCGCTTCCTGTGGTCCATGGTAGGCTTTGCAGGGACGTACAGCAGTCTGCACAACTTTTGTGCGCTGCATCATCTCGATATGGGTTATCTGATGTTGCAGGTTTCCGCCTTTCCCCGTCAAAACGACGTAGGCCACCGAGAACAGAAGCTCCCTGACTGTCTCTGACATGAGACTTCCGCGCAGAAGACGAACCGTTCCAGTCTGCCCGGATGATCGAACAAGCGCTTCGAGAGCATGTTGTAAATCCTGGGCATAAGACGTCGGATGGTCATTCAGAATGACGAGATCAAACGCTAGTCCCTTGAAATTCAGATAGTCATGCGCCGTGAGAAGGGTACGGGCGAGATCGAAATCCTCGTTTTCAGTGATGACCAACAGCAGGATCGGCAAATCACCCGAAACGCCCTGTCCCCATAGGTCTGCCTGTTTACCTGCGCCCCGTTTGATACGAACAGCAGACGAGCGCAGGGTGGGCCCCTGAAACAGAAGATAACCCCCAAGCTGCTGAAACAGGTCTGCCTGTACGGGCTGGATATCGAGATGCCTCAAGTGAACCTGAGCATGCGTCCAGGCCAGTGTCAGGGCACGATCAAGATCAGCCTCACTCTGGTGACGCTCAATACTCTGCATGAGCGCCTCACGTGTGGACGCAACGATTGTCCAGAATGACACATGCCGCGTAGAGCGTGCAGGAATTGTCAGCTTACACCGAGCAGAGAAAATGGGATCCAACACCGTTCCGGTTGATCCAGAGAGCGGGCCTTCCTGAATTACGGCAATCGGCGCCCGCAAATCCCGTCCACGGCCAATAAAACGAGAGCGATCAGTCTCGATGGAAAGAGTGTTACCCCCAACAATCAGATGCGCGGCCCAGATCTCCGCATCAGAAGGATTTCTTTTTCGCCGGGTTGCAATGATAGCCCTGGAGGAAGGAAGATATTCCGTCTGTACAAACATCTTGGCAAACGCAGGATGGCTGATGTCCATACCGGGCGGGCACAAGGCAAGTTCAACGTAAGAGGTTACGTTGACTTCAACTGTTGATGTACCGGAGTTCCGCACCGAAACACGCCGAAGTTCTGCGTCGTCTTCCGCTGAAACCAACACCTCCATCGTCGTCGTCAGTTTGTTGTCTTGCCGCGTATAGGTGGCACGATCTTCCCGGAATTCGATATCGTAGCTTTCGGCTTCTGCTCCGGAAGGCTGTAATCCCGCGGTCCAGAAGTGATTGTTTCCGGGGCTCTGGAGGTAAATATAGTTCCCTAGGTTATCGAGTGTAGAGTCCTGTCTCCATCTCGTAACAGCCTGATCACCCCACTTGCTGTATCCGGACCCTGCGGCCGTCAGCATCACGCTGTAGCGTCCATTTGAAAGAAGATGAGTCACAGGAGCGCTTGTGTCTGCTGTCCGCAGATGACGGCCTCCAGACTGCACCTGTACAGTCAGTGCAGCAGGCGCGAATTCTTCTTCCTTCAATGGGGTTGTAATCGCACCGCCTGTTGGTGCGCGCTCCTGAAGCAGGAGCTCCGCAGCCCCGATAATAGGCTCCGCATGGAAGCGGGATCGCATGAGGCCCTTCAGAACCGTGTCAGCTATTGCAAGGATCGACATGCCCTGATGATGGGCCATGTAAGAGTGAATAATTGCGACGGTCTGATTGGGTTGCAGGCGGGCTTTTGTATAGTCCAGTGCCTCATAAAACCCATAGGTTCCCTGCGCTCCAGCCGCCTGCAAAACCCGAAAATTTTCCGTAGCCAGCCGTGCATCAACCATAGTGGCCAAGGCAGTGGCGTAAGGAGCGATGACCAGATTTTGCGCCAGTCCTCTTTTCATTCCTAATCCGGGGACGCCGAAATCGGAATATTGATAATTATAGTCCAGATCCCGCGCATTGTAGGCAGATTCCGAAATACCCCAGGGCACACCGCAGAACTGGCCATACTCAATCTGACGACGGACAATCTGGCGGCTGGTTTCTTCCAGAAGACTGTCAAAGGGGGCGGCCATAATCAGGGAGGGCATGAGATACTCGAACATGGACCCCGACCAGGACACCAGAGCCTCCCCATGGGCGACTGCGGCGAGGGGCCTTCCCAGACGGAACCATTCCCACGCAGGGATATCGCCTTTTGCAATGGCAAAAAAGACAGCGAGCCTGGCTTCCGAAGCCAGCAGATCGTAGCAGTTATTGTCGAGAGTGCCTTCATTGACGACAAACCCGATTGAAAGGAGTTTCCGGTCGGAATTTCTGAGAAAACCAAACTCCATTTCCAGTGCCATGGTTCTGGCGATCTGTGCAGTTTTACGGAGTTCGTCATGAAGTAAAGGATTGTTCTCCAGATCCCTGCGTTCACTCTGAATGCAGGTTTGCGCAGCGTGCAGCCAGAACAGAAGGTTCTCGGCTCCTGTGATAGACGGGCCCTTTCCCGCACTCCCTGCCATGGCACGCCTTTGCAGCAGATGCGCCAGTTCCTCCGCCTGACTGACAAGCATCTGCACTCGGTACGCAACCGTGATCTGGCTGGCATGACCTTCCTTCATATTCTGCAGGAGGGTCTCAATGAGTTGAGCGATTTCGGAAGAGCGGAAGGTTCCACTGCCTGACGTAGCTTCTTCGAGTGCCAGGTTGAGAGCATCCTGCACACCCTCCCGCCAGGTATCGGACTTTCTTCCTTTTTGAATCCACTCTTCGCAGGCACCAGCCAGCGTGATCAGATGGCCAGCAAGGTTTCCGCTATCGACCGTTGAGACGTAAATGGGAGGAAGCGGAGAGAGGTCAGTAGTACTGTACCAGTTATAGAAATGTCCCCTGAAGCGAGAAAGCTTCAGCATGGTGTCAAGGGTAGCCCTTAGACGCGCGGTTGCGTCAGCAACACCGATCCATCCAAAATCGCATGCTGCGACGATTGCGAGAAGATAAAGTCCCATATTGGTGGGAGACGTACGATGCGCGACCAGAGGGGCAGGGGTTTCCTGGAAGTTATCTGGCGGAAGCATATGATCAGCGTCAGAAACGAATGTTTCGAAATACCGCCATGTTCGCCGTGCCTGCATTCGCATGAAAATGGTTTCGGCCTCAGTAGCCTCAAGCCTGCGAGCCGAAGGACGATACTGGCTGACCTTCCATGCAATTGCTGGTGACAGGCTCCAGGCAAGGGCAAATGGAAGAATGACGATCCAAACCCACGGCGCTGCCACGAACATGACGCCCACCGCGAGGAAAGCAGTCAGAACAGCCCCGCTCATCTGACGGAAATATCCCTGCATCTCTTCACGTGGAGCCTCTGCCGCCTGCGCTGCCGTCACCCATTGGAGAAGATGCTTTCTGGTGACGAAAACACGTCCTAATGTTCGGGTAATGGCATCGCCCATCAGGCACGCTTGGTCAGCCAGAAATGCAAAGCATAGAGCAGTTGTCAGAGCGGTACGTTTGAGATCGACTGTCAGAAGAGAAAAATAGCTCCGAAAAGTTTCTCCTCGTCTTCGCCTGATAATATCAACCAGAAGAGGTAAAGAGGCCGGAATGGCGAGCGTCGAGACAATGCAGAGGCTCCAGACGACTGCATTATGTAGACCGAGAAACCAGCCTGCAAAGAGGGCGCTGACAGCCATGGGGGCTGAAAGGCTGCGACGCAGATTATCCAGCATCTTCCAGCGCGCAATGCCCGTGAGAGGGCGGGTTTTTATCCGAATGGTTGGGAAATAGCCCATCCATGAGAATATCCATGGAAGAAGCTGCCAATCTCCCCGCACCCAACGATTGAGGCGGGCCACAGAGACCAGATAGTCTGTTGGATATTCCTCAATAACCTCAATATCGGTCACGAGACCTGCGCGGGCAAAAACGCCTTCGAAGAGATCATGGCTGAGAAGCGTTCCATCTGGAACCCGGCCAGCTAACGCAGCTTCGAAAGTGTCAATTTCGTAAATACCTTTGCCCGCAAAAGAACCCTCTGCAAACATATCCTGGTACAGGTCGGATACGGCGGCCGTATAAGGTTCTATTCCATTCGGGCTTGAGAAAACCCTCTGAAAAAGTGTGCTCTGTCGCGCTTCCGGCAAGGATGGCGTAACCCGCGGCTGGAGAACCGCATATCCCTCCGTGACGCGCCCTTCTTCTGGATCGAAACGGGCATTATTGAGCGGATGCGCGATCTTGCCGACGAGCCGCCTGACAACCTCATGTGGCAGACGTGTATCGGAATCCACAGTCACGATATACCGTACGTCCTGAGGGATGCTCTGACCGGACAGGGTTAGAAAACTGGTATCCGTTGCGCCACGGAGAAGGCGGTTCAACTCATGGAGTTTGCCACGTTTACGCTCCCATCCGATCCATTTCTCTTCGCTTGCGCTCCACACCCGCCTACGATGGAGAAGGAGAAATCTTGTCCCGGCAGGCCCCGCTTCATAAGTCTGATTCAGGCGCGCAATCTCTCGCGTAACAACATCAAGAAGATCCTGATCTCCTTTCCGGCTTTCTGTGGGAGAGTCCGTCCAGTCTGTCAGTAGTGCAAAATAGATCTCACCATCGCGGCTGGAGAGATAATGCTTCTCAAGGCGGTTCACCATTTCCACGATGGAGGACCGTTTTGTCAGCAGGGTTGGGACGACAACCATGGTTCGCAGATGCGCTGAGACGCCCTCTTTAAGCTCCAGCGCGGGAAGCTCTGACACTCTGATGGCCCACATCAGGAAGCGGTTCACGCCGGCAACAACAGCATCCGTCGCTGGAATAAATCCTAGAATAATCAGGATGAGAGCTGCATGACCTGAGAGGTTTCCGCTCATGAAGGACAGGAAGGCCGACAAGAGCAGAAGCGTCAGTAACGTAACGCCCAGGCTGTATCCTGTTATGCCCAGCTTGCGGCATGCCTGTCCGACTTGCACACGGAGAGGTGCGTGGAACTTCAGCTGCGCTTCGAGCCACGGACGCCCTTCTGCCAGAAGGTAATAGCCGGGGTCTGACCGACGAGGATCAAAATTCTCCTCCTCTTTCGTCATCGCCGCGAGAGACGTCACCTTCTGCGCGATTTCACATTCCGTATAGTTAGATCCCTTGGCAAGCGCCTCAACAGCTTTGCTGTATAAATTCCGGGTTGCAGCATCCATCTCGGCAAAGCCGGCATGTCGATAAAGTATTTGGCTTACTGCGCTAATTTTTTCGACAATGCTGTTCCAATCCAGCATGGTCGTTAGCCGCATACTCGTGATAATATTTCTGATAGTGGCGTTTAAAGAGCTTTGTTCTTGTAATTCTTCATGAACGATCTGATCCAGATCTGTTCCTTTTTCCTGCAATATTCCTTCCAGCCACAAAAATGCCGGATCTTTCTGTGGATCTCGCCCTTTCAAACGATGCGCAAATTGTACAAGAAACGCCGGGCTTAATATTTCCGTATTGATTTTGGAAAGGCTTTTAAGGATTTTTGCATTGCTGGCCTGAACATCAAGAAACAACGTATTAGCAAGGTTATCAGCCTGCTTCCGTTCTTTCAGGTTCTGACAGATTTTGTCTGCTACGCGCCGCAGGTTCTCAATCAGGACTATTCTGATCTGCGTGGGGATGGCCCAAAGCTCTCTGATTAAGAGAGGTCTGTTTTTCTGATAGGCACCCAAAAACTGACATATCGTTTTAGGCTCAATATGGCTGTCCGTATGAGCCACAAGCGCCCAGGCTATTTCGAACACCCTCGGTAAACCGGAGAATGGCCCAAGGGAAAGTTCAGGGAGGTCTTTGTAATATCTGGAGGGAAGATCAAATTTAATGGCCTGTATCTGCGCGTCCATCAGGTAATAATTATCGATCAACCATCCCCCGGCGGGGGTAATCTGCTCCCCTCTCTCGGATGCCTGAGATAAAACGATGTTTGATTCCAGAAGAACCTTGGCATTTTCGTCTAATCGGCCAGGCAATATATTTTCGTGCGTGGCAACAACAATATTTTCATGATTTTCTGCCAAGCTTTGAGCATGCTGCAACAGTCGATCACCACTAAAAAGATCGGACCGAATAATCCTTCCATCATGAAACCGAAACGAATTTGCGGCAGTTTTCCTGGAAAAAATAGCCATTTCTGCGGTTCCTTTAGGCGGGAAGCATCCAGCCATTGTTAAGACTGTGTTGCAGAGGTACTTCTAGAATGTATATTTTTCGTTATATTTCTGATCGTTATGTATTACGAAATTAACAATTTTACGGAAGTTATGATTACCTAAAACGACACACTAAAAACATAACGCGCGATCAGTATGTTAGTTAGCGGTCTGAAAATATTTCCTGAGAAAAGAGAAACAGGCTCAGCTCACGCGCCTTCGATCTGACGAGGAACGCTGTTTCAGATCAAAAATATCAATTCCTGCTGGACCTAAGTAACGCGGGAATGAAAGACCTGGAGACAGACAGGTTATGATCAGTGAGAAACAGCAGCTCTATAAAACGTGTTGCTGAACCGTGTTATTTGATTTTTGACTGCGGTTTCTCCCTGTTGGACTCATATAAGCCCAACAGGATACGAGCCTCAGCTTCCAGGGATGATAGGAAGATTGCGATAGCGGTGGCCTGTTGCATGAAAGATGGCATTTGCAATCGCCGCAGCAGTCCCACACATACCAATCTCTCCCACACCCTTGACGCCAAGAGGGCTCACTTCCGGATCGTTTTCCTCAACAAAGAGTACATCCATGTCCGGAATGTCTGCATGTGCCGGGATATGGTATTCGGAAAAGTTGTGATTCATGAAGCGACCAACGCGCTCGTCCATCAGAGATTCCTCGTGAAGGGCCATCCCGGTTGCCATCACCATGGCACCACGAACCTGACTGGCTGCCGTCTTGGGATTCATAATACGGCCAGCCGCAACGGCATTGACCAGCCGGGTTACACGTATGATGCCGAGGTCCTCATCCACACGAACCTCGCAAAAGACTGCGCTATGGGTGAAACGGGCCTTTCTCATCTGGCTAAGAGTTCCGCGCAGTCCCGGTTTCGCAGTTTCTTCAACTTCGAGCATTTCTTGACCAGTCAAAGAAATGGCTTCTGGTAGGGAAAGTTTAAGTGTTTCACTTGTCTCTGCGCTTTGAAGGAACCCATCTTTCAGCACTATGGTGTTGTTCAACAGCCCTTCGGTCAGCCACGCGGAATTACTACCATTTTTGCTGAGCGTTTTGAACAGCTTCTCTCGCAAACTCTGACATGCAAGCCAGACCGCAGCGCCAGCCGAGGCGGCTGTCCAGGAGCCGCCTTCTGTCGGGCACTCAGGGAGAGTTGAATCCCCCAGTTCGATATCAATTTTTTCGATAGGAACGCCAAACGCCTCGGAGGCTGTCTGTGCCAGGATCGTATAGGTTCCTGTCCCGATGTCAGATGCGGCTGTTGCAATACGCAGACGCCCATCAGCGGTCAGGGTGGCGCGAGCAGAAGTGGGGGAGAACATCGCATCCCAGATGCCTGTCGCCATACCCCAGCCGACCAATTCCTTGCCATCTCGCATACTTTTGGGCGCCATTGGACGATCATGCCAGCCAAAACGTTCCGCGCCCTGAAACATGGCCTCTTTCAAGGCTTTGCTGGTCAACGGCATGTCATGCATGGCGTCGACATCGGAATAGTTGTGCAGGCGGAATTTCAAGGGATCCATGTTGCAGGCATAGGCCATTTCATCGATGGCCATTTCAAAGAGATTGACCCCCGTGGCTGCACCCGGTGCCCGCATATCGCTGGATGTATAGGTATCACGTGGCGCGACTTTGTAGTCGGCTGTTGCATTGGGACATTTGTAATTGATCAAACCCCAGACAACGAGATTCTCCATATTATGCTCAAAGCGGGAAGTATCTGTAACGCCTTGGACGATCATGGATTGCAGGGTTCCGTCCGGCGTGGCGCCGAGCGCGATGTCCATAATAGCCTCCGGGCGGAAGACATGCGTAAACATTTGCTGGCGTGTCAGGGAAACGCGTACCGAACGCTTCAGCATTTTCGCACCTAGTGCTGCCAGAAATACATTGTGCTGCGCGCGCAGGCCTGATCCGAAAGCGCCACCCACATAGGGATTACGAACGCGTACTTGATCTTTCGAGAGAGAAAGCGCGCTTGTCAGGTAAGCCTGTACGGCCTGCGGGCCCTGCGTTTTGTCCCAGACTGTAAACGTCCCATCGTCCTCGACAATAACGGTGGTAGCGTGCATTTCCATGGGATTGTGATGCTCAGGCGCCAGATGATAATGACCTTCAACCTTCACAGGGCTTAAAGCGTATGCCTCCGCTGCATTGCCGCGTGATTTGGGCGGCACGTAATTGCTACGAGGTTTCTCAGGCATGTATTTCTGATGCAGGGCGGCTTCGAAGTCCGCATTATGGGGCCAGCGCTCATAGTCGACTTCCACAAGCATCGCGGCCTCGCGCGCGGCTTCGAATGTTTCTGCAAAGACCACAGCCACCGGCTGACCATTAAAACGAATTTCCCCATCGTGGAGGGGCCGGTAAGGCGAGCCAGGAACGCCAAGACCATCGACATAGGATTTCTCGAAAAGAGCCGTGTGCGGTCTGTTAAGGTGGGTCATGATCTCCACCACACCCGGCACCGCACGAGCGGCTTCATCACGAATGGCCTCGATCTTCCCTCGGACAACAGGGCTGTTCACGATGAAGCCATACAGCATACCTGCAGGATGCGGTTCGGCAGCATATCTGGCTTGGCCTGTCACCTTGGCAAAGCCATCGACCCGAGAGACGGATTGTCCAATTTTTGCTGACACAAGAGTCATGTCCGGCCTCTTTCAGAAAATGCTTTTGTACGTCTGGGACTGGGGAGTGCCCCCGGCAGCCTGAAACAAAGCCCGGATGATCACACGGGGGGCGAGTTTGAGCTTTGCCGCATTGTCGCGATCTGTGACTGCACCTTGCAGAAGACATTCGGCCACATCCCGGAACAGGGAGGGAGACGGCGCTTTCCCTTCAAGAAGTGCCTCCGCTTCGGGAACACACCAGGGTTTTGTGCCAACGCCCCCCATGGCAATACTGGCCTTCCGGATCGTAGTGTTTTCAACTTGCAGACCCACAGCGACCGATACGATGGCAAAGGCAAAAGACAGGCGATCACGGACCTTGAGATAGGTGTGATTTTTGCCGAAAGAGATGGGCGGCAGATCTATGGACGTGACAATTTCGCCTTTACGCAGAACGTTGTCCTGCCACGGTGTATCTTCCGGAAGGCGATGATAGTCGCGTAAGGCAACAGCGCGCTCACCTTCCGGGCCGATAAGATTGACCGTCGCATTCAACGCAGCCAAGGCGACGCACATGTCCGAAGGGAAGGTGGCAATACAGGCGTCACTGGTCCCCAGAATGGCCATGATCCTGTTGCGTCCGCCCTTCGCAGAGCATCCCGTTCCGGGAGAACGTTTATTGCAGGCCATATCGGGATCATAAAAATAATGGCAGCGCGTTCTCTGGTTCAGGTTTCCGCCGTTCGTCGCCCGGTTTCGAATTTGCGGACTGGCCCCAGCAAGAATGGCAGACGCTAAAAGAGGATAGCGTTCTGTAACAAGCGGATGCGCCGCAGTGTCAGCATTGGTGACAAGAGCGCCGATACGTAGACCCCCGGCAGGTCTTTCCTCAATCTGGCTCATGGGCAAAGCATTGAGGTCCACGACATGCTCGGGCCGCTCAACGTCGGATTTCATGAGGTCAATCAGATTTGTGCCGCCTGCGAGATATCGCGCATGGTCAGGGATATGACTGGCGTTCTCGAAGGTCTCGGGACGAGAATAGGAGAAATGCCTCATGCTGCTTCTCCGGCTCGGTTCTGAAGCTGCTGCGAAACAACCTGTTCGATGGCATCGATGATGCCGTTATAGGCTCCGCAACGACAGAGATTGCCGCTCATGAACTCACGGATTTCTTCACGAGTTCTGACATGCCCTTCTTCCAGGAGCGCCACAGCAGACATGATTTGCCCTGGCGTACAGTATCCGCACTGAAAGGCGTCACGGTCGATAAAAGCTTGCTGCATAGGATGCAAATGACCGTCTGAACCAAGGCCTTCGATCGTGGTGATCTCAGCGTCCGGTATTGAAACGGCAAGGATGAGGCAGCTTTTCACGCGCTTTCCATTAACCAGCACAGTACAGGCGCCGCATTGCCCGTGATCGCATCCCTTCTTTGTGCCTGTCAGATCAAGACGCTCCCGGAGCAAATCCAGCAACGTCACGCAGGGTGGAAGATCAGCAGTGTGGCTCTTACCATTTATTTTGAGGCGACATGGGCTGGCGACAGACAGATCAGTCATTGGAAATCGCTCCGTTCAGCGTCAGTTTTTCGGCTGTTCAGAGTGTAAGAGTATGTGCTCCGGTGAGTTTCATATGAATTTCGTGCACCCGAAGCATGAAATCTTTATCGGCCCAAAATATAAGCTGATATTTGAGGGTAAACCGGCCTTTCGTGTCGATTAGAGATTTCTTTTTCTGTTTTTCCGTAACGTATCCGTGACTTGCTCGTTCATGATGGGAGCGATGGAGATCCAGTTTCCGCCGCTTTTTTAAAACACTTTGACTGGAAACATGGTGACGGAAAACAGAGCACAGACCCAACAACGAAAGGATGACCTTTCGCTAGACGGACTGAGTTTTCTCCTCGCGGACGTACAGGACAATCTGGGTAACTTCCTAACGGCTTTTCTGACGATCCATAACTGGCCTTCGAACCGGATTGGGGCCGCCATCGCTGCGGGTGGGCTGGGGGCGGTTCTGGCCCGTTCTGTAGGAGGCTGGGCTTTGGATATCGTCGCCTGCCGGCGCGTGATGCTTGCCATCTGCTGTGGTGTGACTTTTGTCTCTGTCGCCATCATGGCCTGGGCTCCGGTCTTTTATCCTATTGTTCTGGCACATTTCATCGCCGGTGGAGCAGGAGCACTTTTTACGCCAATTCTGGCAGCAATCAGCCATCATACCGCAGGAGCCAGCGGCTATATCGGACGTATGGGCCGCAATGAATCTTTTAATCATCTGGGCAACGCGTCTTCCGGATTTTTGATGAGTCTTCTCGGAAGGATGTTAGGGCCGGTAGCGCCCTTATGGGGCGTTGGTGGCCTTGCGGCGGTCAGTCTTCTTCTTGTCGCTGGCTTTTCAGCTCAGGCGGACGAACCGTCAGGTCAATCCCGGGAAGCGGCATCCTTCAAAGAGACCTTGCATGCTATCCGCACGCTACTCTCAGAGCCGCGGCTGGCGATCTTCCTGACGACTTATCTTCTTTTCAATGTGGCAAATGGCGCCGTGGTCCCGCTTATGATCGAGCGTTACGCCTTTTTGCATCTTGGTGACCCTGCCATCGTCACAGCGATCTGTATCGTCGTCGCTCAGATCACCATGGCACCCATTGCTTTTCTCGTCGGCAAGAAGGCTCCGCAGTGGCCGCGCAAGCCTCTTTTTATTCTGGCACTTTCCCTTCAGCCCGTACGCGATGGCTTGGTGGTTCTGAGCGCAGGGTGGCCAACTCTTGCTCTTGTTCAAATTTTGGATGGACTGTCTTCAGGCATTATTCTGGTACTGTTCTACGCCATTCTTTCGGATATTGCTTCGGAAAGTGGACGACGAAATCTGCTGATCGGACTGGGTTTGGCTCTGGGGACCATCGGCGCGCTTCTGTCCAATCTTGCAGGGGGCGCTCTGACGTCAGGATACGGATTCAACACAACTTTCCTGCTCCTCGGTCTTACGGGCGCGGCTGTAGCCTGTCTTTTTGCGTGGGGCATGCCGGAAACCCATCGCACAGGTTCATATCCCGCATGATGTGGTCTGTGCCGCTTATAGATATTGCACCCCAGCCCTCAAAAGAGTGACCGGGAGAGGGCTTTCGAATGGGGATCTCAGCCCAGCCGCCGAGCGTTGCCTAAAATGGGTTGTGCGGAAGGATACTCGGGCATGTCGAATTCAGGTCAGTGTTTCTCTGACGAAGGCCTTGTTGCTTTTCGAGCCACGCTGCAAGACCTCTTTAAAGACTGGAAAGACAGGCCCTTCAGTTCAACAGAAAATCTTTTCCCCAAAGACCTTTTGAAATCCCTTCAGGAAATCGGGGCACTGGATGCCCTTCTTCCTGCAGATGAGGGCGGCTTCGGACTGGCCTGCTCAGCGGAAGGACATGGTGTTCTTCTGACTCTCCTTCGACGGACGGGCTATCTGAGCCTGTCTCTGGGGCGATGTCTGGAAGGGCATGTGAATGTTATTCGTCTTGTCACGCTGTATGGCACAAGGCAGCAGTGTCACACACTGAGCCAAACTCTGAAAAAAGGCGTTCTGGCAGGCATATGGGTCACAGACGGCAACCCTTCCGTGCTGATCAGCAAAGACGATGGGGGTTATAGGCTTTCCGGGATCAAAGGATTTGCCAGCGGCGTCAGTGAAGTCGGCTTAGCGCTGATCACAGCCACCACAGAGCAGGGCACGTCCGTCATGGTTCTTGTGCCCACCACTGACCCTAAACGCAGGCTCTCCGGGCCTGGCAAGCTTACCGGTATGCAGGCAAGTGGGACAGGCGCTTATGATTTCACGGATCTGCCTGTGGCTGACGAGAATGTTCTGGGCGCTCCGGGAGACTATCTTCACCAGCCTGAATTTTCTGGCGGGGCATGGCGAGGATCAGCAGTTGCCCTTGGAGGCATGGACCGGCTGGTCGATCTGCTGAGGCAGGAGCTTGTGGCGCGGGAGCGGGCAGATAATCCCCACCAGCTGTGCCGGATCGGAGAAGCCCTCATTCTGCAAAAAACTGCTGCCCTCTGGATCGAGCAGGCGGCTCTTGCCGCGTGCGGGAGCGTAGCGATGAGGCCGGAAGAGATCGTCGCTACGGTCAATCTTGCGAGACTTGCTGTCGAACGAGCAGCTCTGGAACTGATCACGCTTGTACAACGAGGTCTTGGACTCTCCGCTTTCGTGAAAGGCCGCGCGGTTGAGCAAGTCATGCGGGATCTGGCAACGTATCTGAGGCAGCCAGCCCCAGACGAAGCGCTGACCGAAGCCGCCGCCTGGTTTGTCAGGCACGACTGGCCGGAGACACGTTTGTGAAAATCAAGGACATGCTTCGGCACTTTGCCACCTTTCCAGTGACCTCTCTCGACAGGATGGCGCCGGGCACCACGCTTGTCCTCTCTCCCCATCCGGATGATGAAAGTTTGGGATGCGGGGGCTTCATCGCCACTGCGGTAAAAGAAGGCAGGCCACCAGTTGTCGTCATCGTTTCTGATGGCTCTGCATCTCACCCCGGTTCCGTGACGTGGCTACCCTTGCGCCTTGCAAGCCTTCGTCAGGAAGAAAGTAGACAGGCCTTAAAGGCGCTTGGCTTGGCTCCTGACCGACTAATGTTTTTAGGATTGGCAGATACCGCAGTTCCAATGGACGGACAGGACTTTGATGCTGCGATCCATCACCTTCTTGAAATCGTCGGCCGCCATAATTGCCAGACAGTTCTGGTTCCTTGGCGTCATGACCCTCACTGCGATCATGAAGCCGTCTGGATCATGGGGCAGAAACTGAAAGCTTTGCGACCGCAACTGCGAATACTGGCTTACCCGGTCTGGGGGCTAACCCTTCCACCTGAGCAGGAGATCAAAGAAGGCCCCCCTACAGGATGGCGGCTCGATGTAAGGGCCTTTCTAAACAAAAAACGGGAGGCTATTCGAGCACATCGAAGCCAAAGAGGACTGGTTATAGAGGATGACCCGGATGGTTTTGTCCTGCCAGATCAGCTTCTCGAAAAAATGCTCCAGCCTTATGAACTCTTCATCGCATCATGAGCAACGAGACCTGGAAGCCGGAAGTCTTCGACAAGCTGTTTCAAAGCAACCCTGACCCATGGGATTTTGAAAACAGTCCATATGAACACAAGAAACTGGCACGGGTTCTGGACTGCCTTCCAGCCTCGCCGATTTCCTTTGCCGTAGAACTTGGATGTGCGATCGGCGTCAGTACACTTGCGCTTTCGAAGCACTGCAAACGCATTCTGGCCGTCGACGCATCGGAAAATGCGCTTGCTATCGCAAAGCAGCGCTTGGGAAAACAGGAAGACGTGTGCTTTCTTAAAGCTTTTTTGCCGACAGGCTATCCGATCGCTGAAGCGTCCGGCTGCGATCTTCTCCTTATTTCCGAAGTTCTTTACTTCCTGACGGCCAGCGACATTCAGCGCCTTGCGGCCATGGCTACGAAGAGCCTGACACCGGAGGGACATATCCTGATCGTAAACTGGACGGGGCAGACCGATACCCCGTGTACCGGCGATGAGGCTGCCGAAGGGTTCATTCAGGCCTGTCGTGAAAGACACTGGCACCCTGACCTGTCAGAGCGAGGCGAGGGGTATCGTATTGATCGGCTGTCGCAGATTGCAGATTTTCAGGGACACGATGCTTTACTATAGAAAGAAAGTTGAGAACCCGTTCAGCACGTTCATGGTGTCTTTGCAGCTCATTACGACGAATACGGATAACGGGTAGTTCCGGATATGGCTGGTTGGACATGGATAACCGGCTTTCGCGCAAGTATTTGAGTTCTTTGCGGATACGAAGAAGACGTCTCGAAACCGGTTCGAAAATATCGTCGATACATTCGTCCTGTGCGATCAGTCTCCGGGCAAGAGTTTCCGCCATACCTCCTTGAGCGCGCCCCTGAAGACGCGCGGATACATACACTTTAACGTCCAGGGCATGGCGAACCGGAATCCCGTTCTGCCGCAATGCCTGATAAAATCCACGATCTTCTCCAGATGGGATGTGCGGAATCCCACCGACCTTGCTCCAGGCCTGGTGCGTGACGGCGATGCTGGCTCCTGAATGTTCAAGATGCCGGGGCCAAGGGTCGTAAGGTTCAGGATTGAGCAGCAGCGCGATCTGTTCGAGAAGTGCCCCATAAGCCTGTTCTGCCTGCTCGTCCTCGTGAAGATGTGCAGGAATCTTCTTATATTCATCTGGCAGGAGAAGAACCCGGCCAAAAACAGCATCGACCGGATACCGGACAAAAGCCGCAAGAATGCTTTCGATCCAGTCAGAGGCAACTTCACTATCGGCATCTGTAGTGAAAAGAATGGCATCGGACGAGGCGGCTCTGGCAGCATGAGCCATCGCATCCCGTCGTGCCAGACCTGCACTTGCCAACGCCGCATCATAGAAAACCGTGACCGTTTCCAGTTCGAACGGCAGCTGATCAATCAGAGAACGCGCTCGCAGACATGTATCATCTGTGGTGTTGTTGATCCAGAGAATAACCTTGTCTGCCTTATACTTCTGCGCTGCCAACGCCAGAAGACAGGGAACAATATAGTCTTCCTCATTGCACACTGGGATCGCGACAATTCGCTGTTTTTTCCAGACCAGCGAGTGTCTGCTTGCCGATGTAAGGCTTAAATTGAGGACCGGGTTTTCTGGCCCGTAAGGACGTCCCGAAGGCTCACCAGGAGCCGGAGTGTAAACTTTTCTCTCTGGAAAATATGATCTTTCAGATGCCTCTTCTTCGGGGAGATCATCCGTAGTCTTCGCTGTTGTCGGAGTTCCGAGGCCGGCGCTATTGAGAAAAGACATGTTCGCCTCCGTTGAGGAAACGAATCAATGGCTGAAGGCACCAAGAGTTCAGATCAATTTAAAAAGATATGATTTATTCTTGAACAACCGAGCACCAAGAAAATACGATCTTCGTAGCCGGTACCGTAATTTGAACTTCGTAGTGCCAGATTTGACGGGCACTTCTGAAGTTTATCACTCCATCCTGTTAATTCATTCGAACCGCAGGGCAATCCTTTTCTCGTATACTAAGGCTGGCGGGCCATTGGTTATCGTATCTGGATAACCCAAAAAAAAGTTTCTCTCGGAGCCTTGGCTGAAAAAAGCAGTTTTTAATGACTCTGTAATATCTGTTGTTAGGCACTCTCTATGCGCGCCACCCTTTCGCTCCTGGGGTAGGGTTCGCATGCTCCGTGCGCCGTTCGCCCAAGGAGGGTGCAACATGCCGAGAAAGAGACATAGCAAGAAGCATCAACGCCACCAGCACGATGCACGTGACCAAGATAATCCATTTATGTCTCATGACAGGCTCCCGTTTTCATGTCTGGCTATGAATACCAGAAAATAGGGCGTTGCGGGGCTTGTTGGTGACGGCGACAAAGCCACTCTGTGAGCAAGCTGATATGAGCCTATCTGTGAAACGCTGGCGTCGGGCGAGTTACACGACGCCCTTAGAAGCCATGAACTCGCCCGACCTGTAAAAAATCATCATCTGCTGCGTATGAAGCTAGGCCGCCCTTGGTGGCACATTGCACGAAATACTATGCAAAGTAGAGAAAATCTTCAGAGCATGGCAGCTTCAAGCTGAAGCAGGATATCGGCTCGTAGCTTCTGAAGGGAAGGGTCATCCCGATGGCGAGGTTGAGCCCCGTCAATGCGTATATCCGCTATGATTTGAGCAGGCCGCGGACTGAATATAATCACGCGCGTTGCCAGAAGAAGGGCCTCTTCAACGTCATGTGTGACCATCAGGGCTGTAAAGCCCTGGGAGCTCCAAAGACGATACAGTTCAGTCTGCATGGCCAGACGGGTCAGGCTGTCAAGTTTGCCGAGGGGCTCATCCAGAATGAGTAACCGTGGATGATTGATCAGGGCACGGGCCAGAGCAACGCGCTGGGCCATGCCACCAGAGAGTTGATGCGGCCATGCTGCGGCAAATTCTTCCAAACCGACAAGGCGAATGGCGGCGTCAATCGCCTCCGCATCTTTTTCCTTCCGAATATCCAGTCCAAGGGCAATGTTGCCACGCACTGTCCGCCATGGATAAAGCGTAGGGTCCTGGAACATGATGATGCGGCTGGGATCAGGGCCAGCAATGGGAACTCCATCGGCCAGAAGTGTTCCGGCATCTGGCGCTTCCAGCCCCGCCACCAGACGCAGAAGGGTTGATTTTCCGCATCCCGATGGTCCGATCAAGGCTACGAATTCACCCGGCGCCACATCGAGGCTCACATCCTCCAATACAAGTCGCGAGCCTGACGGCAGATCGTAGCTGTGATGAACATGGGACAATGTCAGCCCAAGAGGCGCCTCTGGAGCGGAGGAATTTACCATTTGAGCCCGTCCTTCTGCCACTTGAGAAGATGATCCCTTACCTTGAACAGCAATGTCATGAGCGTTGTGCACATCAGGGACATGACGCACAGAGCCGCATACATGTTCGGATAGGCCGCCCAGCCCTGAGCCCATTGCATGTAGAAGCCTAATCCTGATTTCACTCCAAGCATCTCAGCCACAACCAGCATGGCGAAAGACGCACCCAGCCCCATGAAGAGACCGACAAAGATCTGTGGGGTTGCGGCCGGGAGCGCGACACGAAGAACCAGAAAGCGATTTCGGGCTCCCATGGTTCTGGCAACATCGTAATAGGCCGGATCAACAGCCGACACGCCTGACCATGTCAGAACAGCCACTGGAAAACCCGCTGCGAGCGCCATGAGAGCCTCACCCGCCAGTCGTGTTGAGGGAATAACGACAAATGCCAGGGGAAGAAGGGCAACGGGTGGCAATGGCCCAACAACCCGCATAATCGGTCGAACCCAGTAGCGGACGTAATGAGAACGGCCTAATGCGACGCCGACAATAATCCCCAGGATGGAACCAGAAACATATCCGCCCGCGAGAAGCAGCAAGGAATGAAAAAGACTGTCTCCGAGGCGTTTCCAGTCCGTCAGGAACACATCAAGCAGATCCTGGGGTGTTCCGAAAAATGGTCTCGGCAGCAGCAGAAGCTTGGCCTGTACCGTTTCCCACACCCCCAGTCCGATCCCGAGAACAAGCGCCCATGGAGCACGGTTCTGTAAGCGGCCAATCGCGGCAAGAACAATCAGAAAAAGGCCTACTGCCGCCAAGAGCGCTGCGAACTGGTTTGTCGCGGGGAAATCATCCGCATCAGGCCACTTCCACGTTACCAGCGCAGCGAGCAGCCATGCTGGACCCGCGCCCCATCGCCAGAAAAGAGAGCGAGACAACACTCTTGTTTGTGTTGCCTCCGGTGGGTTTAACGATTGCGATTGTGGCGCTGCAAAGGACGTCTCGCTCATCAGCTGAACAGGTCCTGAGTGACGCGCTGTGCGTAGCGATCCGTATTCAAAGAAGGGCGAAAAACCCCAATCTGTTTAAGCGCTTCCGCATAACGTACGATTTCCTGCCTGAAATTTCCTGTCAGGGTCTGATGGTGATGGCCCTGCATCTGGAGCATCGCGGCCAGATCCTTGACACTGACCTTCGGAGCATAAGGCTGGAAAATGGTAGCGGCTTCTTCAGGGTTGCAGGCCAGCCACGCGCCAGCGTCCATAATCGCGCGCGTTACTGCCGCAGCGACCTTGGGCTCATTCCGGATAAGGCTCCCTCGCAGGCCTATAACGCAGCAGGTCAGGTGAGCCCATTCGCCTTTCATGTTATTATCAATGTCCAACAGGCCGAATTGACGACGTTGCGGATAGGAGAACGGGTCAGCATCCGAAATGGCCTGGACCTCTCCACGCTGCAAAGCCAAAGGCAGCAGATCCGCCGGGAACTGTCTCCACTGAACGTCTGTTTCCGGATCCAACCCGGCTTCTTTCAGGCGAATACTGAAAAAATTCCGATCCGGACCACCAATATCCGTCACGCCGACGGTTTTACCTTTCAGGTCGGCAAGCGTTTTGATCCCGGTGGAAGGAGTGGTCATGAGGTACATGCATCCCGCGTGCAGCCCCGCCACAAGTTTGACGTCAAAGCCCTGCTGAAGCGGCTTGAGCCACCGGAGAGCCATACCAGGTGCGCCATCAGCCTTGCCTGTTGAAAGCGCCTCCAGCAGCTGATCGGTCGCTCCTGCAAAATTCACGTAATCGATGTTCAGATTGTATTTCTTGAAAAACCCTTTTTCCTTGGCCACGGGAACGGCGGCCGTGCAGATCGAAGCTTCGTTCCATGCAATTGTCAGGTTGCGAGGCGATCCGGGAATGGGTTCAACAGTGGCGGGGCCCGCAGCCKGACACTGATTTTGCGCTCCTCCCATATCCATGTGGTCCATGGACTGTGCGAAAGCACGGTGTCCGTGAATTCCCAAAGCAGTTACACCGGCCAGAGAGCCAGTCAGGACAGTGCGGCGCGAGGGATGGAGCGCATTGAGCATTATTCTTTATCCTGAAAAATCATTCAGGCCCGCTTGACGGGCAGATGGTGAAAACCCCTGGAAAACCAGGCGAGACCGTGGTTGGCGTCTGTGCTGGTGGAAATGGATTTGACGGCACAGAACAGAACATCGTGGGTACCTGCGCTCTGAATGGCGTCAATCTCACAGTCGAGCGTGACGAGTGCATCTGACAGCAGTGCGGATCCGGTTTCACCAAGAACCCAGTTGCCGTGAGCAAACTTCTCGTCAGGTTCCACGGATCGGCTTGCAAAAACCCGCGCCAATTCATGATGGACTGGTGAAAGAACACTAATTCCAACCACCCCATTCTTCAGGAACGACTGATGAGAGCGGTTACTGCGATTAAGGCAGACCAGGACCGTCGGGGGTGTGTCGCTGACGCTGCTGATAGCGGAAACGGTCAATCCCTGACGTCCTCCCGGTCCATCCGTCGTCACCAGCACAACAGGAGCACCGAGCAAACTCATGGCTTCACGAAACAGTTCCTGGCTGACGGCAGGCGTGTCGAGAGTGTTCTGTGGAAATAGGGTGACGGTATTATGCGGCATGAGAGACGCCTCTGTTTTCAAGCCCGAGGGCTTTCAGGATGGTTAGAGTTTCAGTTCGGCGCATCCAGTCTGGGGAGATATCGATAAATCTCACCACCCGTCCGGGGCTAAGAACCAGAACCGTTGGTTTGGGAAGCTCCCAACTGGATGTACCATTCAGAGCTTCACTGCGACCGCCTTTGGAAATGGCGGCTTCCCGCGCAGCGTCATCAAAGACATAGGTAATGCCCAGAGCCCGGGCCAACGTCAGGCCTGCATCATTCAGAACCGGGAAAGACAGGGCATTTCGCGTTCTGATGCTAGCGAGTTCAGGAAAAGGCTGGGAGGACACCGCAACCAGCGGAATGCCTGCGGCCTTCAGAAGGGGCGCTAGGGTTTCTGAGTAGTAGGGCAAAGCCACGTTACAGGCTGGACAGCCTGCGAACCTGAAAAAAATCAGGACTGCTGACCCTGACAAGACCAGATCATCCAGTGAAATCGTGGAACCATCTGCATCCGAGAGAGTATGCGGAGACAGAACGTCCCCGGCTTTTGCGTGCGCTGTTTGAGAATGAGACCGGACAAGAGCGTCCCGCTGAGCAATATTTCCAGCCAAAGCTTCAGGAGACCACGCTCTGCGACGTTCGGTCTCAAGAGCTTCATACCGGCTTTGAAGGGAAGACGTGGAAGTGCTCATGCTTAATATACCCCGAGGGTGACCTGATCGGTGCACCATGCGGGATAATTGAACACGGATTCCAAAGAGTTTTTCTTATGTGGCAATTTGCGCGCGATCATTGATCTGCTGTCGCCTGAGCCAGCAGTTCGGCCAGATCCTGTGCGGCATCCGGCAGGCCGTTTCTCTGAACGAGAATGGTCTCGATCTCCGGGACTTCCGGTAAAATACCCGTCGGCAGGATGGAAAGCCCTTCCGCTGTCGCAAAACGCCGTGTCCGGCAACTGGCCCCCAAGCCGCTCCGGACACCAGCACGCATGGCGGGAAGGTGAGGAGTTTCCAGCACAATGCGGTAATCTCTGCGGGCCTTTGCAAGGGTTCTGAGGGCCGCTTCCCTGAAACGGCAGGGAGGTTCCAGCAGAACAAGCGGGATTTCAGACTGATCCAGAACGCCGGGATCACCAATCCAGACCATTCTGTCATGCCCGACGATACGCCAAGACGAATTGGGACGATCCCCATGCTGGCCGAGGCACAGCACGATATCCAAGCGGGAGCGGTCGAACATTTCCAGCAGCTCCGCTGAACCGCCCACGCGCACGGTCAGCCTGCACCGGGGATGTTCGAGACGGAAACGGGCAAGAACGTCGGGGAGGATAGTATCAGCAAAGTCCTGCACCATGCCGATCGTGATCGGTTCCGGTTCTGAAACATCGCCAAGTTTGTGCATGATCCGGTCATTGAGGGCGAGAAGCTGCCGCGCATAGGCCACGAGTTCTTCACCCGCAGGTGTAAGAACCAGCTTTCGCCCATCCCGTCGAAAAAGCTTCTGCTGGAGCACGTCTTCCAGTCGCTTCATCTGCAGACTCAGGGCGGACTGGGTCAGAAAGATCGTCTCTGTTGCCTGCGCCATGGAGCCGGCCTCCACGATCGCGACGAAAGACCGCAGAAGTTCAGTCGGAACATTGCGTGCCATGCGCTGGGGAAGGGACGTGTGGGACATAGCAGCGCTCCGTGCTGGAGGCATGGTAGTATATTTAACCATGCAAAAGTGTGGCATTTGTGTTTCTTGCTTGAATTATGACGTAATAAAATGAGTATATTGTCAATACAACAATTTATTATAGTCTTTTAGGGGCTTAGCCATGCCTGTGGAATTCATCGGGTTCGTGAGCAGTCAGAACCATTCTGAGATCATTCCGCCGGCGGAGCCGGTCATTGATCTCTCCCATATCGAAACTGCCGCCAAAATTCATGAGAATGGCGGTTTTGATCGGGTGCTGATTGCTTTCCACTCTAATTCTCCCGAGAGCATCCTGCTTGCCCAGCATGTTGCTGCCACGACGCGGACGCTTGGCCTTATGGTCGCACATCGCCCCGGGTTTACGGCACCGACTCTGGCTGCCCGCCAGTTTGCAACGCTTGACCAGATCAGTCGGGGCAGAGCTGCGGTGCATATCATCACAGGGGGAAGTGATACGGAGCTTCAGGCTGATGGTGATCATACCGTCAAGACGGAGCGATATGAACGGACCCGCGAGTACCTTGAAATCGTGCGCCGCGAATGGAGCAGCCAGAAGCCATTCGATTATCAGGGTAAATTCTATCGCGTTCGAGGTGCCCAGTCCCGGGTGCTGCCGTATCAGGGTGATGCCATTCCGGTTTATTTCGGTGGCTCCTCGGAGGAAGCCATCGCAGTAGCAGGTGAGCAGGCTGATGTTTATGCTCTCTGGGGTGAAACCTATGAGCAGGTTCGTGAAACTATAGCCCGTGTTCGCGCTGCGGCGGAAAAGGCCGGCCGTAGCAATCTGCGGTTTTCGCTCTCTCTTCGGCCAATATTGGCTGAGACAGAGGAAGCCGCGTGGGCCAAAGCCGATGCCATTCTCGAGAAGGCCCGGGCTCTTCAGGAAAAGACGGGCTACACCCGCTCCACTATCATTCCGAATGAAGGATCACGTCGCCTTCTGGCTGCGGTCGAACAAGGCTCAAGGCTGGACAAGCGTCTCTGGACGGGCATTGCAGCACTAACAGGCGCCAAGGGAAATTCGACGTCTCTTGTAGGAACGCCGGATCAGGTGGCTGAAGCACTCCTTGATTATTACCGCTTGGGAATTTCGACGTTCCTGATCCGTGGGTTCGATCCGCTGGTGGATGCCTACGACTATGGGCGCGATCTGTTGCCGCGCGTTCGAAAGCTGGTTGCAGAAGAAGATCAACGCACCGGTCTGAAGGCTGCCTGACGCATGAGAGACGCCTCCGTACCCTTGACGGTCATCAACCAGATCGGACCTGAAATCGGGAAACTCCTCACCGGACTGGACCACCATGTCCGGGTCATCACTCAAAACAGGGATGTGCCCGATCCATGGAATACGGGTACGGCTGATATCCTGCTGACTGGCCCGTCAGTAGCATGGCGAAATGCTCCTGCGAGCCCACCACCGAGCTGGAATTCTTCCCTGCGCTGGGTGCAGATTGCTTCGGCTGGAATTGACGGTTTTCCAGAATGGCTGCTTCAGGGGCGAGAGATTACGACAGGTCGCGGCAATGCGGCTGGCCCAATTGCTGAGTACGTCCTTCTTGCCCTTCTGGCCCAGGCCAAGCGGTTCGAAACGTTCAAGCCCTTATCTCCCGAGGATTGGGGCCAGCAGGCTTCCGTCGTCAAGCATGAGACGCCATTGGGATCGCTGGCAGGGCGGACACTTGGTCTGGCGGGGTATGGGGCCATTGGGCAGGCAATTGCCCGTCTGGCACGGAGTTTCGGGATGTCCGTTCTCGTCTGGCGCAGAAGCGCTTGGACAGATGGAGAAGCCGTCCGGGAAGATGTGCAGCCTGTAGCTGATCTCGGGACGCTGTTTGAACGCTCCGATCATCTGGTGCTGGCTCTGCCGCTGACTTCAGAAACGGACAGGATCGTGGGAGCGGCTGTTTTGGCGCGAGCAAAGCCCGGGCTGCATCTCGTCAATGTGGCACGTGGAAAGCTGATAGATGAAGCAGCGCTTCTCAGCAGTCTGGATCATGGACGTGTCGCGGCGGCTACGCTTGATGTTACGGCGCCGGAGCCTCCTCCTGCGGGGCATCCTTTTTATACCCACCCCAAAATTCGGCTGACGCCACACATTTCCTGGTCCGGGCCAGACGTGTTGGCCAGTCTGGGGCAGCGCATTACCCGAAATTTCGAAAATTTCCTTCAGGGGCGGCCGCTGGAAGCCCGGTTGGATCTGATCCGCGGATACTGATTTCTCAAGGAAGACTCTCATGAGTGCGACACAACATAACATCTCGTCCCTGCAGGAAGTCCGTGCACGGACTCACCGGCTTCAGCCCCGCAAGCCTGCGGCGACGTTTGAAGAGGAGCGGCTACACCGTAAGCAGCGTCTTGCCGCGACTTTTCGGCTATTCGGACGCTATGGCTTCGATCAGGGGCTTGCGGGGCATGTGACAGCACGTGATCCTGAGTTCCCGGAGCGGTACTGGATCAATCCGCTGGCCGTGCATTTCTCGCAGATCAAGGTTTCCGATCTTCAGCTTGTGGATCATGAAGGAAATATCCTGATCGGGGATCGCCCGATCAATACAGCGGGCTTCACCATTCATTCGGCTCTGCATCGAGCGCGTCCGGATGTGGTCGCTGCGGCGCACACCCATTCCACATATGGCAAGGCGTTTTCTGCATTAGGGACCGAATTGCTTCCCATCACGCAGGATTCCTGCGCTTTTTACGAAGATCATGCAGTCTTCGATCCTTTCAGTGGGGTGGTTCTGGATGACAGTGAAGGCGACCGTCTGGCCGCGACGCTGGGAAACCGGAAAGCTTTGATCCTTCAGAACCACGGTCTTCTGACCGCCGGGCCGACCGTTGAGGCCGTGGCATGGTGGTTCCTGGCTATGGACAACGCTGCCCATACCCAGCTTCTGGCGCAGGCCGCCGGACCGCTGAAGCCTATTGCGCCGGATATTGCACGGCTGACCGCCAGCCAGGTCGGAACTGCACAGGGCGCCTATTATTCGTTCCAGCCTCTTTGGGACTGGATCGTCGCACTTGAGCCAGATCTGCTCGATTAAGGACTGCTAAATCAATGACGAGTATTGAGCCATTACGAGAGTTCGTTTCCGGATTTACGCGGCTTTTCGAAACACATTCGGACGCGGCGTCCATCCAGAAAGCGGGTGCAGAGCTTCTGAAAACCCTCGTCTCGCAAGATGACTGGTTGCCCGAAACTTATACCCGGCCGCATCCGGAACGCTACAGCCAGTATCTCCTTCACTGTGATCCACTGGAGCGGTTTTCTGTCGTCAGTTTCGTCTGGGGTCCGGGGCAGAGAACGCCTTTGCACGATCATCGCGTCTGGGGGCTGATTGGGATGCTGCGCGGGAAGGAAAGCGAAACGCAGTTCACACGAAAGGACAACGGAAGCTTTGAAAAAGGCGAAACGGATTTCCTCGAACCGGGTGAAGTCGCGTTTCTTGCGCCGGGGGTGAATGACTATCATCTCGTGGCCAATGCCCTGCCAGATAAGACATCAATTTCCATCCATGTGTATGGCGCCAATATCGGTGGGGTTTCGCGCGCCGTCTACGATGAGACCAGTGGCACCGAGAAGACCTTCATATCCGGATATTCGAGCGAGGATGTTCCCAATCTCTGGGATCGTTCCAGGAGCAAAGCTGCATGAACAGCATTACAAACCTTCTGCCAGTGACCTCTTCGGAAGACGTCCGGCAGAGCCTGAAAAACGGTGCTGAAATCGCGCTGCTGGATGTTCGGGAAGAGGGGCCATTTGCCTCGGCGCATCCGCTCTTTGCGGTCAATCTGCCTGTTGGGCGCATTGAGGAGCGCATTGCCGGGCTGGTACCCCGCAAGGATGCACCCATCGTTGTTTATGATAACGGGGAAGGCCGTACGGCAAAAGCTGTTCGACTGCTCCAGTCCCTTGGATATTCGGACGTCTCGGCGCTGGAGGGTGGTCTGGAGGGCTGGAAACGCTCCGGGGGTGAGATCTTCATTGATGTGAACGTCCCGTCCAAGGCGTTTGGCGAACTCGTCGAGCATGTCCGTCACACACCATCTCTCCCAGCGCGTGAGGTCCATGACAGAATCAAGCGCGGCGATGATCTTGTCATTCTCGATGCACGCCGGTTCATCGAATACAATGTCATGGCCATCCCTGGCGGTCGTTCAGTTCCGGGCGGCGAACTGGCGTTGCGGGTTCGGGATATTGCGCCTTCGCCGGAAACAACCGTGATTGTGAACTGTGCGGGACGGACAAGATCCATCATTGGCACGCAGTCCCTCGTCAATGCTGGAATTCCCAATCCGGTTTTTGCGCTTCGAAACGGTACGATTGGCTGGACGCTGGAAGGGCTTTCGCTCGAACATGGAGCCTCCCGTAAAGGAACAGAAGTCTCAGAGCAGAACCATCAGGCGGCCCGAGCGCGTGCTGAACTGCTGGCAGACAGGACGGGCGTCCGCTCCCTGACTGCGAAGGGACTGGAAGAACTGCTGGCCGATCCCAAACGCACTGTCTATCGACTGGATGTTCGTTCTCCTGAAGAATACGCGGAAGGTCATCTCAAGGATTTCCGTTCCGCACCAGGCGGCCAGCTTGTGCAGGCTACGGACGAATGGGTCGGAGTTCGGCATGGAACCATTGTTCTAACGGACGATGATGGGGTCCGGGCCAGAATGACGGCTCATTGGCTCCGACAACTGGGATGGAACGAAGTTTACGTTCTGGAAGAATGGAACGAACAACCCCTCGAAACTGGTCCGGAAGCCCCCTTACTCTCACGGCCATTGCCGGAGGTGAAAACGCTTTCCCCTGCAGAACTGCATAAGCGCCTTGAGGCTGACGACGTTCTGGTTCTGGATCTCGCCACCAGTCCAGTTTTTCGCAAAGGACATATTCCGGGCGCGAGGTTCGTCATCCGCCCGGATCTGGTATCTCATCCTGTCATTCGGCAGGCCAAGGAAATTGTTCTGGTCTCACCGAATGGTATTGCTGCTCATCTGGCAGCGCCGGACATTACCGGAGAAAATCGTCAGGTCCGGGTTCTAAAAGGGGGGACGGAAGCCTGGCAGGCTCATGGTTATGGGCTTGAAACAGGGTTTGATGACGCACAGGCTCTCTCAGCTTCCGATGATGTTTACAAACGTCCTTACGAGGGAACGGACAACGCATCAGAAGCCATGCAGGCTTATCTGGACTGGGAGTTCGGACTGGTCTCTCAGCTTGAGAAAGATGGAACCCACGGTTTCAGGGTTCTGGAAGACATCTGAACTTCGCTCAGATCCTTCTGTTTCCCGGCGACAAGGAAGTCGCCGGGCTTTTTTATCCCTGAATTTTCAATGCCTCACGGCCTGCTGCCAACAGGGCACTATCTCCCTGTGGTGTATGGATGCGCCCGCACAGAACATTTCGATAATGCCGCTCAAGCGGATTATCCTGGCTCAGACCGGGATTCCCGATGGCGGCAACCGCTTTGCCTACAGCTGTAATGGCATTTTCCGTGACAACCTGTTTGACGAGTCCGGCGCGGGCATCACTTTCTGTGCCTTGTTCCGAGAGAGCGATCGCATGGCCAATCAAAGCTTCGCTCGCCAGAAGGAGAGCATCGATCTCCCCCAGCAAAATCTGAAAACGAGGCAACGTTGCAAGGGATGCCCCGAGATTGGAAGGTACGCGGTTATGAAGAAATTCAACCAGCCAATCCCGCGCTGAAATGGCGATGCCATTATAAAGCCCCGCAATGACAACGGCATGCCAACTCGCAATCGCGACGGGACCACTCTTTTCTGCAGGAGAAGGCGCCAGCAGACCCAGATACCGTTCCGGGATCTCCACATCATCGAAGATGATCGTGTGGCTTCCCGTAGCGCGCATTCCGAGCTGATGCCAACTTTTCTCGATCCTTACACCTCTCAGGTCCAGAGGAACGAGAACCGGCCCGACTTTTGGTTCGGCGTCATCAGTTTTCGCCCACACTACACCCCACTGAAGCGCTGTAGACCCTGTTGAAAAAATCTTGCGCCCATTGATGCGCCATGCCGAGCCATGACGGCTAACTGTGGTGTCAGGCACTCCACCACGGGCAGGGGTTCCCAGTTCCGGCTCTACACGCAGCGCATTAATCAGCGCGCCTTCCTGATGAATGCTTTCGAAGAGCTCCTGTTTGACATCCTCTGACCACTGAGACGAATGAGAGAACGCGCCGGATTGCAGATATTGCATGGCCAGAATGAGAGCAGTTGAGGGGTCACCCTGCGCAAGGCGGCCGATAATCTGCGTCACTGTCCGTAAAGAAATGTCCTGGCCTCCAGCAGTCTTCGGCAGTGCCAGGGCAAGAAAGCCGGCTTCATGGAGATCGTGCAGGTTCTCAGTCGCAATGTTGCCGGTGCGATCATAACGTGGTGCACGTTCCACAAAGACCTGAACCAGTTCGTCGAGCGTCTTGTCCGTAGCGGCAGGATTGGTTGCGGGGGAAAATGGACTGTCACCCATGACGTTTCTCCGTCTTTCCTCATCTGGCAGATACTAGAGCGTATTTATTGGGGTGTGGAAACCGTCAGGTCGAAAGCATCTTCGAGCTTCCCTGCATCAGTCAGGAAACCGCCCGAACGATAAGCGTCTAAGGTTGTCTTCTCCTGTTGAATGATTTCTGGAGTTAAGGGCGCAGGAGAAGCGATAAGACGTTTGGCTACAGCCGCAGCAACAGGAAGAGGTAAACCCGTCTGTCGCGCGAGAATAGCCGCATACTCAACCTGATGTTTTGCCCCCCATGCATAGGCGGCCGTCACGCGCTTATAGAAATCTGCCAATTGAGCGTGTTTTGTCACCAGGGCTTCGTTAGTGGCGACAAAAAAGCTGTTGTTAGGCATGACATTTCGACCGTCCACGATGTTCCGTGCATGACCCTGAATGACAGCAAGTGAGACGTACGGCTCCCAGGTGGACCACGCATCAATCTGCCCTGTATCAAGCGCGGCCTTGGCCTGAGCAGGGGCAAGAAACACGATGTGAGGCGCGGGGGCAGGGATAGAACCGGAGGCAATCAGCCGTAGAAGAAGGAGATGGCCGATTGAGCCTTTGCCTGTCCCAATCCTTTTCCCAGCCAGATCTGCCGCAGTGTGAATGGGGGAAGATGGCCCGGTTACCACCGCAGTTGACTCTCCCCCACCTCTGGGAGGCACCAGAAAGGCGGCTTTGATAGGGAGATGAGCGCCCCAAGCAAAAAGGAACGGGCCATCTCCTGCAATTCCTGTGTCAACAGCATTTGCGGCGAGTGCCTGCAAAAGTGGAGCGGCAGCCTCAAATTCGGTCCATCGAAGAGTGTAGGGCAAGTTTTTGTCTTGTCCGGCGGCTTCGAGAAGGGCTTTCTGCTGCCCTTTCTGGTCGGCAACGATCAGGGTCTCTTCAGCATGCGCAAACGAGGTTCCCAACAGAACCGCAGCCATAAAAGGCAGGAATTTTCTCGCAGAAGCCATGAAAAACAACTCGTTCAGATCTGGGAAATGGACCCTGCGTATAACAGGAGAGCCTGTAACCTGACGGCATGTTTCTCCAGGCACAATTAAATCACGTCAAACATTGGTATTTAGAATATTAACCTGACACATACATGTAGAATAGGGAAAAATATCCATCCATTGCTGCCTGTGAGAGGACGCCCGATGTCAGATACCATCACACTGACTGGAACGTACAAGACTGCCGAAACCAAGAGAAAGGCTCTGAGTTTGCGGAGGCTTGTTTCCATAAGGCGCTTTGCATCTCCTCTTGTGCTGGTCTGCCTCTGGCAGGTCGCATGCTCCCTTGGGTTTCTTTCAACACGACTGGTCGCATCTCCGATCCAGATTGCGGTAACAGGCTGGACGCTGGTGCGTGACGGGACGCTTCCTTTCAATCTTGGCGTTTCGCTTTTGCGGGCAGGAAGCGGTCTGGGCATTGCCATCAGCGTTGGCGTGGCTTTAGCGCTTGTTTCGGGGCTGTCCCGTGTCGGGGAAGACGTTGTTGATGCCCCCCTGCAGATTTTGCGGACGTTGCCCGCTCTGGCGCTCGTTCCATTGTTCATCCTATGGTTCGGCATTGGCGAAACACCCAAGATCCTGCTTGTTGCCCTCGGGGCGACGTTCCCGATCTATCTGAACCTGCATAAGGGTATTCGGTCCATTGATCCGAAACTCGTGGAAATGTCGTCCACGCTTGGCCTGTCACGGTGGCAGACGATCAGGGATGTCTTCCTTCCCGGGGCATTGCCTGATTTCCTGACCGGACTGCGGTATGCCGTGGGGGTCTCCTGGCTGATGCTTGTGGTGGCCGAGCAGGTGAATGCGGAAAGTGGCATTGGACACATGATGATGGACGCTCAGGACTTTCTGCGCACGGACATCATTCTTGTGGGGCTACTGGTTTACGGTGTGCTCGGCCTGATATCGGACCAGATCGTGCGCTTTCTGGAAAGCACCCTGCTGGCCTGGCGGCCCGATGGACGGAAAGGGCGTACGGCATGACACACGCACAAGCGTATTCGAAAGCTGATCGCGGTACAGCAGTGATTGTGGAGCAACTGACGCGACGGTTCAACAATGGCCCTCCTGTTCTGGATGGACTGGATCTGGCGATTGCTCCTGGTGAGTTTGTTGCTCTGCTGGGGCATAGCGGTTCTGGGAAGTCCACGTTGTTGAGAACGCTGGCCGGACTTGACCCCGTGACAGACGGAGCTGTGACCAGACCACGTGACGTTTCAGTCGTGTTCCAGGAGCATCGGCTTCTTCCCTGGAAACGCGTGTGGAAGAATGTTGTGCTGGGGCAGGAAGACAAATGCATCCGACAGCGTGCGGACGCCGTTTTGGAAGAAGTAGGCCTGGCTCATCGAAGCAATGCGTGGCCGCTCACGCTCTCCGGCGGCGAAGCACAGCGTGCGGCGCTTGCCCGTGCCCTCGTGAGAGAGCCCGCATTTCTAATGCTGGATGAGCCATTCGCAGCTCTGGATGCTCTAACGCGGCTAAAGATGCAGCACCTTGTCGCAGATCTCTGGAAAAAACACAGGTGTGCGGTTTTGCTCGTAACCCACGACGTGGACGAAGCTCTTCTGCTTGCCGACCGGGCTGTGGTGCTTGAACGCGGGCGCATTCGCGTAGATGTTCCCATTACCATACCGCGTCCTAGACGACACTCTGATCCAGCGTTCGAGGGGCTGCGTAGTCTGTTACTCAATGCGCTGGGCGTGCATGCTGCATAAGTCCGTATTTCTGATAAGGCCAATTCCATGACGACTGCCCCTGACCGTGCTCCGGAGTCTTCTATCCTGCCGGTTATTCTCAATCGCTGGTCTCCACGGGCCTTTCAGCCTGAGGAAATTGATCCGAAAGACCTGCAAGTTTTTCTGGATGCGGGACGTTGGGCACCTTCAGCTTACAATCTCCAGCCCTGGCGCTTCATTCACGCACGCCGGAACACGCCGGACTGGGAACGGTTCCTGTCATGGCTGATCCCGTTCAACCGAAGCTGGGCCGAAAATGCCTCAGCGATCATTTACATAGTGTCCAGAACAATCACCATCTCTGATAGAACAGGTGAACCTTCTCCGGTGCCGACGCATGCTTTTGATGCCGGTGCCGCTTCTGTTCTCATACAGCTTCAGGCCTCACAGGCGGGATGGGCCGTTCATCCGATCAGTGGCTTCGACCACGATCTGACTCAGGCAGGACTGGAACTTCCGGAGGATTATGAGGTGCATGCAGCTCTTGTGATTGGCCGTCAGGCCGATGCCGCCGCCCTGCCGGAAGGGCTCCGTCAGCGTGAACAGCCTTCCGATCGCCTGCCGCTTGAGAAAGTCGCTTTTGAAGGACGTTTCAGCCCTGACGGTCAGTAAGACAAAGACCGCGCCTTTCCTTCTTTAGGGAGGGCGCTTTCGTCCAGTTTTTCTAATGAATATCCTTTTCCGAAATCACGATTATTTCGAATATTTTTATTTTACGATGAAGAGATAATGCAAGTGGAGAAGCGTTATGGTTAACTTCATCGGTTATATTGGTTTCAATAATAGATCTGAAATTCATGCAGGCGTGCGCGATCGCGCGCTGGACCTTTCCTACGTTCGCGAAGCCTTGCAGGTTCAGGAAGAGGGCGGCTTTGACCGCGTCCTGATTCCGTTTGGCTCCAATTCTCCCGAGAGTCAGCTTGTGGCCGCTTATGGAGCGGCTTTAACCAGCCGGCTGGGTTTTCTGGTCGCACATCGCCCTGGCTTTACGCAGCCAACACTTGCCGCTCGGCAGCTCGCAACGCTTGATCAGCTTTCGCAGGGCCGTGTGGCCGTCCATATCATCACCGGGGGCGCAGATACTGAAATGGCCCGCGACGGGGACGTCGGTACAACCAAGGCAGAACGTTATGTCCGCAGCGACGAATATCTCGATATTCTGAAGCAGGAATGGAGTGCTTCCACACCGTTCGATCATGACGGGCGTTTCTACCATATTCGGCAGGCACAGAGTTCCATCCACCCGCAGAATCTTCCGGTTTTCTTCGGTGGCACTTCTGCTGAAGCTCTGGATGTCGCGGGGAAACATGCTGACGTTTATGCAACGTGGGGGGAAACGTTGGACGCAACCCGCGAGATCGTCAGTCGTGTACGGTCTTCTGCTGCCCGCCATGGTCGAACAATTGGTTTTTCCCTCTCTCTGCGTCCAATTATCGCGGATACGGAAGACGCTGCATGGAAGCGGGCAGAGGAGGTCGAAAATCTTGTGCGTGCGGCCCGAGAGCAGTCTGGATTGCCCGTCACAGGTCATCAACCGCCGAATGATGGTTCACGCCGCTTGCTAGAAACGGCGACTACTCGCCGGCGGGATGAACGTCTCTGGACGGGTGTTGCCAGCCTGACCGGCGCTGCCGGAAATTCGACCGGGCTGGTTGGGACGCCTGAACAGGTCGCAGACGCTCTGGTGGAATATTACAAGCTGGGTATCGACAACTTCCTGATCCGGGGATTTGAGCCGCTGGAAGATGCGCGACGTTACGGTCGTGATCTTATTCCGCTTGTCCGGGAGAAAATTGCTGCTCTTGAAGCGCAGCCATCACGCGCTGCCGGATAAAAAATAAAAGGGGAGACCTTTGTCTCCCCTCAATGGGTCTCAGGGTGATCTGGCACGTCGAAAGACGTCTTCCATACGCCAGTGCTGATTTCTCAGCTCTTCATAATCTGACCACTCATCCCAGCCGGAATTCCGGCGATACTCCCCAAGCAGGCCTGATGCTTCCAGCATCTCCGCATCCTGTGGATGCGCCTGGGTGGCGTCTGGATGAACGTAAATGGCGTCTGTTTTGCAGTAAAGCTCGCACAGGAAACAGGTCTGGCAGTCTGCCTGATAGGCAATGATGGGCGGCTGTCCTTCGCGAGGGCTTAAAACATCGCGTGGGCAGACCTCCACACAGATATTGCAGGCCGTGCAACGGGTCTCAACAATCAGTTCAATCATGAGGGTACTTTCGCTGGGACCGAGCGGGTCCACGGTTTTGCAAGGCCGCCGCTCAGAATATGGGCGGGCATGGCTACACTTTCAGCATCACAGCGATAGTGAAGTCCCCGGCTTTCCTTCCGGGCCAGAGCGCTTGCCGTACACCAGCGCGCAACCGCCGTGAGGGCCTTCAATTCCTGATGTCGAAGCCGTGCGCGCGCTCCTGCCTGATGGACATCGCCAAGCGACAGACGCTCCCACGCGTCTTCCAGTGCCTGAGACGACTGTTTCAGGGATGATGCTGTTCGGAAATACTGTTTATTTGGAGACAGCATTTCACGCTGAACAGCGTGTTCGACGGCCGTGGAATCCCCGGCAATGGCTTCGTATTCTGGCAGTGTGACGGGCTCTTTCAGGGAGCGTCGCTGCCTGCGTGTGTAAGCAACAGCAGCCTCTGCTGCGATGCAACCGGAAGACAGGGCCCAGGCCGCATTGACGGCACCACCTCCTGATATGGCCCCAGTTACAGGTTCTCGCGAAGCTACATCGCCAGCGACATAGAGCCCCGGAACCCCACAGCCACTGTGCCTGTCCATGACGCGGATGCCGCCGACGCCGCGAATTGTTCCTTCACCCACCAGAGAAACGGGGAATTTTTGGGAAAAAGGATCTATTCCAAGGCGCTGAAAAGTTATCGGCACATTTGGAGAAATCTGCGGCAGCTGTCTGCGAATGTCCTCTGGGACGCCCGAGAGATCACAGAAGACCTGCCCCTTTTTCAAAGCTCTGGCGAGAAAGCTATTGTCGTGTGAGCCAGGCGGTCGTTCAAGTTCATGACCGGCAGCATCATAATATCGCGCAAAACTATAGATCATGGTTCGGGCCATTGTCGTGTTGGCCGGAACGATCGTGAAAAAGGCCGAAAATTCCATTCCGGAGAAACAGGCCCCAGCATCAGCGGCCATCAGAAGCCCGTCTCCGGTATTGTTTGCACTCCCCAGAAGGTGGGACCGGAAAGCACACCCTCCAGTTGCCAGAATGGTAGCACCAGAGCGGACGATCCATTGATCATGTCCTGATTTCAGAGATACCCCCGTAGCGCCCGCGAKACTGGTATCCCCATGGCGAAGCAGGGCCAGGGCAGGGCTATGATCCAGTACAGTGACACCACAATCCAGCGCCTTCTGGCGAAGAGCGCGAAGATATTCCGGGCCACGCAGGGCATGGTATCTGATTTTCCCGTTATCATCCTGCGTATAGCGATAATGGCTGGCAATGGTGGGCAGGGTTCGGAATGTCCGGTCAATAATGGTTTCCATCCAGTCCGCGTCGCCCAGCCCCTTTGCGGTTTCAAGGCGCCGGGCAATGGCATCGCGGCGAAGAGTTCCGTCAGGGGGGATGAACCAGTGCCCCGGGCCAGCAGAGGCTGCTACCCCTGCAGTTCCACAATATCCTTTTTCAGCAACAACAACTCTGGCGCCCGTCTGAGCTGCGGTAATAGCCGCCCAGCATCCTGCCAGCCCGCCACCGATAATCAGAACGTCTGCCTCCAGCCGAAGAGACGACGAGAACTTCACAGACGGGAACTCTGGCGATCCAGCGCGTCAGAGAGAACAGGAGAGAAGATTGGCGCGGGATCTGTTCCAGGGGGAAGGAAACCGGTTCTGACAAAGGTGTTTGCTATCTCCTGCGCCGAGGTAATGTCGTTTTTATGCCAGGAGCGCAGATGATAGGGTCGGTTCTGGTTTTGCAGATAGTTCAACACCAGAGGTTCAGGCACCTGTATTACGGGTGATACAGCGCGCGCCCAGCGCGGCTTATCGTGACTTAAGATGGAATAAGCCTTGTTGAGCCGCCCAAGATAATCTGCAGCAGCGACGCGGAAGGCCTGATCTTTCAGACGGAGCGGATTGGCACCAATGAAATAATGGCCTGAAAGAATGTCAGCAGCACTTTGCAGGATGCGAGCCGTTCCGTCAGATTCCAGCATCTGAATGGCATATCCATATGTTGCCCATCCATCGAGGCTGCCTGATTTCATGGCCGTTAGCCCTTCGCTGATGCTGAGCGCGACAGGCGTGATATCGTGCCAGGAAAGACCATGCTGTTCCAGCATCCGGATCAGAAAGTAATGGGCTGTTGTGGCCTTGATATAGCCAATTCTCTTGCCTTTAAGGTCCTCGATTGATTTCGCAGTCGACTGTGTCGGAACAAGCAGGACCTGATCGGTTGTCGGCCCCTCCAGCGTTGCAACGATGGAAATCCGTGCTCCGGATGTGGCCGCAAAGACCATCGGAATTTCGCTCCAGCCGCCGATATCCAAGGCATCGGCATTAATGGCCTGAGCAATGATGTTTCCTGAATTAAACTCGCTGAAACTGACCTTGTAGGGAAAGTCATCAAGTCTCGTTTCTTTAAGAAGCGTCTGGTCCGCCCCGCGGAACGTGGCCGCTCTCAGCGTAATGTGGGAGATGTCTTCTGTCTGAGCCGCCAGCCCCTGGGGCAACAGTCTCGAACCCGCAGCAGCAGCAGCAGATGCGAGGCCAAGAAAACTACGACGCTTTACGGCAGACGGAGACAGGGGCATGAAATCACACCTAAATATTATTGCTTTTGCACGTTGAAATTATTATTTAAACCAAACATAAAAATGCATTGATTAAATTTCCAATGATAAAAATTAATCAATGCATTTTATTATTCTGAATAAAGATATTTTCCCCCACCTACAAACCTCCTGAACCAAGATTTTTAGGTAGGGTTATTTCTGCTAGAGGGTAAACTTCGCAGTCACATAGATTGTTCTTGGGTCAGCGAACTGTGCCGATTCATAAACGGGCACGCCCCCTCCCTGAACAAACGTTGTGCTTTGCAGATACCGCCGATCAAGCAGATTTCGGGCAGTAGCCTGCAGGAACCAGCGCTTGTCAGGGCTGGTCCAGCTTGCCATGGCGTTTACATAAGTCTGCGGCGTCAGACGGTTCTGCGGATTGGTTTGAGAACTGGTGTAAAGCGCAGTCTGGAATGAAACATCCGCGCCAATCCGGAATACTCCGGGCAGCCGAACCGGAATTTTATAGGTTAGAGATCCCATCGTCTGGAACCGTGGGGAGAAAGGGAGGGGAGCGCCTGCATACGGCGTATTGTTATAGACTTGACCGCTAGCAAGAACTGTCCGGCTAACGCGCCCACGGAATTTATCTAACGCAGAATAAAGGTAAGACGCTGTGTAATGCAGATCCAGATCGCGGGTAATCTGGACAAAAGTCTCTGCTTCGGCGCCTACGGAATGACCCTTTCCTGCATTAAAACGCCGCGCAAGCCCATTTGATGGATCTGTGGTGGTTAGCTGGATGTCGTCAAACTGGTTCCAGAAGAGAGCCCCATTGAAATGGACGCGACCGGGCAGGGGATCACTTTTAAGGCCCACTTCGTAGGTTGTAACGATCTCCGGATTATAGGGTGTGGAGGCCTGAAGGCTTCCGGACGCCGTTGGGCTCTGTGCCCGAAAATCATATCCTGCTGATTTCCCACCCTGAGAGATGGAAGCATATGTCATCAGGTTTGGACGAACCTGATAAGTCAGCGTGCCTTTCGGGAGAAGTTGGACCCAGCTTTTACGATCTGAAACCTGCCAGGCCAGATCACCCGGCACTCCCCAGAGAATATAGGAAAGCTGGTTGGCCGGCGTTGACTGGTGCGAAGGACCTGGCGCCAGATAATTCAAAGTCTCAGAATTTGAATGGTTCTCCCAGTTAAAGCGCAGCCCGGCAGTGAAGGTCAGGGCACGCGTGATATGGTAATTCGCTTCCCCATAAAGCGCCCAGTTTCGTGTGACCTGATCAATGACGGCATAAACTGGTGCATAACGGATCTTCGCCGGATCATTGGTTGCCGTTCCCGAAGAATTATTGGCCCAGCGTTGAGTGAACCAGTCTTCATACATAAAGTATGCGCCGACATTAAAATCAACCTTGCCGTAATCTCCGTGAAGCTTCAGCTCCTGAGAATACATTCTATCCTTGTAATAAAGAGGCTGGGATGTCCGGGAATAATAATCGCCAGTGTTGTCGTAAATTCCTTTGTCGTCGTATCCTCTGATACCCGTGATGGAATAGAGTTTCAGATGTGGGGAAAGCGTATATCTCACGTTCCCGATGAAACCAGCTTCACTGTAGTTATTTTTCGGAAAAAGCTGGTTATAATTCCCGTAGATATAAGGGTTCAGAAGGTTTCCGACACCCTTGTTGGTGCTGCCATCTATTGTGCCATCGAAAGCAAGGGTAATGTCCAGATCCTCGTTCGGCGTGAAGCGTAGCTTCCCGCGGGCCTGGGTATAATCGATGTTATTGGTGTCTTTCCCGACCGTATAGTTATGATCGATCCCACCTCGGGCATGACGGCCAAATGCTATGCTGCCATAGACTTTGTCTTTTACGAGAGCACCACTGGCTGCAACACCAATCTGGTATTCGTTATAGGTTCCATATCCAGTCTGCGCGACGAAGCGCCTCTGATTGGTGGGAACGAGGGTATTGATCCTGACAGCTCCCCCCTCCGACTGATGTCCGGAAAATACGACAGGACCACGGTCTACTTCGATGTCAGCCACATCAAGAAGTTCCTGCATGTTGCCCATGTTTCGAGGAAGGTAGACCCCGTCGAGATAGGTGCCAACTGAGGGTTCACCTTGTGGATCAATCTCACCAATGCCTCGAATAAAGTAATTCAGAACTGCGTAGCCTGGCATGTTGTTCGGAATATAAAGATTGGGTGTGAGTCGGGCGAGTTGCTTGGTATTCTGAACGCCCAATCGTTCGAGCTGTGATGCAGTCAGCAAACTTGCCGATTGTGGCGTCTTTTGCAGGGCTGCGGCTCGTCGCGCGGCGTAAGATCGCCCGTGAACTGAAAACGATTCACCTAAGCCTTTGGCTTGCACTATCGCTGGACGAGTGGGCGAGAGCCGCTGTTTTTGATGCGTGTCCCGCGATGACGAGGCTGGGTGCTGTGTCGTATGGAGCGATCGGGAAGGGGTGGTCGCAGCATGAGCCTGGTGGATAATGACGCCCATGAATGCTGCGATGCCGCATGTTGTCCCCAAAAGGGAAGGCAGCGAATTCCTACCTGTAGCAGGAAAAAAAAGTTTTTTTTCAGAAAGAAAAGGCATGCCTCAGAAACACCTACAAAACGCAATACTGTCCCTGAAATTCTATTTCTTATCCTGTCGATAAGCATACAATTAAAATGTAGATTTATTTAAATGTGTTGCTTTTTTCTGATTAATTGATTTAATTTTGTACTTCTAAACTGCAATATTATAAACAAAAATATTTAATATCCTTATCTTATAGTTTTTTATTCGAAATATTCCATTGTCGCATTTTGTGGGTCCAACAAGGCTGACATGGAACGTGGAAACATTTCATATCTTCAGGACTAAGGTTTCCATTTTTAAGATTTATGAAAATAAAAAGTAATTAAAATAAAATCACTTTCAAATGGAGTGGTTTATGCCTGTCGAATTCATTGGTTACGTCAGTGCGCGTGAACAGACAGAAACTCTGGACCTTCCTGGGTCTGCTGTTGATCCCACATACATTGCTGCCACGGCGTTGCTTCATGAGCGTGCCGGTTTTGACAGAGCATTGGTTGCGTTCCATTCGACCTCTCCTGATAGCGTTCTGATTGCCCAACATGCAGCATCCGTAACATCCAGGTTGGGGATGCTCATTGCGCATCGTCCGGGTTTTACAGCCCCCACATTGGCCGCAAGACAGTTTGCAACATTGGATCACCTCAGTAGAGGACGCGTAGCTGTCCACATCATAACGGGCGGGAATGATCGCGAACTCGAAGCTGATGGAGACCATCTGTCAAAACCAGAGCGCTATCAACGAACTGCGGAATATCTGAAAATTCTTCGCCGAGAATGGGCGGGGGGATCACCTTTTGATCATGATGGAGAATTCTATCGTCTGCGTGGCGCCTCTTCGGCTGTGCTGCCCTACCAGTCGAGCGGTATCCCCTTATATTTCGGTGGAGCCTCCGAGGAGGCGATCAAGGTCGCAAGCGAACTCGCCGACGGATATGCCTTATGGGGGGAGCCCCTGGCCAGTGCTGCAGAACTCGTTGGAAAAGTACGCGCGGCTGGTCAGAAGTATAATCGCTCCTTGCGGTTCTCCATCTCGTTTCGTCCAATCATTGCAGATACGGAAGAAGAAGCATGGGCGCGCGCTGCGGTCATTCAGACGCAAATTGAAAAACGACAGGCAACCATTCTGCCAACACAAAGCGGAATAGCCCTTGACCACGCAGGCGCGCACCCAACGGCCGACAACCTTCCAACAAATGAAGGGTCCCGGCGACTACAGGCGATTGCTGCGAAATCTGTACGACATGACGAACGCCTCTGGACGGGTGTGACGCAGGTTACTGGCGGTCGGTGGAATTCCACGTCTTTGGTCGGAACGGCGGAACAGGTCGCCCAGAGTTTACTCGAATACTATCGTCTCGGGATTGAGACCTTTCTCATCAGGGGTTTTGACCCCCTGACGGATGCCATTCGGTATGGCCGGGATCTCATTCCCAGGGTCCGATCTCTGGTGGAGCAGGAAGACAGGCTCCGTCGCACTTCAGGCTGAAACTTTAAATCTTTCAAGGATATACTTATCATGCGGCGTTTTAGCCTGCGCGCTCTTCTGCTTGTTACTTTGCCCGATCTATCGTCAGCCGCGACGATCCATCACGCTCTACGGAAACAGGTACAAATACATAATCATTCGACCATTCCCCCCATAGCGAGTGCGTCGCCACAGCGGGCTGTGCCGCATGATATTCGAAGTCAGACACAGGAATCCGTGACGGTTCATGTCACACGTCATGCGCCCAAGTTGGCGCGTAAAGTCCCTCTGGGGGCATTCGGGACCAGATCTGAGTTCGATACGCCTTTTTCAGTCAGCACAATCTCTGCCGATCGAATTGAACAGATGCAGGCTTCGGATATCAATGACGTCATGCGGTATGAGCCAGGGGTCCAGGCGAATTCAAACGGCTCCTCCACGGCGTCCGGGTCCAGCGTCAGAGTTCGTGGCCTCAACCTGGACTGGACGAATGGTTACAAGATTGATGGTCTGGCCATTCCCTACTGGTACATTGACCTACCGTTGGCCAATTTTGATCATATTCAGGTGATCAAGGGTGCTTCAGCATTCATGTACGGGTTTGGCTCACCAGGCGGTGTGCTTGATTATCAGTTGAAAGCTCCGGTTGAGACACGAAAGCTGACGCTTGAAGCAGGTTATCGCTCCGATGCGGTGTTTCGGCAGATGCTGGATGTTGGAGGGTCTCTCGACAATGCCCATCGCATACAGACGCGATTTGTTTTCGCCAGCGAAGTCGGAAACCAGGTGAATGACAGCTTCCTACGCAATCTGTCCTTGTCTTTCACAACGAATGTCCGGATTACGAATAATCTGCACTGGCATTTCAATACGTTCTATCTGAATACCCTTCAGAAAGGGATGGTGAATACGATTGCATCTGCCAACGGGGTCGGAGCCGTACGGACGATGAGCGGTCGCGAGGCATTTGGCGCCAAAGACTCCTGGAAAACAAATGACATGAAGCGCTTTAGTACGGGCTTCGACTGGGATTTTTCCCGGAACTGGAGCGCTCATCTAACATACGGCTACACCCATCTCGATGAAAAATTCCCGTCCAACCAACTGACGTTTACGGGAACAAACGGCGATTATATGAGCCGCGCTTTCGAGATGGTGCGTGTGCTGACTTACCATCAGGTGGATGCGACCACTCAGGGACACTTCGAGACAGGGCCACTCCACCATGATGTAATCGCCGGCATCACCTGGCTGCGGCAGATGTTTGATGCAGATGCCAATTCAGGCGCTAAAAATCCTGTTGAATACGGCAATATCTTCCGTAATCGCCCTACATTGACGAGCGCAAGCAACTTTAATCCTCGCATGTATCGCTACATTGATTACCAGCAGGTCGCTCCGTTCTGGAGCGACACAATCACTTATCATCGCTGGTCTCTCATGGCAGGAGGGCGATATACGAACTATCTGGAAAACGACTTTTCGACGTCAGGCCAGCAAACAGCCGCCCACAGAAATAATCCCGTCACGCCATTGGTGTCTCTCAGCTACAAAATCACCCCGGAGATAAACACCTATTTTAGCTGGGTGCAGGCCATGCAATCTGGAGGGCAGGCGGGGGCTTCCAACGTGAATTATATGCAGGTTTTCGGACCAATCCGTAGTGACGAGTATGAGCTAGGAGTAAAAATACAGAAAAAAGCATGGAATGGAACGCTCGCAGTGTTCCGCATGGACACGGGAGCGGCTTACACCAACGCCCAGAATTATTATGTTCAGGAGGGACTATCCCGCTATCAGGGGGTCGAAGCCGCTGGCTCCTGGTTGGTAACGCGCAATCTGAATATCAACGGCAGTATTGCGTATTTGGATGCGCGATATGTTCAAGCTACCGCAGGCTACCAAGGGCATAAACTGGAAGCCGTTGCTCCATTTCAAGCCGCATTCAATACGGAATATCGCCTGGAAGCCATCAAAGGCCTAAGCGTCAACGCAGGCTTCAATTACGTTTCCCGGAGTTGGTTAGATGCGGCAAACACAATTCGGCTACCGTCTTATATTGTGGGGAATATAGGTGCCGCTTACAGCACAAAAATTGGCAATCACCATGTAGTTTTAAGGGGGACAGTAGAAAATATAGGAAATGTTCGTTATTGGCTCAGCCGTGGGAACAGAAATTTATTTCCTGGAGCGCCCAGAACAATTTCTCTTAATGCTCGCTTTGATCTCTAAGTTCTGGCTTTGTAGAAGACACATCGCGAAGTGATAGGGCGCCTGCTGCCATAAAGACGCTGGAAAAAGCCTCTCCAGATCCGTGACACCACGGAGATTTATGCTGCTGGTGCCTTTAGAGAGCCCCTTCAGTTGCCCTGAACCCTTTTGATTGCCCTGCCTTTTGAGCGCTACAACAGGATCTGGCTCGAGACGAGAGTGCTAATGTCAATGCCGAGCAATTGTAATTCATCACAATCCCAGAAGATTCTCTTGCCTACCCGACACTTCATAGATTTCTGCCGCTATTTTTGCATACGCAAGCTGACCCAATAGCACCGTCCTGCTTGTTAAATTGGTTACTGTCTTTGGGGGAAGATAAATACCTTCGAGTGCATGAAAGAGTTGCGACACCGCGCCACCCGTCAGAGGAAGTCAGGCGTAAGGGCATTCTTGGAGATCAACTCACTGGCTTCGGCTGCGCACCACACAGCATTCATAACTGATTCTTTCAAAGGGCGGTGCATGACGAGAGATCTTGACCAGATTATGACCCGCCACACGCGAAGCATGCCATGTTGAGATCACACTGGAACTCAGAAGTTCAGCGCGAGGGAAATTCTATTGCTCTTCTCAAATAAAAGTGGAAAAAATGTCTTCAGATCATCGGAGGTAATATGAAAAAAATAGTTGGAGCACTCATCGGCGCAGCCTTCATCTCGTTCTGTATCAAACAAATTCCTTCGTATCTCATTGCGGAATTTGCAGAGGAAGCAACAGCGAATATCCTTGAATGGTGCATGATTGTAAAACACCGCCTCACCCCAAAGGGTGCGAAATAGAAGCTCTACGACTTCCATTCGCGCAAAAGAGGCGGGGAAACGCCCTCTGGAATGATGGCAAGACTGGCACTCACCTTAGACCACACGGCCAACAAAATCCGGCTAACTGTACGATTGCTGTAAGTGTAGACCAGATTAAGCTTAGGTCACGTTGACAAAAGACTTGTCGGTCTGAGGCAATATCTGATTCACTGGTTTCCTCAGTAAAGGCAGGGTAGTGGAGGGGTATGGCCCGAGGCGATCAACGTTATTGGTCCGCTTCTGCCTCCTGAGGGCGAACGGTTGAGCATGACCCGCGGGAGATAACCGCCGGTTTCTCAATGGKATGCTGCATGWCYTGCGCGTCGTTTGTCCGTGGCGAGACATGCATGAGCGCTACGGCAAGTGGAACTCAGTGTATATATGTCCGGTTTTGCCGTAGGGCCGGACAGGACCGTATGAGACGATCTGTTGCAAACCCGTATTGATCTGAGGTTGACCAATGACTGGCAGCATACGGTCGACAGCACGGTGGTGCCGGCCCCATTCATAGGCCACAGACGCAAAAGCGGGGCCCATACGGAAGCATTTAGTCGCCCACGCAAAGGGGCCGAAGTGCCGCCTCAGAAAGCAGACTGGTAGCATTACCGCAACCGCATCCAGCGGATGTTCAACAGACACAAGCAGATGCGCCGTATCGCAATCCGCTACGACAAAACTGCCCTGTCGTTCATGAACTTCCTCGGCCTCGCCGCCGCAAGGCTCGGGGCTGAGCATTTTGTCAACGTGACCTAGTCAGGCAACGACAAGGCTACGTTGGCACTCGGGATGTCCAGAAATCAGTACAAGGGGAACAGCATAAAATTCGCGATATTCCCTCTCGAAGCCCAAAAGAAAGTGGCCGCATATTTCATTTTTTAGACCTAGTCCTCTCCATATGACATGATAAAACTTAATTGTAAGAAAAAGATACGAATCGTTATAAAATACTGGAGAGAATATGATTACCCCAGATGGTGCCTCAGAAGAAACAATGACTACAAATCATCCAGAAAAATTAGATATAGCGATAGAAAAAGAAACCGAGGCAGGAATACTAAAAAAATTAATCGACGAAACCGTATGGCTTTACGGGACTTCATCCGGGCATATTTTCGGTTCTTTTTTCAAATTTAATGAAAATGGCACCATCACGGGTTATCAGCACCCGATTGAAACATCTTGGGGAATAAAAAACGGAAAAATTGCTATTTTTAGCGACCTTGGTGAGACAAGCATTCTTTTAGACGTTCTTATAGAAAGCGGATCTATAGTAGAGCTTTCTGGAAAATTTTTGTTGCATGACGAAGGTAACGAATTAAGAGTATTCAGAAAATCCGAACACATCGTGAATCATTATCCTGTAATGATATCATGGACAAAAAAAATGGAAGATTTCTGTTTTGAGAAAAGGATATTTTTGGCGCCAGGATTTAATATTCGTGGTGTAATACCTTTTGGATCAAGTATTAGGTTTGATCATAAAATTCTTGTAGAGCCCTATTCTTCTCTTCCACGAGACGGATTTTGCAGTATGGGAGCATTTTCTTACACCGAAAGTAAACTTGCGCAGAACTTCGTTATAGGACGATATTGCAGCATAGCTGAGCGTGTTCGTCGAATGGGAGACGATCATCCGTCCAAGCGTTTGACTACAAGTACTTTTACATATGGTAATATCTGGGAAAAACTTGCTCGAGAGGACTTCGGAGCGGATTTTAAAATAGAAGACTACCCTGTTGAGCATCCCATTTGTGCTAGAATTGAAAATGATGTTTGGATAGGTTCGGGCGTATCAATTAGAGACGGTGTGACGATTGGGACAGGGGCAATTGTTGCCTCCGGAGCAGTGGTTACAAGGGATGTTCCTCCTTACGCAGTCGTTGGGGGTGTTCCTGCTAGAATTATTAAGATGCGTTTCTCAGATGCACTGATTGAACGTCTCCTCGCTTCCAAGTGGTGGGAATATAAATTTACCGATATTCCAGCATGTTGGTCCGATGTCCCGCGGACCTTAGACGAATTGAAAGAAAAAATAGTTAAAGGCGAAATCGGAAAATTTCTTCCTGAGAAAATCGATTTGGTAAGTGAATTTGTACGTATATCATTAGCCTGATGACTTATTGACCTAGCTTCGACTTGTTGGATAACGCAATGATAGTGAAAAACGTTGTCCAACAAGCATAGAGTTGCGATAATTCCCGCATGATCTTCCTCTATCTCGTCATGGCTAAGGGGAGGCTTTGCCGGTACCTGCTTTTCTCGCTGTAGCTACGTACGATGACGTCATTTTGCATCATGTAGAATATACGGCGCTGACCATTGGATAAGCACTGTTCTGTTGGCTGTAGCATTCTTTACGCCTTACACCATTCGCCGATACCGCGCGGAAAAGACAGATCGGTTGGCTTCCTGCTGGCCTGGAGCCTGCATGGAGTTCGTCAGTTGCGCGATCTGATTAACGACAGCGTCAACGTTCTGGCCGGGGAAAATCGCTTTGCCCATGCGCTTCGCTGCGAAGAGGTGTGCCTGATCCGGGTTTGATCCAACGTAGGACAGCATGGCCCCGACCGCGTTTTTCCCGGCTACCGTGTTAGCGAGATCGTCCGCGCGCGCGGCGTTCTGTTCGCGCACGGCCTGCGCGGCCCCATATGCGGCATCCGGGTCAGCGGCCATTGCGGCGCGGGCCTTGGCGTAATCTGTGCGGCCATCTGCGCCCGTGGCTCCGAGAAGAGCATTTCCCTGCGCCATGTCAGCATCATACTTCGCCTGCTGGATTTTATTACCGAGCAGAGCATTGCGAAGACCGACAGCCTGAGATGCGAACTCAAGCGGATTGGTCTGCTGCGTGAGCGGTGTCGGCATGAGGGCGTTTGTGTTGAAACCTGCCATGGTTAAGCACTCGTTCCAGATCCGCCAAAGGGATCAGATGAAGAAGAACCAGAGCCATTTAAAAGCGCATTGTACATGCTGTACTGACTGGCCGTATTGCCCAAAGACGAGAGACCATTAGCCAGCGCATTGCCCGCACCCATGGTTGTTGTCATGGCACCATTCGCGCCTTCCATACGGACCTGAGCCGCATTGTTTGCGGCCGTCATGGTGTTGTTGCCTTGCTGGTTGAGGGCGTTGTAGCCCTCCTGTGCCAGTGCGTTCGTGTCGTTGAACTGGTTCTGATACGTGCTGTCAGCGAGGCCGGAGGCATAAGCCGCCGCACCCTTCTGGGCTGCCCCACTATTTGCCAATCCTCGGGCGGCGGCGCTGTTCGTTGCAGCCTGTTCGCCTTGCTGAAGGTTGAACTTGTATCCGGGAGTGGCCTGAAGCTGGCTTTCTGTCAGTCCATTCGACAGCGCGTTGATCGCGGAGTTGCCTGTAGAGGCATAGTTTCCGAGCAAGGCGTTGGCGGAAGTTGCACTGTCTGTGATCGTCGGCGCGACTTCCTTAGCCGTGTTGGTCCCAATTTCACGCGCTTTTTTCTCGGCACTGACCTGCATCGCCGTAGCAGCCACCGTGCCCGCAGCAGAAGCCGCGCCTCCTACGGCAGACCCAATATCAAAACAAACCCCCGGCAAGTAATCAGCCTGAGCAACGGAATGGCGGATCATGGGCGCTTCATCCTGTAATCGGCGGTATTGCGGACAGTCCCGTCCGGCCATGTGATGGGGGTTGTGTTGACGCGCTCCAAGCCAAGCCGAGCCGCGCTGTACCGGGCGCACAGATGCTCTGATTTCATAACCCCAATCAGTTCCTGAACCTCGGGGTGATCAGGGTTGTTCCAGGCTGAAGGGATTTCGCGACGACGGACATCAGGGCTTCATGATCGCAAAGATCATGCTCTCGTCTGAATGTGACCCGTCACGTGGTGGTCGGGCCGTAACGGAGAGAATAGCGGAATCCTGTGCCCGGATGGACTGGGCCTCCAAAAGCGTTTGCTGGGCAAGAGAGAGCGTAACGCCGCAGAGGCGGAACTCTGAGCCTGAGCGGCAGAAAGCATAGCCATATCGGCCTCTACTTCGATCCACGCTGTATCGGTGCCGGGCGCTGATCCGGTCCGCTCCCAGAGGCGACGAAGGAAGGTCTGTTCTAATGCCGTCAGTGTGCCATCTGCATTGCAGATCTGATGAGGCAGTGGGCAGTTGAGATCACGAGCGCTCATGACCGTACCGGATCAAGATCAAGAAAGACGCCCATCAGCGTCGTATCTCCCGGGTCAGTCCACGTTAGCCGGTATACGCGATCATGCGCCATTCCAAGCCGCCAGAGCGTGGGCCAGCAATAAGGGCGGTACTGACTTTCATTCCCGAATGCATCCAGGCTGCACTGCTCGTGCCATAGCCCTGCAGAGACGTCATAAACCCACGAAGCCGCTTGCCCTGGGATCGTCAGGACATAGAAAACGTGCCCTTCCTGCTGATAGACGCTTGCCACAGCTCCCAAGAGGTCCGGCATGGCCTGCAAGGCACCTTCAACCGGGAAGGTTGAAACCGGAACGCCCGTTGTCTGCTGCCCCATATAGACACGGGCATATCCAGCCCGGTCCCGGCCAAGCCACATAACGCCGCCGTTGGGTGCCGCCCCAGTCGTCGGGATCTTGGCAATGGTGTAGGGGCTGACACATCCGGTTTCGAGCGTCACGCCCTGAACGCGCTGGAATGGGAAGTCTGCCGCGCCGCTGTCATACCAGAATTCAACCTGTGACCGGCTGAACAGCCAGATGTACTGCCCCACAACACACTGACCGATAATCGTACCCAGGCTCGTCGCATCGCTTGCGACATAGAGGCTATCAAATGGCGTCTGGTTCTCGTCAGCAAACTGCGCCGGAGACGTGTACCAGTTCGTTGTGTTCGGGTTCACGAACAGAAAGAACGTGTCCAGAATATCGATGGTCGGCGAGCCGTAAAACGCATCATCACTGATCTTCACCAAAGCGCCATAGGGGTTGGGAGAAGACGTCACAATCGAAATGGACGCCGCAGCATCAATGTCTGCCGTCGTGGCCTGCGACAGGCTGAGTGTCGTAATGTCCGCGTCTGGATCGGCCGTGGACAGGATCGTGAGAACGGTATTTGCCGGTGTATCCGCCGAGGTCGGTGCAGAAAGTTCCATATCGGTGTAACTGGAGTTCGCAGCATTGGCTGACGTCGCCAGAATGGTTGTGCCGGCCGCAATACCTCCACCAATGATCGTACAGCCGCCGACGTTAGAGACGACGCTCTGAACGGTAATTGTCTGCGTACCTTCTGCCGCATCTCCGGACGTCGTGACGGACAAGGCTGACGACACGCCCGTGACTGTCGTTCCGTCAGCAATCCCGGTACCAGACAGGGTGTAAACATAACCCGCAGACAGCGTAAACGCGCTCATGACCGTCAGAGACGACGAGCCCGAACGGGTCGCGCTATTCACGGAATAGCTGAATGTGGTCGTGCTGCCTTTTGAGCTTCCTGGGGAAGATGGCATGGAACAGAACCACCCATTTCCTGAGCTTCCATCCACGATGAAAAGGCACGTTCCGTTGTCACTCATCCGGACAGGCGTTGATCCGGGCGAAATGGTCCCGATTGAGGTCAGTGCGCCGTCCTTGTACAGGCGCGAGACCTGACTGCCCGCGACAACAATCAGATCACCTTGCGTCGTTTGGTAAAGGCATCGGATCGCACCCGTCATCTGGGCAATTTTCCGCAGCCCGGGTGTCAGATAGTAGGCAAACCGGACTGGCTCGCCCTCCTCAACAGGAACAGGCTCGCCATACAGGTTCAGGCAGCGTTGTGCCGCCACAGAGACGGCCCGCGCATCATACGAGCCGCCAGATAGATTGAGGCGTTGCAGGGCCATTACTGGATCGCCTGTAGTGCGACGACTTTGTATTTTCCCGTACTGATGCACACATACAGGTTCAGATCGTCCGCATGCATTTCACCAGGAGTGCAGGTGGACGTTGAACTCTCACCTGTGCGGTTCGTGTTGATCAGGTTCGATACGACGGCACCACCACTTTTGTCGATGGATGCCAGCGTTTTGGCTTTTTCATCGAAGTATCGAATGAAAAATCCTGTATCGGTGCTCGTCTGACGCGTGGCAGAAAATTCGTCGTATCCAGTGGGTGCAGAGCCAACAAAACCCTTCTTCGCGGTGACGATCTGGGCCGTCTGGTTGCCCATCTTATCCAGCCAATAGATTGCGTTGCTGCTTTCATCAAATGCCTGCTGGAAAAACCCGGCTTCACCAGCGCTGGCTTTGTACTGCTGGATCTGATTGGTCGCCTCACGAATTGAAAGCCCCGTCGTCCACGGCAACCAGGAACCGTCATAAGCTGCATGCATGATGGACAGCGCAACGGAGTTCACGTTCGTGCCCGCAGCGCCGCCACCTGTCAGAAACAGCCCGGTCGTCCACTGTCTATCGGTCACTGCCGCATTGAAGTTGGTGTCAATCTCGAAGGCCAGACCGTGGTTTCCGGAGACGTTTAAAACCCAGTTCTCAACTTCGGTACTGATATCAATCGATGCCGTACCACCAGATCCCGTATCCGCCCCGACATACCGGCAGGCAATCCAGTTGCGGTTCACGTTCGCGTTCTGACCGTTCGCGCGGTTGGGAAGGCATTCGATGCTTTCCGCCACCGTTGCCCCCGTATTTGGCTGTGGAATGGCAGCAGGGTCATAGACGGATTTTCGATCTGTCGCGATCAGGTAAGGGTTCGTGTAGGGACTGATGAGTGTCCCGGTTCCAGCGCTCGGAACGCCGATCGCATTGCCTGTGATCCGGTTACCATTCAGCAGCCACGTTCCAATTTCCTTGCCCGTGTAAGCGCCTGAATTGATTGTGTAGCCATACGCTGAATACGGAAAGTAAACCGGAAAGCGGTTTGCCGCGGTCGAAAGTGCGTTCTTGACGGCCGTTCCGCTGTCCGTCCCGCCTGCGACTGCGCCATAGTTCACAACGTTGATCTGCTGGCCCAGAAGAGATGCGAGGGACTGCGTGATGCCGCTCGTGGTCGTGATGCTCTGGGCGCCATCAAGCGTGCCACCCGTGATGGTCGGAGATTTCAGGGTGCCATTGCTCACGTCAGCTTTGGTCGCGAGGGCTGATTTCATACCCGTCGGCCCCGAAAGCGTAACGGGCGGAGAGAGCGTCGGAACAGACTGTGCGGATGCAAGGCCCGGTGCGCCGACGAAGAGGGCGAGAGCCAGAATACAACGGTTCATCATAGTCTCTGGATCTCCAAGCCGGGCCAGTAGAATGGGGAATTGACGGGGGTAAGAATTGCTGGAACGCCCAATGTCGGAGCGTGGAAATTGGCGGTTCGGATCGTATTCACGGCTGCATGTGCAAACGTTGCTACGGTGGGAGAGGCTTCCTGTCCATTGATGGAGCCAACCGGGCTGCGAGGCACCACATCAAGGCGTCCCAAGATTTATGAGGTCTCCTGCCTTTGTGGTCGCGACGCGGACCTCAGCCGGGAATGACTCATCGAATCGGCGGCGTCCGGTTGTGGGTTCACTGCGTCCTGGACGGCCTTACGCGCCTGGCTCGCCTCGAGAAGCATGTGCCAGTTGGTGCCGACCTTCATGAGCGCAGAGACAACTGCCCCCCAGTTCAGGGCGACGTCATCCATGCCCCACCGACGATGTGCGACCTAGTAAGCGCGATTCCCGCCATTCTCAAGATAGGCTCAAAGCCCCATCTGGTAATCACGCGGAAGGCAGCCATAAGCCGAGATCTGAAGCTCAGCCATCACTCAACTTGCGAATAACGGTCTGGTAAGGCTATCCACCTTCCGCATTCTCAAATGCCACTGTGTCCTTCGGTTTACCCCAAGCGCGGTCGAGCAGGGCATTGGCAGCAGATACGCGCGCTTTCAGGTACGGTTGCTTTGCCTGCGATCTGTGCCAGCGCTTCGATGGCCGTGAGGGTGTGAGACCGCGCAAGCTCGACAACCTCTTTCAGAGCCTTGGGTCGCCCTGATGGATTGCCGGATTGTCCTTTTTGGAATGGCTTGCCTGCTGGCGGTTTTCTCCGCTTCTTGCCGCTGTTTGCAGTGGGTTCGGTCATAGTCCAAACCTATCATCAGGCCCCAATCAGCACAAGCGAAACTGGTATCAGGGTACCACAATAGATTTCAGAGACCTCATACTGGGACAGAACACTCTTTTCCTGCTGGAATGAATGCCAATTTGCATAGGGGTTTATGGCTCGAAAGTCTTATGGAGTATCGCCGATTCCGGCGCGGGATTTCAGGGCTTTCGGCATGCAGGAATCTTAGTACAGGTGAGGGTGGCTGTATAAGGAGAAAACTGCTGTAATCGTGGATGAATTCATGCCTTTACATTGAAATGGACGCGTGATGTTAAACGATATTTATAAGCTACCCGGCATAATGAAGACGTGGGATCATAAAGCTCGCTATGCGATTGACGCCGCCCATAAATACGAAGGCTCTCCTTGGCTGGTAAATATTTTCTCAAGCGAGAAATCAAGTGCCGCAGAAGCTGCCAACGAATTAGCCAAAAGGTTTGGCTGTGTGCGTCTCTATGAGTGGGGAAAATACGTCACCGACAAAGGAAATATATCGGCTCCGTGCTGGATCGCCTATTGGTGGAATGACGTGGATTATGTTGGCGACAAGCCAACTGGCTCAGGCTACGGAATTCCTGATGGAAACCTTCAGCCGGTTCCTTACAGCCCAGTTACTCCATAATGACAAAATCAGGCTGGGCGTACGACTGCTGCGATTAGAGCTCCGAAACGGAACAGTCGGGGCTCAGTAGATCTGGCCCCGACTCACAAGATTAATTTTTAGCTGTGTAGATCATGCTGCTTGCCGCGAAATGAGCTGTATCGGAATTAATAACTGCAATCCCCGGTGCGGAACTCAACGACACATTAGGGTCATACTGCGCGGTGGACGAAGAATTCTGGGCAGAAGATGTACCAAGAATATTCTGTGTTCCAGCAGACTTGGTCATATCTGCCAGTAATTCGGAAGATGAAATTGATTGTGAGTAACCGCGAAGATTGCCTGCGTCAAAAGGATATGGATATGGTGAGGGTCCTGAGGGATGATATTCATTCGAGCTATAATTATTATTATTTCCACTCACACTAACCGAAGTGGCATCCGGATAATATTCTATAGTATTATTGTTGCCATTTATATGAGATGTTGATACACTATAGTCCAGCCAGATGGTTGAATTAGATGCATTAATAGTGGCTTCCTTGCCAGAAACGTTGATTATGTCATTAGACCAGGATGAAGATATCGTATCATTATCTCCTTTAACCCAAACGGAAGCATTGTTTTGATTTATATTCACATTGGACGATGAAGCATTTACTATATTTGACGTCCCAGTTAACCCAATTGTATCGTTATTCCAAATAGTAGAAACAGTGTTGTTATCACCAACGACCGTAACGCTATTGTTATCGGCGTTAAGATTAACATTTCCGCTCTGAATATATGCTGTTTCATTATTTCCATTAAAGCCAATGGTATTGTTTTTCCAAGATGTACCAGCACTAACATTGTTTCCAGCAATAGAAACACTATCACCATCTTGGTTTAAATTGACCCTACCATTCGAAATAAATGCGGTTTCGTTAGTGCCCGTAAACCCGACGGTAACGTTATTATTTGCAGTCCGCACCGTGTCGTTAGACCCGACAACTGTTAGAGAATAGTTGTCTTGGTTGATTGTGTAGTCACCGTTGTCAAAATACTGCGTATCGCCCACGATTCAATCTCCCACTGATGGCACGCTGAAAACGCATGCAATCATCGGAAATATATTAGAAACGAAACGATACATAAGATTCTCTGGTAAACTTAAATTTACAAGTCAAGTGCTAGGTCACGTTGACAAAAGACCTGATCCAGAGCCTTGCTGCGGCGAGGTTGAGGAAACTGATGAATGACAAAGCGGTCTTGTCGTAGCGGGTTGCGATACGTCGCATCTGCTTGAGACGGTTGAACATCCGCTCGATGTGGTTGCGATCCTGGTAGCGCCGCCAGTCTGTTTTCTGCGGGACACTTCGGCCTTTGCGTGATGGAATGACCGGCAGGATCCCGTGGAGCAGCAGATCCTGGCGGAAACTGTCACTGTCATAGCCCCGATCAGCCAGCATGGCTTTGGGGGGCGGGACAGGCAGCTTCATCAGGGCGTCTGTGGCTTTGTAGTCCGAGACCTGGCCTGCGGTAAGGACAAAGCCAAGAGGGTGTCCCTGGTTGTCGCATCGGGCGTGGATTTTGCTCGTAAAGCCGCCGCGTGATCGACCAAAACCCTCCGCATGAGCCCCCCTTTTGCGCCCGTAGCCTGTGAATGGGCGCGGACCACAGTACTGTCGACCATATGCTGCCAGTTATCGGTCAGGCCGAGGTCTACCAGGGTTTGCAGCAGGGCATCCCACACGCCCTGTTCAGCCCAACGGCGAAACCGGACATAAACCGAGTTCCATTTGCCATAGCGCTCATGCATGTCCCGCCACGGACAACCGACGCGCAGGACATGCAGCATCCCATTGAGAAAAAGGCGGTTGTCTCCGGTCGGGCGGCCCCAACGCCCATGCTCAGGCGGTAAAAGCGGACCAATGATCGCCCACTCCTGATCCGTCAGATCCTCTCGTGCCATGCCCGCTCCACCGTACTGCCCTCATTAAAGACATCAGTGAATCAGATCTCGCGCAGATCGTATAGATCCTTTTGTCAACGTGACCTAGGCCCAGCACCTGACTGACTTCAGCTTCTTAACTCAACGGTCACGCACCTAATTTATCCCGCGACGCCGCACATTTTTCCTGAAGCCGCTGCATAGCGTCTGACGGCATCGGCGCGGTCATCATGGACCTGTAGTTAATGCAGGCTGCCGTTTCATGGAGTTGCGGTTTGCGCGTGCACCCTGCGAGAATTACCACGGCTAGCGATGCGAGAATGAGGCGCATGAAGCTCTCCCGGGTTGGTCATATTTCGTGAAGCGCGAGATCGTTCGCAGAGTTCGAAGTCCAAGATTTTCATGACTTCCGAGTGCCTTTACAAGCCTCGGAGCAATACCGGACCTGATCCCAATCCTTCGCCCACTTCTTGCGCCAGGTGAACGGGCCATCACAGACCGGGCAGACTTTCGAGGGAAGGTTCTGCTTGGCGGGTTTCCGCTCGATCTTTCCTTTGCCGCGCGACATCAGAGCCGACGCCGATTCCTGCTGACTGCGAGAACAACAGCTGTGAACATTGGTATTCCGATGGCTAACAGCCTGCCAGCTGACCCATGAGGACCGCTGGTGGCCAAAATCCCAAAAGCAACGCAAAAAGTCGCGCCACCAATGATCGCCAAATACTTATTCGTCATGACGTCACTCGTATTCGTCCTTAGAGTCGCTTTAATTCATATTTCGCTACGCTGGCGCCAGACAAACATTACACGGCACTCAGCGGCAAACCTCAACTCTTTCCTAGTGCAGCAGGAGTTTGAGGTTGCCACACCTTATCAACACTTCTCTCCGTTATTTCGACACTCCTGAAGCGGCACCGGTTCAATCACCAAGCCCACGCCACGTTCCCCTTCAGACACATCTCGGAACCATGTTGCAGGGCCGTCGAACCACATATCTACAACACCGCCCATGCCGCCTCGATTTTTGAGGATGAGAACTTCACCCTTACCCCGAGACCTTTCGAGAGCAGCTTCAAACTCGACCGCACGCTTTTGATAGGCCTGTTCACCTTCGTTCAAATTACGAACAACCTGTCCGTCATGACCGAGGCGGAGCCGTAAAGCCGCTTCTTCTCGATAGACAGCCAGAATGCACCGCGCGTCCTGCTCGATAGCACCGCTGTCTCGAATATCGGCCATCCCTGGGCGCCGATCTTCGCGGTTTTCGGACTGTCGGTTGAGCTGCGAAAGGGCGAGCACTGGAACCTTCAGCTCGCGAGCCATTCGCGCTATCTCGCCACTGATTTCCGTCATCTCGGCGACACGGTGACCAAAACGGCGCACAGCATCGCTCCCTCGCAAAAGACCAATGTAGTCAATCACGACAAACTTCAGGCCATCGGGTTCTCGCGCCATGCGGCGAGCACGAACTGCGATCTGCTGAACGCTCAGCCCTTCACGATCATCAATAACAAGCGGGATCTTTCTCGCTGCCATACCCGCAGAAATGATACGCTCGAGCGTATGACGAGAGACTTTTTCGGGCTGATTATCGCCCTCGATCATACCGGTCAGAACGGTTTGCAGAGGCAACCCACATTTGGCCGAGATGGCACGAGCCATGAGCTCTTTGCTGTCCATCTCTCCAGACCAGTAAAGACCGCGGCCTTCCTGCAAAGCCATACGCACAGCAATACCCAAAGCGAGAGAAGATTTCCCCATAGCCGGGCGCCCAGCCAACACATACATGCCACCCGGGCGCAGGCCGCGCAGGCGCTTGTTCAGCTCGGCATATCCACAATCCAGACCGGACAGGAACGTGCGGCCTTCCAGGAGGCCTCCAGATCTCCAATGACCTCATGAGACGCCTGACTGGCTGTCTTTTAGCCTGTCGTGTTCCATCCACACCCGCAGAGAGACCCTGAAGCTGCTCCTGGAGCCGACTGATGATTGCGCTGGCATTGTCGTCTTCGGTTTCGTTCTCCGCGTTCAGAACCTTTTGAGCCATGCTTCTGAGGCTACGCCGCATCGCAAGATCCACGATTTCACTAGCGTAGGAGCGCAGCGAAGCATGAGGGCAGGGAATGCCATTGTTCATCCCGTTCAGATCGTGCATCTGGCAAACGGACTTCTGGATACGACCCAATCGTATAGGTTTTCTCTTTGCCGTCGTTTCATAACGCCACCGCCAGTGCTTTCCACCTGCGGGCGTCACCTGAAGATAGAGACCCTTACTGTAAGATTTCTCTTTCGGCTTGGCTGCGCGGGCCTGCGAATCTGTCAGCATGGCTATACCCGGTCTCTTCCTAAATTATACCCGGCCTAGAACAAGACAGAGTGAGACAAAACGAGAACGAGGAAGAGAACAGAATGCAGGAAAACGCTGACTTAACCAAATTTTTGATACTGATTAATATTGTTTGTGAAGGGTATGTGGCGGAGAGAGTGGGATTCGAACCCACGGTACGCTATTAACGTACACACGCTTTCCAAGCGTGCGCCTTAAGCCGCTCGGCCATCTCTCCTGTCGAGCGAGGTGGTGTTTACGAAAGGTCTGTTTGAAGATCAACCCCTTATGCGGGCTTTTTCGACAAATTGCTCAATTAATTTGTGAGATTTTTCGCCCACCTGGCTTTCAACGCCGGAAGACACATCCACAGCGGGCGCCGAACTGGCGTTCAGAGCCTCCTGAACGTTGAACGGCGTTAGTCCTCCAGCAAGCATCCAGAAAGCGGGAGCTTTCCACTTCCGGGTCAAGGTCCAGTCAAATGTTCGCCCGAGACCGCCTGGGCGATCATCTCCAGCCTGCCTGGGGGCTTCGATGACATACCCGTCAACATCAGCCTGAATGGGGAGATCAGAGAATGACTTCACCCCGCGCGCTAACCAGACGGGAAGTCCAAATCGACTTCTGATTTCTTTCGCACGTTCAACTGAATCGTAAATCTGCAAAACATTGAGCGGCACTGTTTGCAAGGTACGCTCAATTGTTCTGTCGTCGGCTTTGACGAATAATCCTACGCGGGAGGGCGCAAGGACGTCTGACACACTCTCATGCAGCAGACGCGCTTGCTCCGGCAATACATACCGTGGTGATGCGGGGTGAAAGACAAACCCAACCCAGTCTACAGCTAGGTTGGCGCAAAGCTGCATTGTCTCTACATCTCGCACACCGCAGATTTTGACTTTCGTCATACGCTCGCAAGCTCAGCCATAATAGCCGCCGCAGCCTTTGCGGGGTTTGGCGAACGCGTGATCGGGCGCCCCACAACAATCCAGTCTGCCCCGGCTTGCGCCGCCTGAGTAGGCGTCATGATGCGCTTCTGGTCATTTGATGCGCTGCCCTCGGGCCGGATACCCGGCACAACCAGAACGGGATCGTCGCCCAAAGCATCTCGCAGAAGGGTAATTTCATGTGCCGAGCAAACAAGGCCATCCGCACCGGCACTGATCGCCAGTTTACCAAGGCGCAGAACCTGCTCCCGCGGCGTAGCATCCACCCCCGTTTCTCGCAGTCCAGCTTCATCCATACTCGTCAGAACGGTCACGGCCAGCAACTTGGGACGCTTTTCGTCACCCGGAAAAGCTTGCTCCAGCGCTTCGCGGGAGCGAGAGATCATCTCGGCGCCACCACAGGCATGAATTGTCGTCAGGGCAGGGCGCAACGGCGCCAGCGCAGACAATCCCGATGCAACAGTATTGGGAATGTCATGCAGCTTGAGATCCAGAAACAACTCATGCCCAACAGACACGGACTTCACAGCCTCCAGACCACAGGCATACGTGAATTCGAGGCCAAGCTTGATGGCATCAACAGCATGCCCAAGACTTGAAGACCATTCTTCGGCCTGCGTTCGGCTGTTTGTATCAAAAGCGGCAATCAGCCGGGTGCGCTTGGTCATGGGTGAAGTCAGATCCGGTTTTCAGGTGAGGGGACTGTTGTGGGGGCAGCCGCAACGGGAGGCGTTTGCAGGCGATCAAGGCGCTGATGAAGCTCCACCAACTGGCTTTCCAGTGTACGGACATGTGCCTCGGAACGACGGGCCCTGGAGCGTTGACGGAATTCGCCCACCCATCCAGTGAGAAACCCGAAGATCAGCCCCACGACACCAATGCCCAGTGCGAGCGTGCCCACTGAAAGATGCCAGCCAAAAGAGATCAGCCAGATCGGTTCCAGATCAGTGTTGCTCAAGGCGAACACGATCAGTACGGCCAGAAAGATGACGATAAAAAGAAGTCTCAGCATAGGAATGTCCTATTCGTGCTGCCCGTGGCGCAAAAAGCGCACCATGGGAGGATTGATTTCCTGTCAGCACTCATGATGTGCTTGCGTTTGGAACATAACCAAGCACCGATGCTGACGTTCCTTTAAGGCGATAACATTCTCAGCGCCTCACTGAAAGGGAGAGCTGTGTCCGAAGTCATCCCCCTCCGACCGACACTTCCGAAAGCTGATCTTCTCTGGGCTGTCATTGCTTCGCAGGGAAGGCGCAAAGTCATCGCAGATGTTCATATGTCCCAGAAGGCAGCTGAAGCTGACCGCCAATGGCGCACGGCTCAGGTCAGGACTTACTCGCGATTTCTCATCAGTGAACAGCAACCACCGCCTGTGTATCATATTGAGCGCATACGCCGGGCCGAATTACCCAAACGATGGGCGCCGTTGCCAGCTTTGGGAATGCTCCGGGGGAGGTTCATTTGAGATCAGCAGAAAGTGTTGCCGGGTAGCCAAAATGCTGCCCTCATGACACAAGACTGTTTCAGACATGTTGCTGCGCTTTCAGACGACTACGCAGGACACCGTGCATAGCTTACAAGGTAAGGTCAGGATGAACGATCACGATCACGCAGACACACTTCAGGGCGCTTTGGGCGTTTCTGCAAGCCCGGCTGCTGCCCCTACACTCGTCCTTGGCTCTCAATACCTTCGCACACTGTCCATCGACGTACAGAATACGCCTGACATCTATCGCGATATTTCAGGCGAGCCCCATATCGGCATGACGGTAGACGTGACAGCCCGGCAGCTTCCGGGAGGGCACCCGAATTTTGAAGTCACCCTCGTGATCCGTGCCCAGGGTCTGGATGCTCCGCAGTCCGCCACACACAATGCCCGCACGCTCTATGAACTTCAGATCGCTTATGCGGGTCTCTTTGCGCTTTCCGGTCTGGTCACGCAGGCAGACGTCGAACCTCTGCTACTGGTCAATGCTCCTGGGTATCTGTTCCCGTCTGCAAGAATGATCCTGCTTAATACGATCCGGGAAGCTGGATTTCCTGTCGGCAATATCCAGCCAATCAACTTCCATGACCTCTGGCAGAGCCGCCGCACTCAGCAGAAATGAGATATCGACAGGTCCTGAAGTAAGAGTTTCGCGCAGAAGAGACGGTCCGCATGAGCTTGAAAGACTACATCCTAGCTTCCCCGGCTTTTTCCGGCAGCCGTCCTCCCGTGTGGGGACGCTTTGATGCGGAATGGTATCGGACACGCTACGCCCACATTCTGCGCGAAGAAAAGCTTCTCAATGATGATAATCTGCCCCTGAACCTCAGCAATGAGGCTATGGAAAATCATTGGCTCGAGACGGGGGCCAGTAAAGGCCTTTCTCCAAACCGCTTCTTCGATGAAGAATGGTATCTCCGCCAAAATCCAGACGTGCGAGACGGGATCAGCTATGGCGTTTTTAGCTGTGGCTTTCTGCATTATTGTGAAAGCGGTTTTCGCAGCCGCTCACCGCATTGGTTGTTCTCAGAAACTGATTACTTCAGTCGCAATCCGGATCTAAGCCTGCCAGTTCTGATCTCGCAGGGTTTCAGCAACGGATATGACCATTACCTGACCGATGGGGAACACGAGCACAGACAGGCGCATCCTTTCTTTGAAACCTCTGTTTTCCGTATGGCAAGCCTGAGCCGGGGCCTGTCATATGATTATGGAAAAGGCGATTTCAGACAGTTCCTGATGTCATCGGAGGCTGGCCTATGCCGCAGTTCCTGGTATTTTGATCCAGAGTGGTATCTTGCTACCTATCCAGAGGTTGCAAAAGCCGTGGAGCAGGGCCTCTTCCTCAATGCTCTTCACCATTACCTGACAAATTCAAATCCGGTCGCTTACAATCCGAATCAATGGTTCAGCGAAGCACATTATGCCCAGCTTTATCCGGATGTTGCAGCTATCGTTGCGGATGGCGGCTTCCGAAATGGGTATGAGCATTTCATCCGGTTTGGCGCACGAGAAATGCGCATCCCGCAGACAGGCGTGGATTTGCAGGCATTTACACACCAACCTGGAGTTCAGCGAAAGCTGAGAGAACGGCATTTCAGGGATATTTTCGCATTGTGGGTGCAGTCACAGAGCACCCTCGGTGTGACGGAAGATATTCCGGACGCTTCAGCCGAGCAGTACCAGAATCTGGATCTGAAGCGCGCAGAAACACTGATTCCGTCCATCGTCCGGGCTCCCCTCGATTTCCGCCTCATTCGGGCCCCGGAAGTCAGTGTCATCATCCCAGTTGCCAATCAGTTCCTAGACACGCTCTCCAGTCTCGCGGCACTGCACGCAAATGGCCCAGGAGTGGTCGAGGTCATTATTGTTGATGCAGGATCGACAGATGAGACGGCACAGATCGAGCGGTTTGTAAAAGGTATCCGCGTCCTGCGTCCGTCTTTTCGGGCAAGTAGCAGCGAACAGGTCAATCTAGGCGTAGAAGCAGCACGTGCACCCATCGTTCTTCTCATGGAACCAGGGACGCAGCCTTTTCCGGGCTCTCTTAAAGCCGCACTGCAGGCTTTTAACTCTCCGGACATTTGGGCCGTTGGTGGCCAGTCCCTTGGCCTTGACGGACGCGTGCTGGAAGCCGGAACAATCGTATGGCGTGATGCCTCAACGTTGCGCTTTGGCACGGGAGCCAAAGCAAACGAACCCGCAATTGGCTTCTGCCGTCAGGTAGATGCCATTTCGGTCGGAATGATGCTCTGCAGACGAGAAAGGCTCGCGGAATGCGGCAGCATTGACCAGAATTGCATTGGTTCAGAAGCCCGACTGCTTTCTCTCTGCCTGGCGCTACGTCAAGGTGGCGGGAAAATTGTCTACGATCCTTCAATTCTGGATCGCACCAGACCGCCCAGCGCACTTCCTTCAGACTTCCTGAAACGCAATCAGGACTGGCTGCGCCGTCGCTTCTCGTCTCTGCTGTCACGGCATCCCATGCAGGGAAGCTCCCTGTTCAAAGCCCGCTTTGCATCAGGTGTTCCAACAGTTCTCTTCCTGTGCGACCGACTTCCACATCGCTCGCTGGGTTCTCCCCATCTGCGACGTCAAGACCTTGTTCTGGCCCTCAGTCAGAAAGGGCACCACGTTACGGTCTTTCCGATAGATGGAGATGTCACGGATACCGTAACAACCGCTTTGGATTTTCCGGCCAACGTCGAAATTATGAACGACAGCGATATTTCTGAGCTGTCTGATTTCCTGCGCGATCGCAGCGGATCTTTTGATATGATCTGGGTAAGCGGTAGCAGCGCGCTCCAACGCACTGCGGCGATTTTACGCGCACATGCCGCCACTCTCCCTGAGCTGAATATTGTACTGGATCTGGATGGGACACAGGCGGAGGAAACCTATCTTCGAAAGAGGGTTGGAGCAGTTGATGATCATGAGCAACTGCTTGATGATCTTGATCATGAGCTGACAGATGCCTGGATGTGCCAGGCTCTGGTAACCAGCCACAAGACGGAAGCAGAAAGTCTCCGTCAGCTTGGTTATGGGAATGTACGGGAACTAGAGCAGTTTCCGATCACATCCTCTGCAATGGCTCCTGGTTTTAATGAACGCTCAGGTATTCTGTTTGCTCTGCCCGTACAGGATGCAGGAAATGCCGTACATGACGGCCTGAACTGGTTCATGCTCGACGTTATTCAGAAGCTGGAAGGGCGACTGCCACCAGAGGCAACCGTTCTGATGGCCGGGCACCGAGGGGACAATGTCGATCTGACGCCCTATACCCGCGCATCGCACGTCGAACCGCTGCCTTCACTGATAAACATGAACGCTCTGTATCGTTCACGGCGCATTCTGATTGACCCTTCACGCGTCATGAGTGCTTCTGCCAAAGAAATTCTCGAGGCGGCTGTGGCAGGCCTGCCTGCAATTTTGACAGAAACAACGCGTGCACATCTCAACTGGGAAGATGGAAAGGACTGTCTGTCTGGCGGTTTTTGTGACCCTGACAAATTTGCTGACGCGATCGTACGCCTGTATCAGGATGAAGCGCTCTGGAATGACATCAGCAGCCATGCCCGTAAGTCTGTTTTGGACGCGTCCAGGTCAGCACGTTTCGACCAGCAGCTCGACAGCATTCTGGCATTGGCAAGCGGAAAAGATGCTTTGCCGCTTCAGACCCATCCCCCACGCATGATCCGGCAAAACAAACCTGCAGGACCAATTGCACCTGCTCCTATCCGCCTGCAACCGCGTAAAATATCTGACACTCCCGCACCCTCAGCCCTCTCCGATGAGGACGATTACGGCGAGACGCCTGCTTCAGTCACGCTCTCCCCCCGCGTCGGAATTTCATTACCGCTTTCGGAACTTTGACCTAATGACGACCACTTCTCACACTTCCGCTCTGGATGCTGTCCTCTCACATATCGACACGACGCTTGATGCTTCTGTTGAACGACTTTTCAGCCTTCTGCGGATCCCCAGCATCTCTACGCAGCCATCACACGCTGCGGATTGCCGCAAAGCCGCGGAGTGGCTTCGGGCTGATATGGCAAGCATGGGTCTGGCCGCAGATATACGCGAAGTACGCTGGGCAGCTCCCGGACATCCAATGGTCGTGGCTCATGATACGGCCCAGACAGGCAAGCCGCATATTCTGTTTTACGGCCATTATGACGTTCAGCCGACTGACCCGGAGAATCTCTGGAAGGCACCTCCATTCGAACCACGACTTGTGGAAGAACCGTCTGGACGCAAGGTCATCGTGGCGCGCGGTGCCAGCGATGACAAAGGTCAGGTCATGACCTTCCTTGAAGCTTGCCGCGCCTGGAAAACCGTTCATGGGTCCATTCCGGTGCAGGTCAGTGTTCTGCTGGAAGGTGAGGAAGAGTGTGGAGGCAGCAATCTCCTGCCGTTTCTTCAGGAAAATGCTGCCGAGCTGAAGGCCGACATCGCTTTGGTGTGCGACACCTCAATGGCGGACCGTCAGACCCCGGGTATTACGACCTCACTTCGAGGCATGATGGCAGAAGAAATCGTCATCGAATGTGCCTCTCATGACCTGCATTCTGGCATTTACGGCAACGCCGCAGCTAACCCCATTGCACTGCTGTGTCAGATTTTAGCGTCGCTTCGCGATGCTGACGGCCGTGTAACGCTTCCAGGATTTTACGACGGCATTCAGGACCCATCCCCAGAGACACGCGCACAGTGGAAAACACTGTTTCCCGATGACGCGGCCTTGCTGGAAGAAGCCGGCCTATCCGTCGCCGCTGGAGAAAAAGGCTATACAGCCATTGAGCAGACCTGGTGCCGCCCAAGTTGCGAAATCAATGGTATCTCCGGCGGATACGAAGACGAGGGGTTCAAGACAGTCCTTCCAGCGAAGGCAATGGCAAAGGTGTCCTTCCGTCTTGTTCCGGGACAGGATCCAGACAAAATTCGTGAAGCGTTCCGCGCGCATGTCAATGCTGCCCTGCCAGCAGATGCCAAGGTCACGTTCACGGCGCATGGTGGCTCACCTGGCTTTGAAGTCTCCCGTGACAGTCGCTTTCTTGCTCCCACACTGAAAGCACTCACAGATGAATGGGGCATCCCTGCCGCGACAATCGGCTGTGGTGGCTCCATTCCGGTGGCAGGAGAAGTACGGGACGCACTCGGACTGGATGCGCTCATGGTTGGCTTCGCACAATCTGATGACCGTATTCACTCTCCCAATGAGCAATACGGCCTGGACTCCTTCCACAAAGGTGTCAGATCCTGGGCACGCATCATTGCTTCCCTCGCAGACGTAGGCTGACATGAACGCTCCGATTGCCCTGACCCTCGGTGATCCGGCTGGGATAGGGCCGGAGCTGGCCGCCCTGGCCTGGTCGACCCTGCGGGAGACTGGACCAATTTTCTTCTGGCTTGGTGATCCGGCACTCCTCAATGACGCCGTACCCTTCAGGCTGATTGAAGCGCCGGAAAATGCTCATGAGGTATTTTCCGATGCTCTTCCTGTTTTGCCAATCGAATGCCTTGCCCCGGTCGTTCCTGGAAAGCCAGATTCACGCAATGCCCCAACGGTTATTGCCAGTATTGAACAGGCAGTCCGATATGTTCAGAACGGGCAGGCGGGAGGTATAACGACCAACCCGATTGCCAAACATGTGCTGGCCGCGGCTGGATTTTCCTTTCCCGGTCACACCGAATTTCTGGCATCGCTCTGCCATTGCGATGGTCAGGAAGTCATGATGCTGGCATCCCCACATCTCAGGGTTGTGCCAGTGACGATCCATGTGTCTCTGCGTCAGGCGATCGAGAGCCTGACAATAGAGCGGATCGTTGCAATCACGCTCGCCACGCATAAGGCTTTACAAAGTGATTTTGGTATCATGGAGCCCCGCTTGGCTATCGCTGGCCTAAACCCCCATGCTGGCGAAGAGGGCATGATGGGCACGGAAGAAAAAACAATCATCGGCCCAGCTATAGCCATATTGAAGTCCCAAGGACTGACCGTGATGGGTCCGTTCCCACCAGACACAATGTTCAGCGCAACAGCGAGGCCGGGCTATGACGCAGCTATCTGTATGTATCATGATCAGGCCCTTATTCCCCTGAAAACGCTTGATATGGCTGAGGGCGTGAACGTCACCATTGGCTTGCCGATTATCAGGACGTCTCCAGATCACGGCACTGCCTTCGATATTGCGGGGCCGGTAGGACGTTCAGACAGTCAGGTTGATCCATCCAGCCTTCTCGCAGCACTCAGACTGGCAGATTCCATGTCCCGTCATAAAAAGGGAGACAACCGATGATTCGTCTTGGTGTTAATATCGATCATGTTGCCACCCTGCGAAATGCACGCGGCGATGCTTACCCAGACCCTGTAGAAGCCGCGAAGCTTGCCCTTAAATGGGGAGGAGACGGCATTACAGCGCATCTTCGGGAAGATCGTCGACACATCCGTGATGCAGACATGCCGCGCCTCAAGGCACTCGCAGCACCGTTGAATTTCGAGATGGCTGCAACGCAGGAAATGGTTCGGATCGCTTGCCTGTTGAAGCCCCACGCATGCTGTCTGGTTCCGGAAAAACGTACGGAAGTGACGACAGAAGGCGGTCTGGACGTCGCAGGCCATCGCGAAGTACTGGCCCCGCGGATTGCGCGCCTGAAAGACGCGGGTATTCGGGTCTCTCTGTTCATTGATCCGGATCAGCGCCAGATCGAAGCTTCGGCGGAGCTTGGCGCAGCGGTTGTGGAGCTTCACACAGGCGCTTATGCCCACAACCAGCCTGGAGAACTTGAGCGCCTTCAGCATGCCGCTGGAATCGTCACAGACTGCGGACTGGAACTCCATGCCGGTCACGGTCTGACTTATGACAACGTGACGCCTGTGGCCAAGCTTCCAGGACTGGCTGAGCTGAATATCGGACATTTCCTGATCAGCCAGGCGGTTTTCGATGGTCTGGGCCCAGCCGTTCGTAAAATGAAATATCTGATCAACTGCCCATAAAAAAAGCCGGGATAAATCCCGGCTTTTTCGTTCTTACTTGGCGGGCTGAATAACCGACTGTGTCTTGTCGTCGGTGAATTTCGGCACATATTTTCCGGACTGGTCGGAGTATGTTGCCGAGGTGCTCTGTGCCGGTGTTGCCGGTGGGTGGAAGGCCGACACCGGACCGAATGGACCTGCATTTACACGATGCATCGTCGACTCTCTCTGGCGAGCACAACCCCGGGTGATGATGGAGCAGATACCGTCAGTGCCGATATATTCGTCGTCATTTCCCGTGTAATGCACTTCGGAAACACGATCATGGTCCAGTCGAAGGACCATACGGCAAGTTGTGCCGCCGCCGCCAAAAGCAGACTGATAAATGCTGATAATGGACTGTGCAGGAATCAGACCTGAATCAGAAGAAATGGTAGGAGTGCTCTGCGTACCATCGTACTGCCAGATCTCTGTCGTATCGTTAAGCTTCTTGGTGCTTCCTGGAAGACCAGCACAGGCCTGAAGATCGTATCCGGTCATACCGACCATCTCGAACTGGGCCTTGTGAGCGTTACGGGAATCAAAATAACCGCATCCGGAAAGAGCTGCCGTTGTGACGAGAGCTCCGAGTGTACGGAAGAGGAAGGGGCGCATTCTGTCTCCTTTGCGCGGGGTCAGGATGAACTGCCCTACACCATTCCGGACAGGACCGAATGGACAGGGCAAAATAAGAAGAGCCCGATTTCTACAACACGAAACCCATTCAGGGTAGGGGAGACGGGTTCCTTTAAGGGTAACGATGAGCTACAGGGCAAGACCTTGCCAAACACAGGAGTGCCACTCATGGCCGATATGACCCCTTCCGAAGTGACACGCCTTCAAACGACGCTGCAGCGTCTTCTAGGATCGCCAAAGCTCGCAGTCGTTAAGCCTGCACGTAAGGGAATGAGTGTTGAACTTGCCGTTTCAGGCGAAGTTATCGGCACGGTTCATCGTGACGAAGATGAAGGCGAAGTCTCATACGCCATTCACATCACAGTTCTTGAGGAAGATCTTCCTCCGGCCTGAACGGCCCTTGTTCAGGGCCGCGGGGCAGACTGCGGCAGTTCAAATCGCGTGATTTTCCAGCCCCAGTGCTCGAACTTCATATGAAGGACGAATGGAGTCTGCCCCGGCTGGTCCACCTGAGCCTCAAACTTGTTCAGGCTCACAAAGTGAGCATGCAGGCCACCAAGTACTGGCCAGCCACCACTGGAAGAATACCCGGAAGATCCCGCAGGCATCAGCTGACGCGCTGTCGTCATAAGAGTAGCGGGAGAAAGCTCCGTATCAATCGCGTTCGATATCGCATTGCCGGCAAAAGAGCTGCCAAAATCCGGCAGATCATCGTCTGAGGCAGGGGCGGGTGGCCTGAACTGCTCCTTGAGGGAATGTGTCAGGGAACTCCAGTCCACATGAGGGATCAGGCGCGCAGGGTTATTGCCCTTCAGGGCGCGATCAATATCCCACAATGCCAAAAACGGAGAAACAGCGTAGGCAGCCAGCACGGCACCCGCTGTAACACCCAGTCCTTGCCGGGCTCGGTATGATATTTTCCAGAAAGAATTTTTCACGCTCGAGCCTCCGCACAGACCCTGAAAATCAGGAGAAGGTAGACATCTGTGAATCTAACGTCTTTCCGTCTGAAAAGTCAGCAATTATCTTGTCCTGATGAACCTTGATTTTTCTGATGCCGAACTTGAGCGATATTCCCGTCATATTCTGCTCCCGCAGGTGGGGGCCATTGGGCAGGCGCGGGTCAGGCAGGCCTCGGTCCTGATTGTGGGAGCAGGAGGGCTCGGAACTCCTCTTGCACAACAACTGGCTGCATCCGGCGTTGGGCACATCGGCCTGATGGACTACGACCATCTGGAGCTTAGTAACCTTCAACGGCAGGTTCTCTACACAACACAGGACATTGGCCGCCCTAAAGCTGAAGTGGCCGCAGAACGGCTTGCAGCGCTCAATCCGTTATCTCGCGTCACGGCGTACTGCACCCGTGCAACAGCAGAGACGCTGGACGAGCTTGTTCCGCACTACAACCTCATTTGCGACGGCACTGACAATTTTGAGACGCGCCTCGCTGTCTCAGATGCCTGCGTAAAATATGGCCGTACACTTGTCTCGGGCGCTATTCAGGGATTTTCCGGGCAATTGGCCGTTTTCAGGCCTCAGACTGGCGGCCCCTGCTATCGCTGCCTGTTCCCCGAAGCCGCACAGACCGAGGCCCCAACATGTGGCCAATCTGGAGTACTCGGCGCGGCAACAGGCGTCATGGGAAGTTTGATGGCTGTTGAGGTGATGCGCGAGCTTATGCAGCTTGAAGGGCGGAATGAAACACGCCTCATGATCTGGGATGCTCTAGGCGCAACCATGCGGAGTTTTGCTCTGGCCCGGGATCCCTCCTGTCCAGTCCACACCGACAACGAAAGCACACCGGCGTGAAACCTCCTGTTTTTCTGACGCTAGCAGACGATTCCTGGCAACGCGCGCACTATGCTTTTATCGTCGCTGCTGGAATGCTCTCCCTAGGGCGTGCAGTTACAATTTTTGCTGGCGGCAAAGGTGTTCACGCACTGGCGAAAGACTGGTCAGGTCTTGCAGGCGTTATCCCCGATGATGAACTTGCCGCTCGCGGCGTCCCGGGTTTCAGTGAATTGCGTGATGCCTTGATCGAATTCGACGTAACACTCATGGCGTGTGAAACCGGACTTGCTCTGACGGGCCTCAAACCGGATGCCCTTATGGAAACCGTTTCCGTACGGGGTATTGTAACCTTTCTGGAGCAGGCGGGAGACCGCCCGATCACGGCACTATGAGTGTATGCCTTGGGACAATTCGACAGTTTTGTGATTTGGTGACTTGCCGAAACCTTCTACCCTTGGCAGGGATGCGGTCATGAGAACGCTTGTCACCCCTCTGTCCCGAACACTCCGTTGCCGTCGGTTTCTGCTGGCTGTCACGACTGGCACAGCTCTGCTGGCCGTCCATCCCGCAGAAGCACGTCACCACAAGCATGAGCACGCGGCGAAGGCTGATGCCTCTACTGCCAAGGCCTCTCATGCAAAAAAGAAGGCGGTGAAAGCCAAGAATGACAGTGCCGGGGCGGTCAAGGCACCTCACCATGCATCACATCACATCTCTGGCAAACATGTCGCCCCTGTAGCGGCGGCCGGAGCCGGAGCGGCAGCCGCCGCGGCCGTTACGAGTCAGCCCGCAACAGCGCAGGCAACGCCGGATGTCCCCTCCACAGACCCGACCGACAAGGGCAGCAACACGGGGCTACCTTTGCCTCGATATGCAGCTCTCCGCGCAGACAAGGTCTATATGCGGCGCGGCCCGGGCGATCGCTATCCCATCGACTGGGTTTATCATCGCCGCGGACTACCGGTTCAGATCGAGCGCGAATTCGATGTATGGCGGCTTGTCGAGGACTCCGACGGTCAGAAGGGATGGGTTCATCAGGCAACGCTTTATGGCAGCCGAACCTTCGTAATTCCGGGCCTACCCCCTGAAGGCGTGAAAGCCCAGACAGGAGAGGCTTCTGCCAAGGACGGAGACCACATTGGTCGTGCAGATGCACGGGTTCTGGGTCACGTCACCACGCAGGAAGAAGCCCGCGCGCATAAAAGTGATGTTCTCCTCATGAGCCATCCGGAGGAAGACAGTAGCGTGGTTGCTGTCCTCCAGCCGGGCACCGTAGGCAATATCAAGGCCTGCCCACAAAGTTCTCAATGGTGCCACGTGGTCGTCAAAGGCTACGAGGGATGGCTGCCACGTCGTCTGTTCTGGGGTCTTCTCCCAGGAGAGACGATTCAATCCAACTGATTTTTCTTGCGAGGACGCCAACATATGACATCCAGCTCCCATCATCGTCGCACGCGGATCGTCGCAACTCTTGGCCCGGCATCGTCCTCGCCTGAGATGATCCTTGCTCTGGCCGAAGCGGGGGTAAATGTCTTCCGTCTCAACTTCTCACACGGTGCACACGAAGACCATGGCGAGCGTCATGCCGCGATCCGTGCAGCAGAAGCAAAAGTTGGCCGACCACTCGCCATTCTTGCCGATCTTCAGGGCCCGAAACTGCGCGTTGGTGTTTTCGAGAATGGCCCGGTCATCCTTGAAGAAGGACAGCCGTTCCGTCTGGATCTGGACAGAACGCCCGGCAACACAGACCGCGTCTGTTTGCCACACCCGGAGATCATTTCTGCCGCCAAGCCAGGCAGCCACCTCCTGCTGGATGATGGCAAGCTCAAGCTGCGCGTCGTCAATGTCATCGAAGGCGCTCTGGAAACGGAAGTTGTCATTGGCGGCAAGCTGTCTGAACGAAAGGGCGTGAACGTCCCTGACGTAACGCTTCCTATCCCGGCGCTGACAGAGAAAGATCGCAAGGACTTCGACTTCGCGCTTTCTCTCGGTGTGGATTTCATTGCACTCTCCTTCGTGCAGCGGCCTGAAGACGTTGAAGAAGCGCGCAATATCGCCAAGGGCCGCGCAGCGATTGTGACGAAGCTCGAAAAGCCACAGGCAATGGATGACCTGGAGCGGATCGTTCGCCTTTCAGACGCGATCATGGTCGCTCGTGGCGATCTTGGTGTCGAGCTTCCCCCGGAAGAGGTGCCCGTCGCTCAGAAGCGCGCTATTGCTGAGGCCCGTCGTCAGTGTCGTCCGGTGATCGTGGCGACACAGATGCTGGAAAGCATGATCGAAAGCCCAACGCCAACACGCGCCGAAGTTTCTGACGTTTCCAACGCCGTTTATGATGGCGCGGATGCTGTCATGCTTTCAGCGGAAAGTGCGGCCGGCAAGTATCCGATCGAAGCAGTTTCCATCATGGCGCGTATTGCATCTCGTGTTGAGCAGGACGTCGAATGGCGTCTGCGCATGGACCGCTCCCGCCCGAAGCCGGAAGGGACGGTTCAGGACGCGATTGTTCAGGCCGCCTGGCAGGTTAGCACCGCGCTGAACGCCCGCACCATTGGCGTTCGGACCCAAGGCGGCGGTGGCGCCCTGCGTATGGCTCGTGAACGTCCTCACTGTCCGATCCTCGCCGTCACCCCTCATCAGGAAGTGGCTCGTAGACTCTGCGTTGTCTGGGGCGTCTTCCCTCAGGTCGTAGAGAAAGAGCATATTGCTCAGAGCATTGAGGAACTGGCTGCACCAACAGCTGCCATGGCACTGTCCATGAAGCTGTGCCGCAATGGGGACCATGTCATCGTTTTGGCTGGCCTGCCTTATGGCGTGGCTGGAAGCACAAATACGCTTCGCATTACAACAGCCTGATTTTAAATCATTTTCCCTTCCTGTGAGTTTTCTTACAGGAAGGGAAAATACTCAGGCCTGTCGATTTTCGATCAGTGTGCGCCGGATGGCTCGACCTCTCTCAATCCGGCTCGTAATCGCTACCTCATCACCTTCACGTATCGCCTGCGCCATACCTTGAGCATCTGCGACGAAGCGATCCAGCGTCTCTAGCAGGACGTCCTTGTTGGCGATGAAGATATCTCGCCACATGACGGGATCAGAAGCCGCAATACGTGTGAAATCACGAAACCCCGACGCTGCATAATCGAGAACGGCTGCACGGATTTCTTCGGAAAGATTGTCCGCCGTATCGCAGATCGTGAAAGCCAACAGATGGGGAAGATGACTCACCATGGCACAAATACGGTCATGCTTGTCATCAGGAAGAATTTTTGTGCGAGCGCCACAAAGCTCCCACAGCGTCTGGATCTTCTCTACGGCAAGCTCATTTGCGCCCTCTGGCGGCACGAGCAGCGACCAGCGGTTCTCAAAAAGCGTTGCAAAACCAGCGTCTGGCCCTGAGTGCTCGGTTCCAGCCATAGGATGACCAGGAACATAATCCACACCAGCGGGCAGGAGTGCCTGTATTGTAGGTCCTAGTTTCCCGCGTACAGATGCGACATCCGTCAGAATCGCTCCCGGTCGCATGTGAGGCAGAAGAGCGCGCGCCGTAGCCTCTACCGCTCCGACAGGAACGCAGATCATCACGCACTCAGCCTGCGCTGCCTGCGCCATATCGTCTGTAACGACGTCGGCAATCCCGAGCTCCCGTACGCGCTCAAGAACAGCAGGATTGATATCAGCCGCGATCAGCATTTCCGCCAGTGCGCCCATTTCCTTGGCGCGCCGCAGGACAGACGAGCCGATCAGTCCAGGGCCAATGACTGCCAGAGAACGAAAAAGCGGCATTACAGGGTACGCGACGCGGCTGCGAAAGCTGCGTCGTCCTCTTTTTCATTTTCACGATTTGATGATCCATCCTTGCTGACAGATCCAGTCATCGCAGTCGTTCTGGCTTTTTTCAGAACAGAAGAGACTGCGTCTTCATGCGAGCCGACAAGAGTGGCCCGTTCCTTACGAAGACGATTCATCTCCACGACCTGCCATCCGAGAAGAACAGGGATGCCGATGAGGATGTCACGCCCGCGACGGAGCAGGGACAGACTAAGGGATATCTGTGAGTCTATTCCAAAAATCAGGCCAAGCGCGACATATGCTGCTTCCTGCACACCGAGGGCAGCCGGAACCAGAAAACCAGCTGACATGATTCCACACACCACTCCCTCAATGGCAAGTGCGGACAGAAACCCGACGTGGGCGCCCAAAAGCTCCAGAGCAGTCCATGTGGCGACTGCACCACCGACCCAGCAACTAAAATGAACGATTGCGCCAAGCATAATTCGATCCGGGCGCCCCCAGAGCGCTTCCAGGCGAGCCTGAAAGATGTCCGTATTTCCGATCAGGCTTTCTCGCCAGTCAGCGGCGATGTGGCGTCCGAAGAACGTGGCAGTTTTGCGGATCATGGACCCACCACGATGCTGCGTCCATATGAAGCCAGCAATCCCAAGAGACAGCAGCACCATGCCGCCCATCAGAGGCCAGATAAATCGTGCCGCTCCCTGATGGCCAACGAGGCAGAGAATCGCAACGAGAATAAAGGCAATCTGCCCCAGAACCTCTGTTGTGATATCGACCAGATTAGCCGCCACACCTTCCGGCCAGTGCAGATCTTCACCATCGACGTCCCGAGCCTGATGCCCGGCCAGGGTCGCACGGACGCCAAGGACCATTCCGCCAAGCTGGGAAAAGGGCAGGCAGGCCCCAGCCGCATCGCGGACAAATCGCGCGCCCGTCAATCTTGCCAGACCGATCTGCGGTACTGCTGCCTTCCAGGCAAGGCCGAGACCTATATCCAGAACAAGCTGGATCAGCACCAGAAGGAAGAAACCTCCGACGCCAACTTTTCCAAGAGCTTCCATGACTGGCTGGATGCCTGCCTTGGCGGCAATGAATGTGAAAAGAGCCACACCCAGAAGGGAGAGAATAATAGGGAGAGTTTTTTTCAACGTCTTCGTCACATACCGTTCGCAACACGCTCTAACCCACAGCTCTGCAATATTCCAGTCTTGCAGACGCTTTCCCCCGAAAGCCACCGGCAGTATGGTGGCCGAAAAATTTCAACCTGTTGCTGATGAGCCGAGGAGAAGATTGCCACCATGAACGATGTCACACTCGTTACAGGGGCTACCGGGTTCGTCGGTTCTGCTGTTGCCCGCGTGCTCCGGGAACGTGGGCACCGCCTGCGTCTGTTCGTTCGCGAAAACTCGGACCGTTCCAACATTGCAGAGCTCGACGCGGAACTTGCCATCGGGGATCTGTCTGATCCGACGACCCTTCCTGCCGCTCTCAAAGGTGTGAAGATCCTCTTTCACGTCGCTGCCGACTACCGACTCTGGGTCCCGGACCCTTCCGTCATGATGAAAGCGAACGTAGACGGCACACGGAACCTTATGCTTGCAGCGCTTGAAGCGGGCGTAGAAAAGATCGTGTACTGTTCATCCGTTGCCGCTCTGGGCCTGAACAAGGATGGGACGCCAGCTGACGAAGAAACATACGTCACGGAAAGCAGCGTCATCGGTACGTACAAACTTTCCAAATATCGAGCGGAACAGGAAGTCCTGAAGCTGGTTCGGGAGAAGGGCCTACCAGCCATTATCGTTAATCCATCAACCCCTATCGGCCCGCGGGACATCAAGCCAACACCTACGGGGCAGATGATCCTCGACTGCGCCTCGGGCCGAATGCCTGCGTATGTTGAGACTGGACTGAACATCGTTCATGTAGACGATGTTGCTGAAGGCCATGTTCTCGCTTTGGAACGCGGCAAGATTGGCGAAAAATATATCCTTGGTGGCGAGAACATGATGCTGGGAGACCTGTTCCGGCTCACCAGTGAAATCGCCTGCGTCAAGCCGCCCCGGGTCAAGCTCAAGCAATCCTGGCTCTATCCAGTTGCCGTGGTTTCCGAATGGCTTGCGCGAGGATTTGGGATCGAGCCTCGCGTGACGCGCGAAACACTCGCCATGTCCCGGAAGCTTATGTTTTTCTCATCGCTCAAGGCACAGAGAGAACTGGGCTATGCACCCCGCCCTGCACGGGATGCGATCGCTGATGCAATTTCCTGGTTCCGTCTGCATGGACGTATGAAATAATGCTGTTTGGAAGCGCACTTACCAGTCTTGGAGCCTGGATTTACCTCTCACTCTTCCATGGGAAATTCTGGCAGGGTGGTCCAACTCTCAAAGCAGGCTCGTCACCGCCTTGCGCACCAGATGTTGCGATCGTGGTGCCGGCACGTGACGAAGCTGAGTCCATTCAGTCTTGCCTGAAATCTCTTCTGGAACAGGACTACGATGGCAAACTTTCCGTCATTCTCGTGGATGATAACAGTACGGACGGAACCGGGGATCTGGCACGCGCCGTACCTGACCCCCATAACCGGCTGATTGTCCTCACCGGAGCGCCCCGGCCGCCTGGGTGGAGCGGCAAGCTGTGGGCCGTGAACCAGGGTGCCCAAGAGGCCCTGAACCACATTGGGCCTTACGGCTATATTCTATTCACCGACGCCGATATCATGCATGCGCCGCAGCATCTGGCCACGCTTCTGGCCAAGGCCCGGGAAGACGATCTCGACATGGTCTCAGAGATGGTCGCCCTTAACTGCGAGAGTTCGGCTGAACGCTTTCTGGTTCCAGCTTTCGTTTACTTCTTCGCCATGCTCTATCCGTTTGCCTGGACGGCCAGTGAACGGTCCCGCATTGCGGGAGCAGCGGGAGGAACGATCCTTCTTCGTAGACGCGCTCTGGAGCGGATTGGCGGCATTGAAGCCATTCGAGGTGCACTGATTGATGACTGCACACTCGCAGCACATGTCAAACGATCAGGCGGTCGTCTCTATCTGGGACACAGCGAGCTTGCGTGGTCAGTTCGGCCCTATCGCGGCGCTAAAGACATCTGGGAAATGATTGCCCGGACAGCTTACGTCCAGTTGCGCCAGTCTCCATTGCTGTTGCTGGCGACCATTCTGGGAATGACGCTGATCTGGCTTCTCCCTGTCGGGCTGGCGCTTTTTGGTAAGGGGCGCACGAGAAAAGTCGGACTTCTGACCTATCTCGTGTCTTGCGCAACCTTTCTGCCAACCTTGAAAAGGTTTGGTCTCCCATTATGGCGGGCGCTACCGCTACCATTCGTCGCGGCCTTTTATATGGCTGCTACCGTCGGCTCAGCCATAGACCACCACAGAGGGGTCGGCGTACGCTGGAAAAATCGTTCCTATACGGATGAGGCATCGTGACAGAAGACATCTGGGGGACGAAAGACGTCACCTCCGCCAAAGGCAAGACTGACGAAAATTTTCCTGTCGGCTCTCTGCTGATTTCCCGGCGCCTGCGCCCGTATGTTCACACATATTACAATTTCGCCCGCGTTGCCGATGACATGGTGGACACTCCCGACCTGACGCCCCAGCAGAAAATTGCGCGGCTGAAAGGGATGGCTGCCGTCATTCGTGGGGAAATCCAGGCACCTCAAAGAGCGGACGCGCAGACAGCCGTAAAATTAAGAGAGGTGCTTCTCAAAACAGGCGTTCCGCTTGAGACGGCGACAGATCTCCTTGAAGCATTCTGCATGGATGCCGAGAAGACACGTTATGAGAGCTGGCAGGAACTCCTGCATTACTGCCGGTATTCGGCTAACCCGGTCGGGCGTTTTCTTCTGCTGCTACACGCAGAAGGGCAGGAAACTCTGGCGCCATCAGACGCTCTGTGCTCCGCATTGCAGGTCATCAACCATCTTCAGGATGCATCTGAAGATCTGAAGACGCTGGATCGCTGCTATATTCCGCTTCCATGGCTGGCTGAAGAAGGCGTTACCATCGACGATCTTCGGCTTGTGCGAAGCAAGCCAGGCCTACGCCGTGTTTTTGATAGAATGCTGGATGGGGTGGATACGCTGAATCGCGAAGCCCGCGGATTACCGATGCTGATCAAGGATCGCCGGATGCGGCTCGAAGCTGCTGTTATTGTGGAGCTATCGCATATTCTGACGCGCAAACTGAGACGTCAGGATCCTGTTGCAGAACGCGTTTCTTTGACGAAATCAGACGGCGCAAAGGCACTGCTTCTGGCTATGCGCTACTTTCCATCGAACTAAATAAGATGAGGGAAGGCTTCAGGCCTCCCCTCAGGCAAATCAGCCGATAATACGGTCTAGCGCCGCACAAAACTTCTTCATGTCACTCATCGAGCCAACCGTAATACGAGAGGCATTTGGCCAGATCGGCCAGGAACGACCAATGATGATGTTTTCCTTCAAGAACGCATCCTTGATCGGTGCCGCAGGACGCTTCCAGTCAATCACGAACATGTTCGCATCAGAAGGAATGAAGCTGATTCCCTTCTTCTGAAGGTGCTCATACGTCATGGCGCGGGCTGCAATCATCTCACGACGGCGCGCATCAATGTCTGACGTCATTGTCAGGCTCTTCGTGCCGCAGATTACAGCAGGGACTGGCAGCATGTGCGTCTGGTTCACGCCATCATACCGCATCATTTTTTCATGCAGGGCCGGTGGCGCCATGCTGAATCCCAGCCGCAGACCGGCCATGGCGAACATCTTCGAGAACGTCCGCAGGACAACTACATCGCGTCCTTCAGCAACGAGCGAAACGGCGCTCGGGGCGTCAGAGAAATGGATGTAGGCTTCATCAACCAGAACAATGGAGTCTTTAGGCTTGTTCGCAACCAGCCAGCGAATATCTTCCAGCGGCGTGATGGTGCCGGTCGGATTGTTCGGTGAGCAGATGTAGTAAACGCCGGCATTCGGATTAGCCTTCAGCATCGCCTTCACATCGGTCTTATAACCGTTCGATGCGTCCAGCGGCACCTTGGCCAACGGAATCTTGAGCCACTCAGAAGCCACCCATCCGGCTTCGTAGCTTGGGTCAGCTGTGACCAGACCGCGCGTCGGGGAACAGAACGTCACGATCGTACGACAGAGCGGGTCGGACGAACCACCCCATGGCAGAATGCAATTTTCTGGGACGTTGTCGATCTTGGCAGCTGTGCGGATCAGATCTTCGCGGGTATGGCCACTCGGATCATACCGGTTTCCCTCGAAAACGGCAGCGGCACCCGCCTTGGCAGCTGCTGGAAAAGGACCTGTCCAGCATTCATTGCTGCCGATGCGGACCATCTTGGTGACATCACCGGGCGGCAGCGCGGTGAGGGGGGAAGCCTCCGCACGCCCAACAAGGGACCGAACTGCCATGCCTGCACTCATCAGTGCAGCCACGCGGCCCAGACTACGACGGGAATAACCGCGTGAGAGAAGATCGTCTTTTGCTTCAGGGGACAGGCAGTCGGTCATGCTCGGCTCACGCTCCTAGTGTGTCTGAAAACATACTAGAAACGAAACGATCTGTCTGTCAAAGCCCGAAATGAAATCGGATTTCAGTATTCCGGTTTCTGCTTGTCCACGGGGATAAAGGTCGGCTTCCCCTCAACGCCCGCATAGGTCAGCAGAAGAACGGTCGGGACATCTCCTGACACACCACGGTGCACATCATTCACTGACTCCGCAAAGGCTTCGCCCTGATGAAAGGTTCTGGTTTTGCCACTCTCACGGTCTTCAATTTTCAGCGTTCCCTGCAGGACATAACCAGCGTTTGGAAATGGATGGACATGCCAGGGCAGGGCCGTATGAGGCGGAATGGTCAGCCGGATCATGCTCACTTCAGGCTGGGACGTGGAATACGGCGTGTAGGTTACTCCGTTCCAGGAATGGGATGCGTTCAGCAGGTGATCAGCATGGGCGGTGACTGTCGACGATTCTGCATGGGCAACTGAACCCGCAGTCAGGCAGGACAGAAGGATCAGAGACAAACGGAAATTCATCGGATACTCCTTTAGGCAGAGTGTTGCCATTTGGCATCATACAAACGTATGGCATCCCATTCCGTTCGTGTCGGCTTTGTGACATCCCGGTTTGGGGCTAGAACGCAGAATTTCTGAAACAGAACAGGTGACAGACATGGTTTTCAGCAGGGCGCGTGCTTTTTCTGGTCTTCCCTGCGCGCAGGCCGATCTTGACCATGTTGCGCACATTGTCACAGCCTCCGGGACATCTTTTGCCAGAGGTATGAAGGTCTTACCGGCTGCGAGACGGCAGGCCATGTTTGCGATCTATGCGTTCTGCCGGCAGGTCGACGACATTGCCGATGGAGACGCTGGCGTCGCTGATCCCGCACAGGCCTTGCAGGAATGGCATGAACGCATAGACCGGCTGTATCAGGGAGAAACGCGAGACGCGCTGGACCGTGTTCTTGTCGCAGCGATCTTCCGTTTCCAACTGCAAGCCAAAGATTTCCACGCAGTCATTGATGGCATGGCCATGGACTGCGGCGCCCCCATTGTCGCGCCTGACGAGAAAACCTTGGATCTGTATTGCGATCGTGTTGCCTCAGCCGTGGGCCGCCTCTCGGTTCGTGCCTTCGGAGACTCTTCTGCTGCGGCTGACCGTGTCTCCAAACATCTGGGGCGGGCCCTCCAGCTTACCAACATTCTGCGCGACATTGCTGAAGATGCAGCGCGAGACCGGCTGTACCTTCCGTCAGAACTGCTGGAACGCTTCAACGTACCCAATAATCCAAAAGAAGCTCTGTACGCACACGGCCTGGATGATGTGGCACGTATCCTGAGCCGCCGCGCTCATGATCATTTCCGTGAAGCACGCCGCGCAATGAAAGAATGCGACAGCACCGCCATGCGTCCAGCACGCATGATGGCAGCGTCTTATGAGCCTGTCCTGAACGCCCTCGAAAAGCGTGGATGGAAAAACCCGGAGCTTTCTCCGAAAGTCAGTAAAGGCTGGCGGGCAGTCCGCGCTCTGGCGGCATACGTGAAGTAAGCCCGATGAGCCACGTTCATATTATTGGCGGAGGCCTGTCCGGTCTGTCTGCTGCCGTAGAACTTGCCGCCCAGGCCCAGGTCACGATCTATGAAGCGGGCCCTGCCTGTGGCGGACGCGCACGCTCTTTTCATGACCGCACGCTTGATACCCTGATCGACAACGGCAACCATCTTCTGCTGTCGGCCAACGGCCTGACATTCCGGTATCTGGATATTCTCGGCGCCCGTCACACACTGGCAGGCCCCGGTATTCCGATCTTTCCCTACTATGATCTGGCAGAAGATCTGGCTTGGACACTTCGCCTTTCCAAAGGAAAAGTCCCGTTCTGGGCATTACCTGGCGGTCGCCGCGTTCCAGGCATGAAGCTTTCCGAACTGGCGTCCCTCGGGCGTTTCCTGAAGGCTGATGACACAACCATTGTGGAAGAATGCCTAAAACCCGGTCAGTTGAGCCGACGCCTCCTGGAGCCTTTCGCCATTTCGGTTCTGAACACAGACCTGCACACTGGTAGTGCACTGTTGTTGGGAAACGTCATCCGGAAGTCTCTGGCACAAGGCGGTATGGCCTGCTGCCCCTGGTTCCCAAAAATTGGCCTATCTGAAACACTGGTCGACCCAGCGATTTCATATCTGATCCGTTACCATGCGACGGTCCGCACGGGCGTTCGTGTTAGCACCATCATCAGAGAGAATGGCCGCGCGACTGCCATTGAGACGACGGAAGGCCGCATTGAGCTTGGACCGGAAGACCACGTCATTGTCGCTACACCCGCTCCAGTAACCCAGAACCTGTTGCCAGAACTGGTTGTGCCAGACGCGTTCGAGAGCATTGCAAATGCGCATTTCAAACTTGCTGCGCCCGTAGAGGCGAGGGGCGTCGTCGCTCAGGCAGGTTTTGTAGGTCTCGTGGGTGGTATTTCAGAGTGGATCTTTCTGAAAGGCGACGTCCTTTCCGTCACGGTTAGCGCCGCTAATCGCTACGCAGATCGGGACAGCAACGAGATGCTTGCCACCATCTGGTCTGAAATCCGGCGTGCTCTTGATCCTATCCTGCCTCAGCCACTCCCGGTCGCGATGCCACCTGCTCGGCTGCTACGGGAAAAACGCGCTACATTCGCCGCGACACCAGAGCAAAACCGCCGTCGCCCCAAAGCGAAGACAGACACCGTAAATATGGCACTTGCGGGAGACTGGACGGATACGGGGCTTCCCTCAACAATCGAAGGGGCCATTCAATCCGGACTGGCAGCTGTCAGCGCTCTGGGTTTCCGTTCTGCCGTGAAAAACACGGAAACGTGATGAGTGCTCTCCAAACCATGGCTGTAACACAACTCCCGAGAATGAGGGCTGCATGTCCCGGGAGACCTGAACAATGCTGATCTATCCTGATGAAAAGGAGGACCGTGTGAGCGAGACCCTTTCCCACAAGCCTGTCGACGCCGAAAACGTCAACCGTGCCATTGAGGGGGCCCATGCCGCTCTGGGCAATCGCCAGAAAGACGACGGACATTGGGTTTTTGAACTTGAGGCAGATGCGACCATTCCTGCCGAATACGTTCTGCTAGAGCATTATCTTGATCGTATTGATCAGGAAAAGCAGGACAAGATCGGCGTTTATCTGCGCCGCATTCAGGGCGAACATGGGGGCTGGCCGCTTTATTTTGGTGGCGGCTTTGACTTGTCCGCAAGTGTAAAAGCTTACTTCGCGCTCAAGGCCATCGGGGACAGTATAGACGCGCCACATATGCGTCGCGCCCGCGAAGCCATCCTGGACCACGGCGGGGCCGCCCGGTCCAATGTGTTCACACGCATCCAGCTTGCCCTGTATGGTGAAGTGCCTTGGGATGCGACGCCTGTCATGCCGGTTGAGCTCATGCTGCTCCCGCGGAAGGCGTTCTTCTCAGTCTGGAACATGTCGTATTGGTCACGATGTGTGCTGGCGCCGATGCTGGCAGTGGGAGCTATGAAGCCTACTGCCATCAATCCGCGTGGCATTCATATTCAGGAACTGTTTGTCAAACCACCTGAGCTGGTCAAGGACTGGATCCGAGGCCCATACCGCTCAATCTGGGGACGGGCTTTCAAACATCTGGACTCTGCGCTTCGGCCTGTCCTGCCGCTCATTCCTAACCGCATCCATGAGAAGGCCATCAAGGCTGCCATCAACTTTATCGAACCGCGCCTGAGTCGTGGCGGCCTTGGAGCGATCTACCCTGCCATGGCCAACGTGGTCATGATGTATCGCGCGCTTGGCGTGCCCGATAGCGATCCGCGCGTGGTCACGGCATGGGAGTCCATTCAGGACCTTCTTGTTCAAAAAGAAGACGAAATTTACTGCCAGCCCTGCGTTTCACCTGTGTGGGATACAGGACTGTCAGGGCTTGCCATGATGGAAGCGGCATCCGGTGCTCATCCCACCAAACGGGACGAAACCATCGCGAAGCTCAAGAAAAGCGCTGAATGGCTGCGGGACCGCCAGATCCTGGATGTCAAAGGAGACTGGGCGGTCAACACACCCAATTTACGTCCGGGCGGTTGGGCTTTCCAGTACGAAAACGATTACTACCCGGATGTGGATGATACGGCTGTTGTCGGTATGCTTCTGCATCGTGTTGATCCTGAAGAGAACCGTGAAGCCATTGAACGCGCACGGGAATGGATCATTGGGATGCAAAGCACCAATGGTGGGTGGGGCGCATTCGATATCGATAATGATCTCGAAATGCTGAACCATATTCCATTCTCGGATCATGGCGCGCTCCTGGACCCACCAACCGCCGATGTGTCCGCACGGTGCATTTCTTTCCTTTGTCAGCTTGGTCATCCGGAAGACCGGCCAGTCATCGACAAGGCACTGGATTACCTGCGCAAAGAGCAGGAAAAAGAAGGCTGCTGGTTCGGTCGCTGGGGTACGAACTATATCTACGGCACCTGGTCTGTTCTCTGTGCCCTGAACATTGCGGGCATCTCCTATGATGACCCGATGGTGAAGCGCGCCGTCACATGGCTGGAAGATGTTCAGCGTGCGGATGGCGGATGGGGCGAAGATTGCGCAACCTATGAAGGCGCGCCTCCAGGCACATACAAGGAGAGCCTTCCGTCACAGACCGCCTGGGCTGTTCTCGCGCTGATGGCTGTAGGCCGCCGTGATAGTGAAGCCGTTAAGCGCGGCATCAACTTCCTGACATCAAAGCAGGATGATAACGGCGAATGGCAGGAAGACGCCTATAACGCTGTTGGCTTCCCGAAGGTATTTTACCTCCGCTATCACGGCTATAAACAGTTCTTCCCGCTTCAAGCTCTTTCACGTTACCGCAATCTGGGAACCAGCAACACTGGTCGCGTGGAATACGGTTTTTGATGCTGGGTGTTCTAGTGGGAATGAAGCAGGAAGCGCGCATCATTCGCCGTTTCCTGCCGGACGCACCGATTGCTTTGAGCAATGCTACAGCATCAGGCGCTGTGGCAGGAGCCGAGAGGCTTCTGCGCGCTGGGGCCACACGTCTGCTATCCTTCGGGTGCGCTGGCGGACTGTCAACCAGCGTGAAACCGGGCACGATCATCGTGGCAGATCGTGTTGTCATGAGCGGTACAAGTTACGAGGCCGATGCGGGTCTGAGCATACAGTTCGGAGCAGACCATGCCCGTCAAGGGCGCATTCTTCATAGCGACAGCCTCATCGAAACGGCGGAAGAAAAATCCCGTCTCTACGAAACCACAGGCTGCATCGCCGTCGATATGGAAAGCGGCGCAATAGCCAGAACCGGCAAGCCTTTCGCAGTCCTTCGTGTCGTCTGCGATGATTCAACCCGCAGCCTGCCGCCAGCTGCACGGGATGGCCTCAAGGATGGCGCCATCCATCTTGGCGGACTGTTGTCCTCTCTCGTCAGGCAGCCATCGCAGATTCCTGCGCTCATCGAGCTGGGCAAAGATGCTGCCATGGCTCAGAAAGCAATGGCCTTATTTCTGGAAGCCCATCCGCCGCAGCTGTGAGAAAACCCTAGCTCCCGCAAAAGTCGCCAGAACGCCTGCGGGCACCAGCCAAGGGAAGGCGATGGGATGACCTCCAATCCTGACCATCGCCAGACCGGCCAAAACAACAACGGCTGTTAGAAAACCGGCAATCCCATTTGCCTCATCTCGTGAATGTCCGACCATAGCCAGCAAAAACACTCCAAGCGTCGCACCATAGCTGTAAGACGCGATTGAGAGCCCGAATACGACGGCAGAGCCAGTCGGGTGAGAGAAAGACAGCGCGGTCACAACAAGAAGAACAGCCCAGAAACAGGTCGCCGTCCGCAGGGACAGCGTCTTCTTCGGAAAAAAATCGCTTTTTGTCGCGGCTGCCATTGAATTCATGGCGCTGGAAAGAGATCCCATTGTCGCAGCCAGAATACCAGCTACGAGCAGTCCGCGCAGAATAGGGGGCAATGTCAGAACAAACTGCGGGAAAAGTGCGTCTGGGGCACCGTGATAATCAGGCCAAAGCGCCCTTAACCCCACCCCGACAAAGGAGAGCAGGGCGAACAGCAACGCCACGACAAACACACTTCCAATCATCGCTGCCCGCGCGCCGTTGAGCGTCTTTGCTGCGAGGCAACGTTGAAGCATGAGTTGGTCTGTACCGTGTGAGGCAAGGGAAAGAATTGCGCCGCCAACAACAGCTCCGGCTACGGAAAAAGGATTGGTGAATGCTGGCAATCCCGCAGTAAACATGGGAGCCGCATGAAAAATATCAGTCCCTGAGCGGCTGAACAGCACGACCCCACACGCGACACTGCCGCCGAGATAGAGAAGCAATTGAAGCGTGTCGGACCAGACGACAGCCTTCAGACCACCGGCCAGCGTATAAGCCAGCGTGAGAATGACAATCCCCATGAGCAGGACAATATCCGGAATGGGATAGCCGATACTCGCACACAACAGGGAAACCGGAATCATGCCAGCGTACAAACGCACACCTTCGGCAAGAAGGCGCGTCAGCAGGAACGTGCCAGACACCAGCTTCTGAAGACGCGTTCCGAACCGCTGACCGACATACCGATAGATGGATGTCGCGCCCCGCTCATGCAGAGGCAGAAACCACCAGGCAACAGCCACGCGTCCGAGCAGATACCCGACTGCCAACCCCAGAAAGACATATCCGTGCAGGTATGCCACGCCAGAAACACTGACGATCGTCAATGTGGAGGTTTCGGTTGCAACTAACGAAAGACAGATAGCCCAAGGCGGAAGATCTTTATGCGGTTGCCGCGCCAGAGTGAGCGCAAAAAGCGGCAACGACACGAGATAAAGCAGGATGACAGTAAGGCTCTGGATCATCCTGTCCGTTCTGTAGGTGGAACGTGATCCGGTCAAGCACCGGAACTGACGAGCGCCTTTAAAAAAGCGCTCGTCAGTTCAACGATCAGCCTTCGTCGCTTAGTCGCTCGGGGCGGAAACCCGTGGCAATGACATAAAGTTCGCTTGATTCCTTACGGGAAGCAGGCGGCTTAACATGCTTGACCGAAGAGAAGGCTTTCTTCATGGACTCAAGCATCTGTTTTTCAGACCCCCCCTGAAAGACCTTGGCCACGAAGCTTCCGCCTTCAGCCAGTACCTGAACTGCAAAATCCAGTGCACCCTCTGCCAGTCCCATAATCCGCATATGGTCTGTTGCGGCATGGCCCGTTGTGTTGGGAGCCATATCAGACATGACAAGATCTGCTGGACCGCCGAGAATTTCTTTCAAGCGATCAGGCATTTCCGGATCTGTGAAATCCCCTTCAATGATCTCGGCACCGCTGACGGGATCGACAGGGAGGAGGTCCACGCCTGCAATGTTGCCAGCACCACGTTTGACTGCAACCTGAGACCAGCCGCCTGGGGCCGCTCCCAGATCAATGACGCGCGCACCGGGCTTGATGATGTGAAACCGATCATCAATTTCAATCAGCTTGAAGGCTGCACGTGAACGCCAGCCCTGTTTGCGGGCTGCCGCAACATAGGGATCGTTGAGCTGCCGGTTCAGCCAGCGCTGCTGTGCCGTGGTGCGCCCACGAGCTGTTCTGAGGGTGACGACCTTATTACGGGCTGTCTGTGAAGTAGAGGCGTCCTGAGTAGCGTCAGCTGCACCTGGTGCGGCAGCACTCTTGAGAGCTTTTCCAGGGATGCGCTTGGGTCCCGTATCCTTTTTGGAAGAACCGGAGCGGGATCTGGGCGGCTTCATATCGTGGCGTAATTCCCGAGAGGGCCCCTCGAACGGGGCGTTACATGTCGATGGGTCCTGCGGCGTTCTCTAGTGAAACGCTGACCATGATCGCGGGCCATACGCAGCAGCATGCCATCACGCAACCCCCGATCGGCAATCGTGACCTCTTCTATAGGCCAAGTCCGATGAATTGCCTCGAAAATTGCGCAGCCCGGAAGAACATACTTTACGCGATCCTGTCCGACACAGGGATGCATCGCCAAATGATCGCGCGAAAGGCTCCGGAGCGTATCGATGGCACTTCGCATGATTTGTCCCGGCAAAGTCAGGCCATCAATCGCCGCGCGATTATAGCGGGGCAGGGCCAGAGCAACACCGGCAAGGGTCGTGACAGTCCCTGACGTACCAAGCAGGCACGCATTCCCCTGTGCGACTTCACGGCGGATGCGATGAACATTCTCAAAACCTACAAGGTGGCTCTGCACGTGAGAAACCATCTCTTCATAGGAAGAGCCATGGCCTTCACCGAACATCTCCTGAAGCGTGATAACACCCACAGGCATACTGGTTGTGCCAATCAGTGTCTGAGACTTACGTTCTTGATCAACACGCACCCATGCAACTTCAGTGGAGCCACCACCAATATCAAACAGAACGCCACGTTCGGATTGAGAAGGTGGCCGTGACGGCATCCGGAAGAGGGGAGAACAACTCTCCAGCGCGAGCTCTGCTTCCTCACGCGCCGTAATGATATCGATGGTCAGACCGATTTCACTCTGCACACGTTCAAGGAACTCGCGACCATTCACGGCGCGACGGCAGGCTTCGGTGGCCACAGCGCGAACATGGGAGAGGGGCCATTGCCGCATACGCTCGACACAAATACGCAAGGCATCGAGCGCGCGTGTCATAGACTCTTCAGCCAGTCGGCCGCTGACACGCAGACCTTCGCCCAGCCGAACGGATCTGTTGAAACTGTCCACGACCCGAAAACCATTCGGTGTGCCTGCGGCAATCATCAGCCGACAGTTATTCGTCCCAAGATCAATCGCCCCAAAGAACGGACCGGCCTGACGGGCACCAGACGCGCGAATTTGCGCCTGACCTGAAAGCCTTTGCTCCGTTCCTTGCCTCATCATCTTGTTTAGGCTCCCGATTTTGCCCGTGCTGGGACCTTGAATATGCAGCATGAGACGGGAAAACGTCTTACCGCAAGAAAAATATCAGTTTTTTTAAAAAAAGTGGAAAGACCCCCTTGCGTCACTCAGCCGTGATGGGTAAACACCCACTCACCGCTTGGGAGATAGTTTAGCGGTAGAACTACCGGCTCTGACCCGGTCAGCCCTGGTTCGAATCCAGGTCTCCCAGCCAACAAATTCCTTAAAATCTACCGCAAAAAAGAGACTTCCCCTCTAGGGGGGAATTAGTCTATGAGGACCCGCCAACGGCCGGCTGGGCCTCTTGGCCCCCGGTTCAGACTTCAAGCGTCCCACGACGCATGACCAACGGGGGCCAGCGGGCATGACATCCTCTTCCTGCACAACTGATTTTAACGCACGCATACGTGAAGCACTGGCGTTCGACGATGTTCTCGTCGAACCGGCTGAATCGTCCGTGCTTCCGGCCCAGACATCCACCCGCACACGCCTGACGCGCACCATTGAGCTGAACATCCCTTTGATGTCCTCGGCCATGGACACAGTCACGGAAGACGGAATGGCCATTGCCATGGCCCAACAGGGCGGCATGGGCGTTATTCACAAGAACCTCTCTATTGAAGAGCAGGCCGAGCAGGTCCGCCGCGTCAAGCGCTTCGAATCTGGGATGGTGGTCAATCCTGTCACCGTTGGGCCGGACCAGACACTGGCTGAAGTCAACGCCATCATGGCTCGCCACGGTGTCTCTGGCCTTCCGGTTGTGGAAGAGGGAACCGGTATCCTGGTTGGCATCCTGACCAACCGTGACGTCCGTTTCACCACAGACCTGAACACCCGCGTCCGTGATCTGATGACGAAGGACAATCTTGTCACGGTTCTCAATGGCGCTGCCCCTGAAGAAGCTCGCGCTCTGCTGCATCGTCACCGCATCGAAAAGCTGTTGGTCGTTGATGAGGGCGGTCGCTGCATCGGCCTCATCACCGTCAAGGACATGGACAAGGCGACAACGCATCCGCTCGCCATCAAGGACGCGCAGGGACGGCTTCGCTGTGCCGCAGCTGTCGGCGTTGGGGAGGACGGCCTGAACCGTGCTGCCGCCCTCGTGGAAGCCGGTGTGGACGTTATTGTGGTTGATACCGCTCATGGCCACTCCCACGGCGTTCTAAGCACCGTCCGGACACTGAAGGAGCGTCACCCAGGTCTTCAGGTCATCGCAGGTAACGTCGCGACCCCGCAGGCGGCTCGCGCCCTTATTGAAGCCGGAGCAGACTGCATCAAGGTGGGCATCGGTCCGGGGTCCATCTGCACAACGCGCGTTGTTGCCGGTGTGGGCGTGCCGCAGTTCTCCGCCGTCATGGAAACGGCAGCAGCCTGTCATGAGCTTGATGTTCCGGCCATCGCCGATGGTGGCATCCGGACATCCGGTGACATTGTAAAGGCCATTGGTGCCGGTGCTGACGTCGTGATGGTTGGCTCGCTGCTGGCCGGCACGGACGAGAGCCCAGGCGAAACGTTCCTGTATCAGGGCCGCTCCTACAAATCGTATCGCGGCATGGGGTCCCTTGGGGCTATGGCCCGGGGCTCTGCTGATCGGTACTTCCAGGCTGAAGTGCGCGATACACTGAAGCTAGTTCCGGAAGGCATTGAAGGACAGGTTCCTTACAAGGGTGGCATGGCACCAGTCGTGCACCAGCTTGTTGGTGGCCTGAAAGCTGGCATGGGCTACACCGGATCTGCCACGGTTGCGGAACTTCAGGTGCGCACCATGTTCCGTCGCATCACAAATGCGGGCCTTCGTGAAAGCCATGTCCATGACGTGACAATCACGCGTGAAGCCCCGAACTATCGCCGGGACTGACATTTCCTGTGCATTGGCCTCTCGCTTTGAGAGGCCAAACCGGCTACGGGGGCGATATGACCCCCGCAGCTCGCCTTTCCGGCGCCATTGATCTGCTTTGTGCGATCCAGAATGCGCCCCGCCGTCCCGCAGACGCTACCGCTAACGCTTTTTTCCGTGAACGCCGTTATATAGGCGGCGGAGACCGGCGCGCCATTTCCACGCTTGCCTGGGATGTGCTGCGTGGCTGGCGGCGGCTGCACTGGCACCTGGAAGGCAGCCAGGGCGAAATTTCTCCACGCCTGCTATGTGCTGCCTCCATGCTGCTAACCGGCACAACGATGGATCAGGTTCGCATGTTATTCAGTGGCGAGCGGTATGCTCAAAAGCCTCTGACGCCGCGTGAAGATGTGAACCTTAAGCATCTGGAAGGAAAAGAACTTTCTACCCAGAAGCAGCCTGTAGCAGTCCGCCTCGAATATCCGGACTGGATTGAGCCAGCCCTACGCGAAACTTTCGGATCCCGCATGGCTGACGAAATGGAAGCCATGCTCGGAACCCCGACTTTGGATCTTCGCGTAAACCTTTTGAAGGGCACCCGCGAGGACGGTCTGCGCGCTCTGAGGAGTGAGGGCCTGAATGCCGTCCCAACCAAGCTGTCGCCGTGGGGCCTGCGCCTCGATGGCCGTCAGCCGGTTACGGCAGCACAGGCCTTCAAAGATGGACTTGTAGAAATTCAGGACGAGGGCTCACAGCTCGTTGTCGCGGCAGCTGGCGCCCGGCCGGAACACCGCGTTCTGGATTACTGCGCTGGAGCTGGCGGCAAGACTCTTGCCCTTGCCATGACCATGGAGAACAAGGGCCATATCGTTGCCTGTGACGTTCATGAAAAGCGCCTTGAAGGGGCTGTCAAACGTCTGCGTCGGGCAGGGGTGCATAATGTTGAGCGGCACCTGCTCACCACMGGCGACAAATGGGCCAAGCGTCGTGCCGCAAGCTTTGATCGCGTCCTGGTGGATGCACCCTGTTCAGGCACCGGCACATGGCGCCGCAACCCGGATGCACGACTGCGACTGACACCTGAAGACATTCAGGAACTTGTTATCAAACAGTCCGAAATCCTTGATCGCGCAGCATCTTTGGTCAAATCCGGCGGCCGGATGATCTATGCGACGTGCTCTCTTTTGGCCGCTGAAAACGGGCAGCAGATTGATGCATTCCTGAAGCGTCGGACAGATTTTGTTCGTGTAGCTACGGAAGACCTACCCGATCTTCTGCCAGCCGAACTCCGCGAAAAGGCTCAGTTTTCCCTGACGCCCCTTCGTGACGGAACGGATGGCTTCTTTGCCTGCGTCATGCAGCGGGTTGAACAGAAGGCTGAGACGGCACAGGAAGAAGCTCCTTCCACATAACAAGCGCATCCACATACCCTTGCTCAGGGTGGTTGAACGCACCGGGTAGCGTTCCAACCACCCTGAAACCAAGATGCTTCCAAAGCGCAATGGCTCGCAGATTGGTGCTGACGACAAAGTTGAACTGCATCGCCCTGTATCCGAGCGCCTGCGCCTCTTTCAGGGCATATCGTCCCATTGTCGCTCCGGCACCATATCCTGTAGCTGCGACAAAACCAGCATTGGCGACATGCTGACCGCCGCCCTTCTGATTGTCCTGCACATAGAATGTGCCCACAATCTGGCCGGTCTTTGTCTCGGCAACATACACACGATGCTCGACGGCCATCCAGTACGCCAGAGCCTGACGACGGCCCCACGTTCGTGGTAGAGCGTACGTTTCCCCAGCCTTGAGAACAGGTGCCAGCAAGCGCCAGATACCCTCCCGATCCAGGGACTGTGCCGGACGAATGGTCAGGATCGTTTCAACCATCGGATAACACTCTCAAAATCACGCAGTTAGGCCCGACACATTATCCGGGTTATGATACGGTTTCCAAAATCAGCACGGGACCGACGCGCTCTTACACATGCAGTATGATATTTTCATCGGCATCGCCTCGACCTTCGGGGCCGGAATGCTGGCCCAGTGGGTTGCCTGGCGGTTTCGCCTTCCCGCAATCGTGCTCCTGTTCACCATTGGGCTTCTGTTCGGCCCTGGGCTGGGAATTGTGCACCCCTCAGAGACGATGGGCTGGGTCTTCAGGCCACTGGTCTCCCTCCTGGTTGCCATTGTCGTGTTTGAAGGCGGCATGGCTCTGGATATCCGGCAGCTCCGTGAGGCCGGGGAAGGTGTCGCACGCCTGACGATGCTGGCCTTACCCATCAACTGGGTTCTGGGATCACTTGCGGCCCATTACGTTGCCCACCTTGAATGGGGCACGTCGATGCTGTTTGGCGCCATCATTGTTGTGACAGGCCCAACCGTGGTGCTCCCGCTTTTGCGTAGTGCCAAGCTCCAGCCTCGTGTCGCGGCGTTCCTGCGATGGGAAGCCATCGTCAATGATCCACTGGGAGCGATTCTCGCAGCCGTTGTGCTGCAGCTCATGCTTCTGCACGTTGACCTGCATACCGGCGTCTTTTTTACCCACACACTTCCTGATCTGCTCGCTGCTGCAACTGAGTCGATTTCGGCGGGCATTCTTCCAGCCTATCTGATCCGTTATCTCTTCACTCGCGACATGATGCCGGAAATTCTCAAAACGCCGGTGCTCATCTCAATGGCACTGCTGATTTTCACGGCCTGCAATCTGGAAATGGAAGGCGCGGGCCTGGTCGCGGTCACTATCTTTGGCATGGCATTGACCAACCTTCACATTCCAGGGGTCGCAGAACTGAGGCGCATCAAAGAATCGATGGTGGTCCTCGTCGTGTCGGTACTGTTCATCCTGCTGACAGCAGATCTTCATCGAGACGTTCTCAAGCACCTTTCTATTCCCATTCTGATGCTGACGCTTGTCGTACTATTCGTCGTCCGTCCGGTTGGAATTTTCTTTTCCACCCTGGGCACCAGTATGCCCTGGAAGGAACGCCTCTTCGTCGGGTGGATTGCTCCCCGAGGCATCGTCGCGGCCGCTGTTGCGGGCGCTGCTGGTATTCGCCTGAAAGAAACGGGCTACCAGTCGGCTGACCTCATTATGCCAGCGGTCTTCGCCGTTATCGCCGTGACCATGATCCTTCATGGCTTTTCGCTTCGTCCAATCGCGCGTGCTCTCAAGCTTACGCTCTCGAACGATCCGGCCATTGCCATTCTGGGGGCGAGCAAATGGTCCATCGACCTTGCAGCCTGCCTTCGTCGGGAAAACATACCCGTTCTTCTGGTGGACAACCGATCCAGTGCGCTTATGGCAGCCGCACAACTCGACATTCCGGTTCTAAGAACTGAGCTACTGTCCCAGCACGGGCAGGAAGCACTGGAAGAACGACCGGCAGACTACCTGATCGCAACGACCGGAGACGGCATTTATAACGGAATGATCTGCGGACATCTCGCGCCAGCCATGGGGCGGGAGCGGGTGTTCCAGATCAGCCCGGGTGTGGCCCGACTGGATTTTTATCATGGGCTTTCCCGTGACTCCCGAGGAAAGGTTCTTGGAGAACCCGCTTGGAATTACACCCTGTTCGACACCCTGTTCGAGCAGGGCTGGCGCTTCGTATCGCGCGCCGCCAATGAGGCCAATGCGGCAGGCTTTGGAGCGGACGACAATCGCCTCGATATCCTTGTCAGCAGACGCTCTGCCATTCTCATTCGTTCGGCAGAAGATCCGACTGTCATCACTCCGATGCCTGGGGACCTGATGATCTCGATGGTACCGCCGACTGACACTCCGCACACAGAGGAAGAGGCAGCTTAAGGCGCTTCCACGACAATAGCTGTCAGACCCTGTTCCAGCACATAACGCAGGTCCTTTTCCTGCAATGCAATGCAGCCTTCCGTCACACCGCTGACGGGAGGCAGATGCAGGAAAATTGCAGACCCACGTCCCGACTCGATGGTGACGTCATTCCACCCCATCACAATGCAGAGATCATAGACATGGTCATCTCGGCACATTTTCTCACATGATGCAGGGTGAGGAAGTGTCACCGGACGGTTATAATCCGGGTGCGACCCGTCATCACACCAACCATCCGAAGCAGCAATCGGCTCGATAGGTAAACCCGCGCCGGAAACAGGCTTTTCCACGCGATCTGCGCGATACAGGGTACGGCGGAGGGGTAATTCACCTACAGGGGTCGCGTGATCGCCTTCACGCTTGTCAAGGCAAATACCACCAGCCCCGATCAAAGCCGGAATGATTACATTACGAAAGTGAAGAAAAGCGCGGCCCTCAGTGATTCTCAAAATAGCTTTAGTCATGTTGCTGTTCCCTTTCGGATAAGTATTTGTCATATCTCAGATGGCAAGTGTGCTGCTGGTCCTGCGGTGCAGGATAGGCAGAATTGGATGCGTGGCCTATTAACGCGAACACATGCGGATGTGACGTTTTCCGCCTAGATAAAACGAGACAGGTATTATGGCAGGTCCCCGGCCCATCCTCGTGGTAGATGATGACGATACGCTACGAAGCCTGCTGACAGAGCAACTCCAGCACGGTGGCGAACTTGAGGCTGTGGAAGCAGTCTCCGTGGCAACAGCAAGGGAGCTCCTCAAGAAGCCTGGTGCCCGTTACGACGCCATGCTGCTGGACATCACCCTTCCAGACGGAGACGGCCGCGACTTCTGTGCGGAGCTTCGTCGCGAAGGCGTTCGGATGCCGATCATTATTCTGACCGGTTCAGACGATGAAAGCGATGTTGTCCGCGGGCTTGATGCAGGCGCAAACGACTATGTCGCAAAGCCATTCCGTATCGGGGAACTACTGGCGCGGCTTCGGGCACAGCTCCGGATCTTTGAAAACAGCGAAGATGCCGTTTTTGAAATCGGCCCTTACGCGTTTCGTCCATCGGCCAAACTTCTGGTTGAGACGGCCCGCAATCGCCGCATTCGCCTGACAGAAAAAGAAGCCGCGATTCTCAAGTACCTTTACCGGGCCGGTCAGCGACCCGTCGCCCGTCAGGTGCTTCTGAACGAAGTCTGGGGTTATAACGCTGCAGTCACAACCCATACGCTTGAGACGCATATCTATCGTCTTCGCCAGAAAATCGAGCCAGACCCCACCAAGACGTCCCTGCTGATCACTGAGGGTGGTGGGTATCGTCTTGACCCGGAAGGCCGCACTGTTGCTACGGCCGAATCACTGACAGCCTGATTCTCAGGCTCTGCCGGTCAGGCTGGATCGAAATCCAGCACGACCGGCACGTGATCTGAAGGGCTGTCCCAATCGCGAACATCCCGCAGAACACGAATATTCCGAAGGCCTGGCATTAGATCTGGCGTAAGCCAGACATGATCTAGACGCCTTCCACGATCTGACTTCTTCCAGTCCTTGTTCCTGTAGGACCACCATGTGTACAATTTGGTGGGCTCAGGCGTGATACGTCTCATGGCGTCCTCAAACCCTGTCGCCATCCATGTATTAAGTCGCTCGGTCTCCGGCGGCGTATGGCTGACGATTTTCAGAAGCTGACGATGGCTCCAGACATCATGCTCCAACGGAGCAATGTTGAGATCTCCAACCACAATGCTGCGCACTGGTGGACTATCCGTGAACCATTTCGCGGCTTCTTCTACAAACGCAAGTTTGTGGGCAAATTTTTCGTTTTCTTCCGGATCCGGGATATCGCCACCCGCAGGGACATAGAAATCATGCAGCATTACTGGCCCGCCAGGTGTCTGGATTGATGCCGCGATGTGCCGACAATCGCTCCGGCTGCACCAGTCAGGCGTATTCGCAACTGAGTCGAGGGGCAGGCGGGACAGGATCGCAACCCCGTTATATCCCTTCATTCCTCGATAGAGCTGATGCGGAAAGCCAAGCTGCATAAGAGCTTCGGCCGGGAAGAGCGGATCGGGAACTTTCGTCTCCTGAAGGCAGACGATGTCCGGATTTTCCTCCTCAACGAGCTTCTTCAGCAGCGGCAGACGAAGCCGGAGGGAGTTGATGTTCCATGTAATCAGACGCATCACCATTGGATCGTCTGAATTGAGCGCTTTGACAAGCACCTCTTGCGTCAGACCCGCTCACACCCGATCTAGGACGGATCATGACTGAACTGCACGACACGCTTCTGACTTTCGATACCCATATCGACATTCCATGGCCCGATCAGGCAGATGCCTGGTCTCTGCACACGGACCGAAAAGTCGATGTAAAAAAATGTGATCAGGGCAAACTTCGCTCTGTCTGCCTTGCCGCCTATATTCCGCAGGGACCACGCGATGGAGCGGGCCACGAAGAGGCCTGGCACCGTGTTCAGGCGATGCTCAAGGTCATCAACGCCCTCGGCGGACATGAGGACGGACTGAGCGCAAATGTCTGTCGAACCGCGGAGGATGTCCGTTCAGCATTCCAGTCGGGAGTCCTCGCTATTGTTCCCGCCATTGAAAATGGCCATGCGCTTGGTGGTGTACCGTCCCGGATCGGCCAACTGGCCGCAGAGTATGGTGTCAGATACCTGACCCTGACCCACAACGGGCATAATGCTCTCGCAGATGCGGCCATTCCGAGAAGAGACCTGAATGATAGTCCTGAACTTCATGGGGGACTGTCTGAACTGGGCCGAGAGACCATTCGCGAGATGAATCGCCACGGTGTGCTGGTGGATGTGTCACACACGGCAAAATCCACCATGATGCAGGCGTCAGAACTTTCCACCACGCCGGTATTCGCCAGCCACTCCTGCGTCCGAAGTCTCTGCGATCACCCGCGCAATCTCGACGATGAGCAGCTTGATCGTTTGAAAGAAACCGACGGTCTGATCCAGATCACCGCCATGGGGTCTTTTCTGCGCAAAGGCGGCGGAGGAACCGTGGAGGATCTGGCGCGCCATGTTGCCTATGTCGCAGAGCGCATAGGTGTACGGCACGTCGGCGTGTCATCCGATTTCGACGGCGGCGGAGGCATACCGGGCTGGCAGGATGCCACACAAACTCCTGCCGTAACTGAGGCCTTGCGTAATGTGGGCTTCGGGGCGGATGAACTGGCTGCTATCTGGGGTGGTAATATGCTTCGCCTGATGGAAAAAGCCGAACAAGCATCAATTTCAGCCTGAAAAAGCACGTTCGTTCAGCAAAAAAGTTCTCTCTAATGGGAACAGAACGGGACCATTGAGACTTAATGCGGAGTGCACTCATCCACTATGCTTGGGAAAGTCGTCATGTCCCGTTCAACAGGAGCCTCAAACTGAAAATTTTTCTGCCCCATGACGGAACGGAAAATATTTTCCATTATTATCAATATCTTACGTTTACTGATTAAAATTTAGGCAATCTGATGGCAAGGCCGGGAAACCTTGGCCTTCATGATTCTGTCATGGAGCAACCCACAGACTTGTCCACAGGATCAGTGGATGACTGAAGAACTGGCATGACTGACCCTACGCCCACAGAGACAGAAACCTCAATGACGCCTGAAGAAGCTCCTGTTCCCGTTGTGAAAAAGCAGGGCGTCGAGGCTATTCGGGATGCTTTGAAAACCATTCCCTACAGCCCTGGCGTGTATCGCATGCTCAGCGAAAAAGGGGAGGTTCTGTATGTGGGCAAGGCGTTAAGCCTCAAGAAACGCGTTTCTTCCTATACGCGTATAGCCCAGTTGCCGGAACGTCTGCGCCGCATGGTGTCCATGACGGTCTCAATGGAGATTGTCATTACCCGGACAGAAGCTGACGCTCTTCTGCTGGAAGCGAATTACATCAAGCGCATGAAGCCGCGCTTCAATATCCTGCTGCGGGATGACAAGAGCTATCCGTGGCTAATGCTGACTGAAAACCATGAATTTCCTCAGCTCACCAAACAGCGCGGAAAGCCCGTCAAAGGCGCGACCTACTGGGGGCCATTTGCTTCAGCCTGGGCCGTGAACCAGACGCTAAACCTTGTACAGAAAACTTTCCTCCTCCGATCATGCTCCGATGCGGTTCTCAAGAGCCGAACACGACCCTGCCTGCTGTTTCAGATCAAACGCTGCTCTGCCCCCTGTGTGGATCGTATTTCCAAAGAAAATTACAGCGAGCTGGTCGTGCAGGCGCGGCAGTTTCTCTCGGGTAAGAATACTGAGTTGCAGCAGGAGCTTGCCGTTGAAATGGAACGGGCATCCGCAGCCATGGAATATGAGCGGGCTGCTGCCATTCGGGATCGTATCCGCGGATTTTCCAGCATCCAGAACTCAGGGACCATCAATCCGACGTCCATTCAGGATGCAGACATCGTAGCAATCTGGCAGGACGCGGGGCAGACCTGCATTCAGGTCTTTTTCATTCGCGGCAGCCGTAATAACGGAAACCGGGCCTTCTATCCTGTTCACGCAGAAGAAGAGACCCCGGCTGACGTGCTGTCTGCCTTCCTCCTTCAGTTTTACGACAACAAGCCTCCACCACCAGTAATTCTGGTGAATCAGGAAATTTCGGAACAGAAGCTCGTCGAGGAAGCTCTCAGCATCAAGAGAGAGCAGAAGGTGGAAATCGCCTGCCCTCAACGCGGTGAGAAGAAGAGCGTCGTTGACCATGCCGCCCTGAACGCACGGGAAGCTCTGGAGCGAAAACTTGCGGAGAATACGGGTCAGCGCAAACTTCTGGAAGGCGTGGCAAAGGTTTTCAATCTGCCTGAAACGCCTCAGCGGATCGAAACATACGATAACTCACACATCATGGGTCAGGCGCCTTATGGCGTCATGGTCGTGGGTGGCCCAGAAGGCTTCGAAAAACGCTCTTATCGGAAATACGCCATTAAAGGCCCAGTTACTCCAGGCGATGATTTCGGAATGATGCGGGAGGTCATGGAGCGCCGGTTTGGGAAAAACAGAGAGGAGGGGGACAGGCCTGAGGACTGGCCCGATCTGTTGCTGATCGATGGTGGACTGGGCCAGTTCAACGCTGTTCGCAATGTCTTGGCAGACCTTGGGGTTACGGGAATTCCCATTGTGGCGATTGCCAAAGGCCCGGATCGTGATGCTGGCCGCGAATGGTTTTTCACTGAAACACAGTCACCGTTCCAACTCCAACCGAGAGATCCGGTTCTCTACTATCTTCAACGCCTGAGAGATGAAGCCCATCGTTTTGCCATTACGACACACAGGGCAGGGCGCTCCAAAGGGCTTCGGAAATCCGAACTGGATGATGTTCCGGGAATCGGAGGGGCCCGAAAGAAGGCCCTTCTGAATCACTTCGGGTCAGCCAAGACCGTAAGACAGGCCAGTCTCGAAGAGCTTGAAACTGCACCCGGAATCAGTTCGGGAACGGCCAGAGCCATCTACGGGCACTTCCATCCCGAATGGCTACGGACACAGAGCTGACAATTCCGTGAGGTCTCCCTTTGAACACCGGCTTGGCATAAAAAATACACACATTCAGAGCGGATTGGCGCATACCGGAGACGGATAAACTGTTCTAGACTGCTTTGTGATGCTGACTGATCTGCCAAACGTCCTGACTCTGCTCCGTATTGCGGCCATTCCTGTTCTGGTTGCTTTGCTGGCGCTGCATTCCGCACTCGGTAACGTCGCAGCCTGCGTTGTATACACGGCTGCCTGCATTACGGATTATTTGGATGGTGCCCTGGCACGTCGGTGGCAGATGCTGTCCGAGTTGGGGCGGATGATGGACCCGATTGCTGACAAGCTCCTTGTTGGCGCACTTCTGCTCGCACTGGCAGGCCTGACAGTACTCCCAGTGTATTCCCTCTACGCGGCCATCATCATTATGCTGCGCGAAATTCTTGTTAGTGGCCTACGTGAATACATGGCCTCCCAGCGCGCAACACTTCCATCCACTCGGCTCGCGAAATGGAAGACCGGCATTCAGATGGTCGCAATCGGTTTTCTGATCGGGGGGGACAAAGCTGCAGTCACGCTGCATATCTCATTCCTGCCCGCCACACTGATCGGTGGTATTCTGCTCTGGATTTCAGTTATCCCAACAGTCCTGAGCGGGTGGGGTTACCTCACTGCCGGGCTCACCCGAATGATGGCTTCTCAGCCGCGCAAGTCTTCAAAGATCGTCTCCTGATCTGGACTAGCCGTGATTATTATTGCAGTTATCGGCTCGTCATCTGGCGCTTTTAATTTATGACAGCTAGAGTTCAGGGATCGACCTTATGGGAGTACACAATGCGTAAGGCCGCTCTACTGGCATTACCTCTGGCCCTGAGCGGCTGTGCGGGCATGGGTAAGTTTTTCAATGACACCGCGCTGTGGTCGGGAAGCAACCCCAATGCTCCCCATGGCGATAGTGAGAACCTTCGCAGAGCACGCGGTGAAGTCGTAGCGGCTGCACCAATCCTGCCAGAAGGCGGGAATATGTGGCCTGGCTCGCCTCAGCCTCTGCCAACCCTTAAAGACGTGGTAAACCCTGACAGCGTATTTAATAAGGCTCTCGGCGATCCAGCCACGTATTTTGGTGGCGCCACACTCGACAAAAATTTCATGGGCGGTATCGCCGGTGCCGGTGCTCTCGGCGTCTCTGGGCCGCAGATGAAGCCAGGCGATACCATGTCCGTCGGTGAGAAGATCGACGCAATGCGGGGCGTTTCGGAAGATCGCAGTCACTTTATTCCTACGCTTCCGACGAGCGTTCCGGATAATGCTGGTCGCTTCCTGAACAAAAACCCCGACAAAACAATCATCATCCCGAATGGGGACGGAACGAGCACTCTGATCGCTCCTGACGGTAAAGTCCGCGTCGTGCGCGGCGTACCGTCAGTTCCTAATAAATAATCATCAGAAATTATCTGCCTTGCCGGAGCATTAATCCGACAAGGCAGTTCTTTCAGTAATGCCTGAAAAGGGCGACCAGCCGCCCCTGTATGCGCACACGCGCAGCAGGTAGAATACGTGTCTCGTATTCCCGATTAGCGGCTTCCAAAGCAATCGTAGAACCACGACGGCGCAGCTTCTTGAGGGTCACTTCCTGATCATCAATCAGCGCGACAACGATCTGACCATTATCCGCCACTTCGCCGCGACGGATGATGGCAACATCACCGTCCAAAATGCCAGCTTCAATCATGGAATCACCCGCGACTGTGAGAGCATAATGCTCTCCAGTGCCGAGCAGGGACGATGGCACCTGAATCTGTGCGCTATCATCCTGCAAGGCCTCAATAGGGAGGCCGGCAGCAATGCGTCCATAAAGTGGAAGCTGAACGCTTGTGTTTTCAACGGGAGAGCGAGGCGCCTCGGAAAATGTCCCGGGAAGATCCTGACGACCACCCTCAACAACTGTTGGAACGAAAGGCGCCGGATTAGCCACGGCATCCACAGCAGGGGCCTCAAGCCCCATATGCGGCAGACGCAGAACTTCAAGCGCTCTTGCACGATGGTGATGCCGTCGTAGGAAGCCACGCTCTTCAAGTGCGGAGATCAGGCGATGAATCCCCGATTTGGAACGAAGCTCTAGGGCGTCCTTCATTTCATCGAAGGAAGGGGAATAACCCGTCCGCCGAAGATGTTCGTCAATGTATAGCAAAAGCTGGTGCTGCTTACGCGTCAGCATACAGGCGCTCCCATGCGCCTCGGTGGAGGCAAAATCTGAAGATTGAGACACTGCATAAACTTATGCGACGCTCTTTTGTTCCTTATAGGTTCCCGTTCGTCCACCTGCAAGAACATCTACCAGGCATCAACAAAGCTTTTATCTGGCTAAAAACCTTGGTTTTTGCGGAAAAATGCACCTTATCCTTGGATTTTCTTCAGAAAGCCTTGACCTAGGACATACAAATCAGCATGTTGCGCCGAACTAGATCAACCTGCTGCTTTGGCACTTGCGAGCGGCATCAGGACGGCGCAAGCCCGAGGGTATCATGGGAAAAAGCAACGTTATTCAGATCCGTCTCGTCTCGTCGGCTGACACCGGCTACTTCTACGTCACGAAGAAGAACGCACGTTCTGCTACGGGCAAGATGGAAGTCCGTAAGTATGACCCGGTTGCCCGCAAGCACGTGACCTTCCGCGAAGCCAAGATCAAGTAAGATCTCGCGGATCATACGACGTTAAAAAAGGCGGCCTTTGGGTCGCCTTTTTTATTGGCTCAATTTCTGACGAATAGACTTTTCCAAACATAAAAAAAAGAGCCGAGAACAGCTCTTAAAATAGTTTATCGTGCGGACCGTAGGGGATAACGATATCACCGTTACGCGTCAGATTGAGCATGGCACGGGAACGTTCATCAAGAATGTCAGCATCAAGAGCCTTCTCTTTCAGAGCTAGCACTCGACGGTGCCATACCGCCTGTTCATCCTTGGCATCCTGCTGCGCCTGGATAGCCTGCTGCTGAAGCACAAGCTGATCCTGATAGGCACGGATACCATGAGCGCCATGAAGGGCGTTCCACCCGAAATAAGCGGTCAGGGACAGAAAGAGCACAGGGGGGGCAACCGCGCGGATGGCACGTTTGATAAGTCTGACGGGTCTCACGCGGGGTAACAGGCTCCCTTGGCTTGAAAACTTCCCAACAATCTAGCTCAGAGAGAGGCTGCGAAACAATCACTGTTGTTCAAGACAGTAGATTATTTTAGCGCGCATATAAAACCGGCCTCCTGAATGGAGGCCGGCTTTTGTTGATCAGGCGGACTTGAGAATGCTGCGACCCGCATAACGGGCTGCGCTTCCAAGCTGCTGCTCAATACGGATCAGCTGGTTATACTTAGCCGTACGGTCAGAACGGGAGAGGGAACCCGTCTTGATCTGACCACAGTTCGTAGCAACAGCAAGATCTGCAATCACGGCGTCTTCAGTTTCACCGGAACGGTGGCTCATGACGCAGGTGTAGCCAGCCTTATGCGCTGTCTCGACTGCTTCCAGCGTCTCCGTCAGCGTGCCAATCTGATTAACCTTCACGAGCAGGGAGTTCGCTGTCTTGGCCTTGATGCCGCGACGAAGGCGCTCAGGATTGGTCACGAACAGATCATCACCAACGAGTTGGAGACGATCACCCAGACGGGACGTCAGCTCAGCCCAGCCTTCCCAGTCATCCTCAGCCAGACCATCTTCAATGGAGACAATCGGATACTTCTTGGCGAGATCTTCGAGGTAAGAGATCATGCCTGAAGAGTCGAACTCTTTGCCTTCACCCTTCAGGTTATAACGGCCGTTGCTGTAGAACTCGGTCGCTGCGCAATCGAGGGCAAACGTCACGTCATCGCCTGGACGATATCCGGCAGCCTCAACGGACTTCGTAATGAAGCTCAGAGCTTCATCAGCAGACTTCAGACCCGGAGCAAAACCGCCCTCATCACCAACATTGGTGTTGTGACCAGCAGCAGACAGACCCTTCTTGAGAGCAGCGAAGATTTCAGACCCCATGCGCACGGCATCAGCCAACGTCGGCGCACCAACTGGCTGGATCATGAACTCCTGAATGTCGATCGGGTTATCCGCGTGTTCGCCACCATTCACGATGTTCATCATGGGAACCGGAAGCGTGTGCGCGAAAACGCCACCGACATAGCGATAGAGCGGCAGTTCCAGCTCTTCTGCCGTCGCCTTGGCAACCGCGAGAGAAACGCCGAGAATTGCATTCGCACCAATGCGGGACTTGTTCGGCGTGCCATCCAGCTCGATCATCGCGTTGTCGATTGCGATCTGATCTTCGGATTCGGCACCCTGCAGCACTTCAAGGATTTCGTCTTCGACAAAACCACAGGCCTTCAGAACACCTTTGCCGTTGTAACGGGACTTGTCCCCGTCACGCAGCTCAACGGCTTCGTGGGCGCCAGTGGAAGCACCGGAAGGAACTGCGGCGCGACCGCGGGCACCAGACGACAGCTCAACCTCAACCTCAACGGTTGGGTTACCACGGCTGTCCAGGATCTCGCGGGCGGTGATATCAACAATGGCGCTCAATGGAAGCTCTCCTGGATATGCGTGAACCGGGGGTGGCTCATAACCGTTCGGGACGGACCACACGTCTCGTCTCAAAATCAGAACACAAGGTCAATCGACGACATGCGTCTTCCTTTCCTCGCCCTGATCCTCGGTTTGGCAGGACTTATACCTTTCCTGACCCTTGGAGGGTGGATTTTCCTCGCCGGACTTTTCTCCCCACTTCCACATCTAACCGTTATTCTTCTGGCCTATGGGGCATGCATCCTGTCTTTTCTCGGTGCAGTCCACTGGGGCCTCGCCATGGAACGGCCAGATATCATCACAGTTCAGGGAACAGCAGATCGCGACCGCCAGAGACTCCTTCTGGGAGTCTGCCCTGCACTCTGGGCATGGCTTTCACTGTGCGTCGGACTGCTTGGAGGGCTGCGCGCCGGATACCTGCTTGAGGTTATCGGTTTTCTGGCAACGTTTGCTGTAGAACGAATGGCCTGGAAGAATGGCGCACTGCCACCGGGGTACATGCCCCTAAGGGGCGTTCTGACGGTGGGGGCTGTCATGAGTCTCCTTATGGCAGCCCTGGCGCCGTTACAGAATTATACGTTGTAAGATTTGGCCAAAGCGTCAAACGCTTTAAGGCGGGTCAACAATGCCCGCATTTCTGAAAGCGGCACCATTGTTGGACCATCACTCGGAGCATGATCCGGGTCCTGGTGTGTCTCGATGAACACTGCCGCAACACCGATAGACAACGCGGCACGGGCGAGGGGTTCAACGAACTCCCTCTGGCCGCCTGTAGAGGCCCCTAGGCCACCCGGTTGCTGCACAGAGTGGGTGGCATCAAAAACAACCGGATAGCCCGTCTGAGCCATAATTGGCAGGCCACGCATATCACTGACGAGCGTGTTATAACCAAAGCTCGTGCCACGATCACAAAGCATGATTCGCTCGTTACCGGTTGAAGCCAGCTTGGCCGCGACATTTGCCATATCCCAAGGTGCCAGAAACTGACCCTTCTTGACATTGATGGCACGTCCAGTTTCACCGGCAGCAAGCAGCAGATCAGTTTGCCGACACAGGAAAGCAGGGATCTGGAGCACGTCCACCGCTTCCGCAGCGACAGCACATTGCTCGGCAGCATGAACATCCGTCAGAACAGGAACGTCAAAGCGTTCACGGATAGAAGCGAGAATATCCAGCCCCATCTCCATGCCTACACCGCGGGCCGCATTCACGGAACTACGGTTCGCTTTGTCATAACTGCTCTTGTAGATCAGCCCGATATCCAGCTCTCGACATACCGTGGAGAGAGCATCTGCCATCTCCACAGCATGATCTCGGGATTCAATCTGGCACGGCCCGGCAATCAGCGTGAAGGGCCGGTCCTGACCAATCTCGAGCTTTCCAATCTGGAAGCTCACTTGCTTTCAGCCCGCTTGCGAGCTGCCCCGATAAATCCGGCGAAAAGCGGATGCGGATCAAACGGCTTGGACAGCAGTTCCGGATGATATTGCACGCCGATGAACCAGGGATGATCCGGGTATTCCACGACTTCTGGCAGAACGCCGTCCGGAGACATTCCAGAGAAACGCAGACCCGTCTTTTCCAGGCGATCCTTGTAGTGAAGGTTCACTTCCCAGCGATGACGGTGACGCTCCCGAATATCGGTCGTGCCATAGATCTCCGCAGCACGTGATCCTGCAGCCAGCTTGGCCGGGAATGCACCGAGACGCATCGTGCCGCCAAGATCACCGCCTTCACGGCGGCGCATCAGCTCATTGCCGTTTGCCCATTCCGTCATGAGGCCAACCAGCGGTTCACTCGTGGGGCCGAACTCGGTGGAAGACGCTTTCGTGAGGCCTGCAAGCGAACGGGCACATTCAATCACGGCCATCTGCATACCGAAGCAAATGCCAAGGAACGGAATGCCGTTTTCACGCGCATAACGAACGGCCTGAATTTTGCCCTCTGCGCCACGCTCACCGAAGCCACCCGGAACCAGAATGGCATCCGCATCCTTCAGGCGCTCGGCAATATCACCTGACTTCTCGAATTCTTCCGATTCGATCCAGTCGAGTTTGACGCGTACATTGTTCGCGATACCGCCATGCAGCAGGGCTTCCGCCAACGACTTGTAGCTATCCAGAAGCGCCGTGTACTTGCCGACGACAGCAACCTTGACCTCGCCCTCAGGCTCACGAATCGCGTGGACGATCTTTTCCCAGCGCGTCAGGTCCGGCGAGCCTTCGAACGGCAGACCGAAATAACGCAGAACTTCGCGATCCATGCCTTCGTTATGGTACGAAATCGGGCACGCGTAGATCGTATCCACGTCCAGCGCCGCAATCACTGCTTCAGAACGGACGTTACAGAAGTTCGCAATCTTGCGGCGTTCGTTTTCCGGAATCGGACGATCCGAACGACACAGCAGAACCTGCGGCTGAATGCCGACATTCTGCAGTTCCTTGACGGAATGCTGCGTCGGCTTCGTCTTCAACTCACCGGCTGAGGGGATGTAGGGCAGGAGCGTCAGATGAACGCACATGGTCTGGTTATGGCCCAGATCATTGCGAAGCTGACGAATGGCCTCAAGGAAGGGAAGGCTTTCAATGTCGCCAACCGTTCCGCCAATTTCCACCAGAACGAAATCATACTCTTCCGTCCCAGCCACCACGACATCCTTGATGGCGTCCGTGATGTGCGGAATGACCTGAACGGTTCCGCCCAGATAGTCGCCGCGACGTTCGCGGGCGATGACATCGGAATAGATGCGACCTGTTGTGGTGTTGTCTGCACGGCGGGCATGGACGCCCGTAAAGCGCTCATAATGACCAAGGTCGAGGTCGGTTTCGGCCCCGTCGTCAGTAATGAACACCTCACCATGCTGATACGGGCTCATCGTGCCCGGATCCACGTTCAGGTAAGGGTCCAGCTTACGCATGCGGACCTTGTAACCGCGTGCCTGGAGGAGAGCAGCAAGAGCCGCAGAAGCGATACCCTTGCCGAGAGAAGATACCACACCGCCGGTGATGAATACGAAGCGCGTCATGGGCGCTCCTCATACACCGAAGGTGGGGGCGAGGGGAAGCGTCGAGATGCTTCCCGATTCAGTTAGTGAGCAGGCGTCTCGGCAGGAGCCGGAGCAGCAGGGGTTGCAGGCGCAACAGGAGCCGTCGTCGGGGCAGGCGGATCTGCAAGGATATCATGGCCGCCGACACCCGAGGAAGCACCGCGGTTCAGAAGGGCCAGAACGAGGCAGAGCAGCATGAAAACGCCAGCAAGCACAGATGTCGCACGCGTCAGCAGCGTTGCCGTGCCGCGGCCAGTCATGAAGGAGCCCATGCCCTGGCTGCTACCGATGCCGAGGCCGCCGCCTTCACTGCGCTGGATCAGGATCGTACCGATCAGGGCCAGTGTGACCAGCAGATTGATGACAAGCAGAAAAGTGGTCATGAACGATAGGGTCCGGACAATGGTTGGGAAGAGAGACGGAGCGATGCCGCTTCGGCAATGCGCAGGAAGCTTCTGGCTTCCMGGCTGGCACTACCAACCAGCACTCCGCCAAGCACCCCGATGGAAAGAATAGTCGGCGCCTGGGCCGGTGTTACGGAGCCGCCATACAGGATTGGCACGCGAATGTCATCCATCTTGAGACGGGACTGCAACAGACCACGCAACAACAGCAGCGTCCGTTCAAGCTCTTCCCGCGATGGAGTGACGCCACTCCCAATCGCCCAGACAGGCTCATAAGCCAGCACACCATTGAAATTATCGGTCAAGGAACCGTCAATCTGACTGGCCAGAACAGTTGCAGCACGACCATCCTGCCGCTCGGCCATTGTTTCCCCGATACAGACAACAGGAATCAGCCCGGCAGCTTCTGCCGCCTGCACCTTTTGCCTGATCAGGGCGTCGTTTTCACCATGGGCCTGCCGACGTTCCGAATGCCCCAGAAGAACATAACGCGCGCCTGTATCGGCGAGCATTTCAGCCGAAATATCACCTGTGTGAGCCCCGGAAACCGCAGTATGACAGTCCTGCGCTCCCAGCATTACGGATGCTCCTGCGCCCTCAAGTGCCTCAGCCACACGGTCCAGTTGCGTGAAGGGTGGGCAAATGACCATCCGTACATCGTCAGGCAGCGAACGCGCACCTTCGGCCACAGCTGTTGCAAGTTGCAGTGATGCCTCCCGCAAACCATTCATCTTCCAGTTCCCGATGACGAGTTTCGGCGTTACATTCATGCTTCCTCCTGGGGGTGGCCTGTCAGCTTCTGGTCAAGCGCGGCTCACGACATTATGGTGCGGCAAGTTCTAGCGGGCCTTCCCCGTCCGCACCATCCCGCCATCCGGATCCGTCCTGACCCTATGATTACCACCCTACGCCACCTCCTTGTTGACTCCTGGGCCGGCCGTGCCGCCGCAATCCTGATTTTCCTGGCCTTCATCGGGTGGGGTGTAGGAGACGTTTATTCCAATATGGGAACAAGCAGTTCCAATGCGATCGTCAAGATCGGGAACAGAACGATCACCCCGGATGATCTTGCACGGGCACTCTCCGCACAGCTACCAGCGGCAGCCCAGCAGATGGGACTGTCTGATCCTTCACATCTGCCAGACGGTACGAAGCAGCAGATTGCACGTCAGGTTCTTCACAATATCGTGATCCAAAATGAGGTACAGCTTGCAGGCGAGCGTGCCGGCATGGTTGTGCCAGATGAGTTGATCCGGAAAGAAATTTTCGCGATCCCGGCTTTTCACAATGCAGCAGGTCAGTTTGATCGCAGCATGCTGAATGACCGACTGGCCCGCATTGGCATTACCGAAAAACGCCTGATCCAGATGATTCGCGAGGATATCATTTCCCGTGCTCTGCTTCAGGGGATGGGCGCTTCCGTTCAGGCACCAGAATCCCTTCTGAACCGTCTGTTTGCCTTTGATGCAGATCAGCGCGTCATGGATGTCCTGCGCGTTCCGTTCACCTCAACAGCAGTGTCAGCGGCCCCAACCGACGAGCAGCTTCATCGCTACTACGACAATCATCCGCAGGATTTCCGCACCACGGAATATCGTCATGCCAAGATGGTCATAATGACGGCGGACAGCGTCGCCAAGACAATTGAAGTGCCGGATGACGTTCTACACAAGCTGTATGATTTTCAGTCCCGCACGTACAACATGCCGGAAACACGCACGCTTCAGGTTCTGACGTTCCAAGACGAAAGCAAAGCCAATGCTGCGGCTACGGCATGGCGCAACACCAATGCGTGGAACGCGATCCAGAAGGCCTATCCGGATGCAGCGGCTGTCGCTCTTCCGCACGTCCGCGAGAGCGACATTCCGAACCCCGAACTCGCCAAGGCAGCTTTTGGAGCGCCCGCTAATCAGATCAGCGGTCCGACGAAAACGGCAGCAGGCTGGGTCGTATTCAACATCACGGATGTCGTCGCCCCTCATCAGACCACTTTCGAGCAGGCTAAGCCTGAACTGCGCGATCAGGTCCAGAAGCAGGAAGCTCCCGAAGCACTTCAGGCGCGCCTGAAGCAGTTTCAGGACGCGATTGCAGGCTCCACAACGCTTGAGAAAATTCCATCCAACCTTGGTGCGGTGCCAGCAGCTGGCTCGCTTGATTCCCATGGCCTGATGCAGGACGGAACCCCGGCACCAATCCCGGGCGACGCAGGCCTGCGCCAGTCCATCGTTCAGCATATCTTCTCTCAGAAGAAAGATGCCCAGCCAGTTGTTGTAAACGGCCCGGATGGATCTGCCTTTGCCGTTGTGGTGGACGAAGTCCATCCTGGAACACGCCGTCCGTTCGCTGATGTGCGGGATCAGATCGTTCAGGCATGGACAGCAGAACAGCAGCGTCATGCCGCTGACACACGCACCACGGCCCTGTTCACGGAAGCCAAGAAAAGCACACTGGCAAAGGTACTCGAAGGTCAGGCTGAAGCGTCCAGCCTTCGCAAGGATGTGACAATTTCACGCATCCACCCGGACCAGTCTCTTCCTCAGAATGTTCTTCGTGCAGCATTCGGCCTAAAGGTCGGCACGACAGGCATGTATGAAGGGCCGGATGCTTTCTGGATCGTCAACGTGACAGGACAGAAGCCGGGGACAGAAGCAGACTCTGCATCTCTGCAAAAAGAGCTGTCGGCCCAGTATGTTCAGGCTCTTCAGGCTGATATCCCTGCTGCCCTGAATGCCAGCCTTGAAAAAACAGTGCCCGTGTCGCACCTGAACACCAACCTCTTCAATCAGGTCGTGGCGTCCACGTCACCGGGGACCGCAGGTGGAGCGCAGTGATGAGCATCGTTCACAGCATTGAAGCCGCGGACCTTTTAACACCAGTCTCAGCCTATCTCCGTCTGTCACGCCTCTCTGATGATCCGTACCGGATGCTTCTGGAGAGTGTGGAGGGGGGAGCCGCACGTGGTCGGTATTCCGTGATTGCACTTCTGCCTGATCTGGTCTGGAAGTGCCGTAACGGTGAAGCGGTTCTGGACGGGACGCCCTTGGAGGGGAACCCGCTGGAGACCCTGAAGGACATTATCGACCAGAGCCAGATGACGCTGCCGGTCGATATGCCTCCCATGATCGGCGGTGTCTTTGGCGTTCTGGGATACGACATGGTGCGGCAGATGGAATTTCTGCCAAATGCCCCCATCAACGATCTGGACCTGCCGGAAGGGATCATGATCCGTCCGCAGCTCTTCGCGGTCTTTGACTCCGTGCGTGATGAGCTGACCCTTGCAGTGCCGATCCGGGGCTCAATGACGGAAGCAGAAGGTCATGCGCTTCTGGATCGTGCGCGTGAAGCACTGGCTGCCCCGCTTGAAAATGCCAGCGAGACACTTCCAGCAGGAAGTGAGTTGGCACCGCCGTCATGCAATATGACGCAGGAGCAGTTTGAAGCGAACGTCCGCAAGGCACAGGATTACATCGCGGCTGGAGATGCCTTCCAGATTGTCCCGAGCCAGCGGTTTACGACACCGTTCCCACTTTCACCGCTTGCCCTCTATCGCAGCCTGCGCCGCGTCAATCCGGCACCGTTCCTGTTCCTGATGGAGCTGGAAGATTACGCGCTGGTCGGATCTTCCCCCGAAATTCTTGTTCGTTTGAGGGAAGGGGAAGTCACGGTTCGTCCGCTAGCCGGGACACGTCCTCGTGGAACGGATCGGGAGCATGATCTGGCACTCGAGAGAGAACTGCTCGCCGATAAAAAAGAGCTAGCTGAACATCTGATGCTCATTGATCTGGGCCGCAACGATGTCGGACGTGTTTCCGAACTTGGCACAGTAGAAGTGCCGGATCAGTTCGTAATCGAACGCTACAGCCATGTGATGCACATCTCTTCAACCGTCACAGGGCAGATCAAAGCAGGAAAAACGGCCATGGATGCCCTCGTCGCGGCATTCCCGGCAGGAACCCTGACCGGAGCACCAAAAATCCGCGCCATGCAGATCATTGATGAGCTGGAACCGACCCGTCGGGGGCCATACTCAGGATGCGTCGGATATTTCGGAGCAGACGGAGAAATGGATACCTGCATCGGGCTCCGTATGGCCGTTCTCAAAAACGGCCAGATGTATGTTCAGGCCGGCTGCGGTGTGGTCGCGGACAGCGATCCCAACTCCGAATTTCGTGAAACGCAGGTCAAGGCGAGGGCTCTTTTCAGGGCGGCCGAAGTTGCTGTCTCCAACGCAGCAAAATCCTGAAACAATGTTGCATTTGACGTAACGAAACGTGAAGGCCATCCTGTTGCCATGATCCTGCTCATCGACAACTACGACAGCTTCACATTCAACATCGTCCACCATCTGGGCGCACTGGGTGTTGAATGTGATGTGAGACGAAATGACGCACTGAGCGTGGACGAGGCGCTTGCGCTCAATCCGTCTGCCATTGTGATTTCGCCAGGTCCTTGTGCACCAGACGGTGCGGGGATCTGCTGTGAGCTGATCCGAGCCGCGGCCGGAAAGTTTCCCGTATTTGGCGTATGCCTTGGACATCAGGCCATCGGTCAGGTTTTTGGCGCTACTGTCGTTCGTGCGCCCTTACCGATGCACGGAAAGATCAGCCCCGTAAATCATGATGGAACCGGTGTTTTTGCAGGCTTGCCGCAGCCCGTTAACGTTGTGCGTTATCACAGCCTGACACTCGATCCTGCAACTATTCCCTCGGAACTGATCGTCAACGCCTCTACAGAAGATGGCGTGATTATGGGCATCCGCCACCGGGATTACGACATTCACGGTGTACAGTTTCACCCTGAAAGCATCGCATCCGTTGCGGGCCGTGAACTTCTTTCCAATTTTCTGACTATTGCCGGAATCCAGCACAAAGCTACTGAAGCGACATGACAGGAAAGACAGATTTTGCAGCCGTGCTTCGCAAGGTGGCTGATGGCAAATCTCTGGCATCGCAAGAAGCTGATGCCGCATTTTCTGCCATCATGGCCGGCTCCGTAGACGCTCCTTTACTCGCCGCATTTCTGACAGCTCTCAAAGTTCGCGGTGAAACAGAGGCGGAGCTGACAGGCGCAGTTCAAGCTGTCCGACGATATATGACGACCTTGCCTGACGTGCCTGATAACACCCTGGATGTCTGCGGAACGGGCGGAGATGGGCTAGGGACGCTCAATGTCTCCACTGCGGTTGCATTCGTCCTGGCAGGCCTCGGCGTTCCTGTGGCCAAACATGGCAACCGGGCACTTTCATCCCGCTCCGGCGCCACGGATGTACTGGAAGTTCTGGGAATTCCACCCACCGATGACCTGACACTTCAGTCCCGTCGGCTACATGAAAACAATCTGGCGTTTCTGGCGGCACCTTTTCATCACCCCGCGATGCGTCATGCGGCTCCCGTGCGAAAGGCTCTCGGCTTCAGAACTCTCTTCAATCTGCTTGGCCCCCTATGCAATCCTGCACAGGTTCATCGCCAGCTTATCGGTGTTTTTGATGCCCGGTGGTGCGAACCTGTCGTCCGGACTTTGGCCAATCTTGGCAGTACGCATGTCTGGGCTCTTCACGGAACCACAGATGAGGGCGGCAGCGATGAACTGACGCTGGCAGGCCCAGCTCAGATTGTCTGCCTTGAAGGTGCAAAAGTTCTCTCCCTTTCATTCGAGCCAGAGATGGCGGGAATGGTCAGAGCGCCAATCTCTGCCGTTCGAGGCGGAAACGCTCAAGAGAACGCCGTCGCACTGCGCGCACTCCTCAATGGCGCTCCAGGCCCATATCGTAATACTGTACTTCTGAATGCTGCAGCTGCCCTGCATGTGGCAGGCCGAGGCAACGTCGTGCAGAACGGCACAATTGACGCACAGGCTTTTCGTAACAATGTAGCTCTGGCAGCAAGTGCCATCGACGATGGCTCCGCGCGCGCAGCTCTGGACAGAGCGGCCATGACAAATTCCACCCTTATAAAAACAAACGCAGGACTATCATGACCTTCATGCATCAGCGACCCGCGATGACCTATGCACCTGAAGGGGTAGAGCAGTTTCCTGACCCGGAAGTTCCGGAGACGACCACGCCACCCATCAAGGATCCCGCCGTCGAGACAACCGATCGCAGCGACGTTCTTGCTCGCATCTGCGCCCGCACACGGGTGGACGTAGAACAGCGTTCACAGATCATGTCTCTCAAGGAGATCACGCTGCGCGCGCGTGAAGTCACGGCGCCAACACGCGGCTTCGGTCAGGCCCTTCAACACCTGACAGCAGACCGACAGGTTGGCCTGATTGCTGAAATCAAAAAGGCATCTCCCTCTGCTGGCGTGCTCCGTCCAAACTTCAATCCGGTCGAAATTGCTCTGTCGTATCAGGCTGCTGGTGCGACCTGCCTGTCTGTTCTGACGGAAGGATCATGCTTCCACGGCAGCACAGATGATATCCGTGCCGTTCGCGAGGCCTGCAGCCTTCCAATCCTGCGCAAGGACTTCATTCTTGATCCGTGGCAGGTTCATGAGAGCCGCCTGATTGGTGCGGATTGCATTCTGTTGATCATGGCGGCCCTGACGGAAACGCAGGCGTCTGAACTTATCGGTATTGCTCGCGGCCTGGACATGGACGTTCTGGTTGAAGTGCATGATGCTGACGAACTGAACAGGGCTCTGGCTCTCGACACATCCTTGATTGGTATCAACAATCGCAATCTTCGCACCTTGAAGACCGACATTCAGACCACTTTGGATCTGGCTCCCATGGTTCCACCTGATCGTCTTGTCGTGTCCGAAAGTGGTATCAAGACACAGGATGATCTGCTCAAGGTTGGGGAGGTCGGCGCAAGCGCCGTGCTCGTCGGGGAAAGTCTTCTCCGTGAAGAGGACCCAGGCAAGGCGGCACGTCGTCTTCTAGGCTTTGTCTGATACTTCCATGCTGAGGGCAAAATATTGCTTGCCCTCAGCACTCTAATTTTCATGCGAGCTCACGCCCTCCTGCTTTTCCTTTCGGAGATGTAACTGGGATCACTCTGGCCTTCCGGGTCGAGTGACGGTAAGAGCTTCCCCAGATTTGTGCATTTGCAGGAGACCTGCCATGGGCGAGACAACGTCCGCTTCCCACCGGAGCAATGGTCCGGCCCTTTCGCCGGAGACAATGAAGCAAGCCTACAAGGACATGCTTCTTGTCCGACGTTTTGAGGAAAAAGCCGGGCAGCTCTACGGAATGGGGCTCATCGGCGGTTTCTGCCATCTTTATATTGGCCAGGAAGCCGTTGTTGTCGGCATCGGCCTGAACATGAAGCAGGGCGACAAGTCCATCACATCATACCGTGATCATGGTCAGATGCTGGTGGCAGGGATGACGCCCCGCGGCGTAATGGCAGAGCTGACCGGACGTTCAGGCGGCTATTCACGCGGGAAGGGCGGCTCCATGCACATGTTCTCCCGCGAAAAAGAGTTCTATGGCGGTCACGGCATCGTCGGAGCACAGGTGGCTCTGGGGACCGGGCTGGCTTTCGCCAACATTTATCGTGGCACAGACGAGGTCTCCATCGTCTATTTCGGTGAAGGTGCATCGGCGCAGGGACAGGTTTACGAGAGCTTCAATCTCGCCGCCCTGCATAAGCTCCCCTGCATTTATGTAATCGAGAACAACCGGTACGGCATGGGCACATCCATCGAGCGCGCCTCTGCGTCCAAGGATCTGTCTCGCAATGCAGAGCCTTGGGGCATCCCGAGCCGCAAGGTTGACGGCATGGACGTATTCGCCGTGCATCAGGCTGCACAGGAAGCCATGGAGCATTGCCGCTCCGGAAAGGGACCTTTCCTGCTGGAAATGGAAACCTACCGTTACCGCGGGCACTCCATGTCCGATCCGGCAAAGTACCGCGACCGTGCCGAAGTTGAAGAAATGCGTCGGACGCGTGATCCGATTGAAACCCTGAAGGCCGAGATGCTCCGTAACGGCATTGAAGAAAGCACCTTCAAGGACATTGAAGTCGAAGTGAAAGCCGTCGTGGCGGACGCTGTTGAATTTGCACAGACCTGTCCGGAGCCGGACCCGTCCGAACTCTGGACTGATATTTTGGTGGAGGCCTGATTTCCATGGCATCTCTGATTCTGATGCCGGCCCTGTCGCCGACCATGACCGAAGGTACAATCGCACGCTGGCTTCGTCAGCCTGGCGATGCGGTAAAGTCTGGCGATGTGATTGCCGAAATTGAGACCGACAAGGCCACGATGGAAGTCGAAGCTGTTGAAGACGGTGTGTTTGGCAAGGTGCTGGTTCCTGAGGGCAGCGAAAGCGTTGCCGTCAACACACCTATCGCCGTCCTGCTTGAAGATGGTGAGGATGCTACGGCCGCAGAGAACGTAACACGTTCTGCTGATCCGGCTGCGGGTGCCCCAATCGCAATTGAGACTCCGTCTGCTGCCGCGATTATTGAGGCTCCGGCAATCAAGCAGGCAGATGCGGAAAAGGACTGGGGCGAGACGAAAAACATCACAGTCCGTGAAGCTCTTCGCGATGCAATGGCCGCAGAACTTCGGCGTGATGAAGACGTATTCCTGATGGGCGAGGAAGTTGCCCAGTATCAGGGCGCTTACAAGATCAGCCAAGGTCTGCTGGACGAGTTTGGTGAGAAGCGTGTGATCGACATGCCTATCACCGAACATGGTTTCACCGGCATGGCAGTTGGCGCGGCTCTGACGGGACTGAGGCCGATCGTTGAGTTCATGACCATGAACTTCTCGCTACAAGCTATTGATCATATTATTAATTCTGCTGCCAAGACACTATATATGTCTGGCGGTCAGATGGGTTGTCCAATCGTCTTCCGGGGGCCAAATGGAGCCGCTGCCCGTGTTGGCGCACAGCACTCCCAGTGCTTTGCAAGCTGGTATGCCCACATTCCGGGCCTGAAGGTTGTGGCTCCCTGGTCTGCGGCTGACGCGAAAGGTCTGCTACGCGCCGCTATCCGCGACCCGAACCCGGTTGTCGTGCTGGAAAACGAGATCCTGTACGGCCAGAAATTCCCATGCCCCACGGAGGACGACTTCATCCTGCCGATCGGGAAAGCCAAGATCGAGCGCGAAGGCAAGGATGTGACGCTAGTAGCGTTCTCCATCATGGTGGGTGTTGCGCTTGATGCTGCTGCCAAGCTCGCGGAAGAGGGCATTGAGGCGGAAGTCATTAACCTTCGTACGTTACGTCCGCTGGACACCGAGACCATCATCAAGAGCGTCAAAAAGACGAACCGGATTGTTTCCGTCGAAGAGGGCTGGCCGGTCGCGGGTATTGGCGCGGAAATCTGCACTGTCGCTGTTGAGCAGGCGTTCGACTGGTTAGATGCCCCGCCAGCCCGCGTCTGCGGACTTGACCTGCCGCTGCCTTACGCATCCAATCTTGAAAAACTGGCACTTCCGAAACCCGAATGGGTTGTGGAAGCAGTCCGCAAGCAGTTCGGGGACTGACCGACAATGGCAACTGATATCCTGATGCCGGCCCTGTCGCCGACAATGACCGAGGGTAAACTGGCTCGCTGGCTCAAGAATGAAGGCGATAAGGTTTCAGCCGGTGATGTGATCGCTGAAATCGAGACCGACAAGGCCACGATGGAAGTCGAAGCTGTGGACGAGGGCATACTCGGCCGCATTCTTGTTCAAGAAGGCGTGGAGGGCGTTGCGGTCAATACGCCCATCGCAATTCTGGTTGAGGAAGGCGAAGACGTACCGGCTGCGTCTTCTGGACAGACACCTGCTATCGCCGCTTCGGTCGCTGAGCCTGTTGCTGCTGCAAGTGCACCTGCGCCAAGCGCCAAAGCCGCCCCCCCAAAGGAGAGCAGTGAGCGTATTTTTGTCTCTCCACTGGCCAAGCGTATGGCTAAAGAGCGCGGCATCGCTCTTGGAACCCTGAACGGAACCGGACCGAATGGCCGCATTCTGAAAAGGGACGTTGAGAAGGGCGGTAACGCTGCTCCAGCCGCTGCGAAACCTGTACCTGCGGCACCGATCGCCGTTGAGGGCGATATCACGCGCGTTCCGAACTCCACGATGCGCAAGGTCATTGCGCGACGCCTGACGGAATCAAAGACGCAGGTCCCGCATTTCTATGTATCAGTGGACATCGAGCTTGATGCTCTGCTCGCACTTCGCTCCAAACTAAATGCGACCGCCGAAGAGAACAGCTTCAAGCTCTCGGTCAATGATATGATGATTAAAGCTGTCGGGCTGGCACTGAAAAAGGTACCGGGTCTGAACGTTCAGTTCACGGATTCCGAGACGCTGCATTTCGAGAATGTGGACATTTCGATGGCTGTCTCCATCCCGGAAGGCTTGATCACGCCGATCATCCGCAATGCGGACCAGAAGTCCCTGCGTGAGATCAGCCGTGAAGCCAAGGATCTTGCCAAGCGTGCACGTGCGGGGAAACTGAAGCCTGAAGAGTTTCAGGGTGGCACGTTCTCCATCTCGAATATGGGAATGTTTGGCGTCCGGGATTTTGCTGCGATCATCAACCCGCCGCAGGCCGGAATTCTGGCCATTGCGTCAGGAGAGAAACGTGCCGTGGTTCGGGGAGACCAGCTTGCAATTGCAACTGTCATGACCGCGACACTTTCTGTTGATCATCGTGCCGTTGATGGCGCGCTTGGGGCACAGTGGCTAAATGCCCTGCGCGATATCGTACAGAACCCTTACACTCTGGTGGTCTGATCCATGTCCGATACTTTCGATCTGATCGTTGTTGGTGGCGGTCCTGGCGGATACGTTGCAGCGCTTCGAGCCAGCCAGCTTGGCATGAGCGTTGCCATCGTGGAGAGCACGCATTTTGGTGGTGTCTGCCTCAACTGGGGCTGCATCCCTACAAAGGCGCTTTTGCGTTCCTCCGAAATTCATCATCTTTTGCATGATCTGAATACATTCGGCTTCTCGGCCGAGAACATATCCTTCGATCTACCCAAGATTGTGGCCCGATCCCGTGGCATTGCCCGCCGCATGGGCGGGGGCATTGCCCATCTGCTCAAAAAGGCCAAAGTCACGACCTTTGACGGCCGTGCCAAACTGGCTGGCCGGGCAGGGGAAGCACACAAGATTTCCATCACCAAGGATGGTGCCGAAGTGGCGATCATTAAGTCGCCCAACGTCATTCTGGCTACTGGTGCACGCGGCCGCCAGCTTCCCGGTCTGGAGACAGATGGCAAGCTGATCTGGGGTGCGCGCGAAGCCATGACTCCAACCGAACTACCGAAGCGCCTGCTGGTCATCGGTTCTGGTGCCATCGGTATCGAATTTGCGTCCTTCTACCGCAACATGGGTAGCGAAGTGACAATTGCGGAAGTGGCGGACCGCATCCTGATCGCCGAAGATCCGGAAATCAGCGCAGCTGCGCGCAAGGCCTTCGAAAAGCAAGGGATGAAAATCATCACTGGCGCGAAGGTGGGCCCACTTCAAAAGGGCGAAAACGAGGTCTCCACCACGATTGAAAGTGCGTCTGGCACGATTGATCTGACGGTGGATCGCGTGATCTGCGCTGTCGGCATTGTTGGAAACGTTGAGGATCTGGGCCTCGAAGGGACCAAGGTTCAGGTTGATCGCACCCATATCGTCACGGATGGCTTCTGTCGCACGGCGGAACCAGGCATTTACGCGATCGGTGACGTCGCAGGCGCGCCTTGGCTGGCTCATAAGGCAAGCCACGAGGGCATTCTCTGCGTTGAGAAAATTGCGGGTCGTTCGCCGCAGCCTCTTCATGCCTTGAACATTCCGGGCTGCACTTACTCTCGTCCCCAGATTGCTTCCGTAGGTCTGAGCGAGGAGAAAGCCGTCGCATCTGGTCATAAGGTTCGTGTTGGGCGCTTCCCGTTCATTGCCAATGGCAAGGCCGTGGCGATGGGTGAGACGGAAGGCATGGTCAAGACCGTATTTGATGCCACAACCGGGGAGCTTCTGGGTGCTCACATGATCGGCGCAGAAGTCACGGAAATGATTCAGGGCTATGTCATTGCCCGGACAGGTGAACTGACGGAAGCAGAACTGATTGAAACGGTTTTCCCGCATCCGACAATTTCCGAGACAATGCATGAAGCGACTCTGGCGGCCTTCGACGGTCCGCTCCATATCTGAGCAGCATGTCCCAGCGCATCACCATAGATCACCGTGAGATGTCTGCTCTCCGTCATCCGGAGAAGGCACATCGTCCTGACAACCCGATCCAGCGTAAGCCGTCCTGGATCAGGGTCAAGGCGCCCAATCATCCCGTCTATCACGAGACGCGAGCTCTGATGCGGGAAGCGAATTTGGTTACAGTGTGCGAAGAGGCTGCTTGCCCGAATATCGGGGAATGCTGGTCTCAGCGTCATGCTACCATGATGATCATGGGAGAGATTTGCACGCGTGCCTGCGCGTTCTGCAACGTCACAACAGGCTTACCCAAGGCGCTGGACGAGGACGAACCGCGCAGGGTGGCAGAAGCTGTAGCAAAGCTCGGCCTCAAGCACGTTGTGATTACATCGGTGGACCGCGATGATCTCGCCGATGGCGGGGCGCGTCATTTTGCCAATGTGATCAAAGCCATCCGTACGGCTTCAGCGAGCACAACAATTGAAATCCTGACTCCTGACTTCCTGAGGAAGCCGCGCGCTCTTGAGGTTGTCGTGGAAGCCAGACCGGACGTTTTCAATCACAATATCGAGACTGTGCCACGTCTCTATCCCACCATTCGCCCAGGTGCGCGATACTATCAGTCCCTGCGTCTGCTGGACGGTGTGAAGAGGCTTGATCCATCCATTTTCACTAAGTCCGGCCTGATGCTTGGCCTTGGTGAGGAGAAGATGGAAGTATGGCAGGTCATGGATGATTTCAGGGTCGCTGACGTCGATTTTCTGACGTTGGGACAGTACCTTCAGCCGAGCGTAAAGCATGCATCGGTCGAAAAGTTTGTTACCCCGGAAGAATTTGACGGCTATGCTGCAGCTGCCCGTTCCAAAGGATTTCTCCAGGTCAGTGCAAGCCCTCTGACACGATCCTCCTATCATGCGGACAGTGACTTCGCGAAGCTGCAGGCTGCGCGAAACAGCCGTCTGAAAGAAAGTCCCTGATGCCGACACATGCCGAGCAACGGTTGATTGCCTACACGCCGGAGCAACTTTTTGATCTGGTCGCAGATGTGGAGAGATATCCGCAGTTTCTGCCATGGTGCGTCAAAGCGACTATCAAATCCAAGACGGAGCATGAACTGGTAGCTGACCTGACAATCGGGTTCGGTCCGTTCCGTGAGACCTTTACCAGCCGTGTGACCTTGGAATGCCCTTCGCGTATCCGCGTCCGTTATGAAAAGGGGCCTTTCCGGTATCTGAACAACGTCTGGACATTCACACCAGACCCTCGTGGCTGTCTGGTAGACTTCTTTGTAGACTTTGAATTCCGTTCCCGTCTTCTACAGAACGCGATGGGAGTTGTTTTCAATGAAGGCGTTCGCTTGATGGTCTCAGCCTTCATCAAGCGTGCCCGCGATATCTACGGAGTACAGGCTGCACAGAACCGCACCCCGCAGCCAGGACTTTCTTGAGTACAGGAAAGAATTCGTAATACGTCATGAACCATTTGGCGCATGAGGCGTTCTCAGCCTCAAGCACCGAATGGTGTCATGAAAGGATTACGCAATGAAGAAATTTACCTTCGGCGCATTTGCCTTCTCGGCTTTGATTGCTGCTTCTTCCCCGGCTATGGCCGCACACCATGGGCATCACCATGGCAAGAAGGCTGCCGCCCACGCTCAAAAGTCTGACGAAGCTTCTGCAACGGACGCGCTTAACGCTCGTTCACTGCAGCAGGCTCAAACGCCGGTCCAGGCACAGGCACCAGCAGCTCCACTTCCTGTTGCAACGGCTCCAACATCTGCTGTTGTTCCTACKGCCCCGCCGGTTCCAGCCGTACCGCCGGCAGCGTCAACCATGCCAGCAACGGCGCCTACTGACGGTCAATAAGTTCTCAGTCGGTACACCCGTTGGAAAAGCCCTTACCAGATCGGTAAGGGCTTTTTTTTGTTTACACCTTCAGGACCATTTCCAGAGCATGTCTAACCGTTGCATTTCTGACAGCGGCGCGGTCTCCGGAAAAAATATGTCGCTCTGAGATTGCCTTTCCTGGAAAAACAGCTAGCCCGAAACAAACCGTTCCCACAGGCTTATCAGCACTTCCACCGTCTGGCCCCGCTATTCCTGTTACGGATACCGCCACGCTCGCATCCGCAGCATGGCACAGTGCGCCTTCTGCCATGGCTTGCGCTGTCTCTTCMCTGACTGCGCCGTATCGAACAAGAGTTTCTTCTGGAACACCCGCCGCACTGTTTTTAAGAGCGTTGGAGTACGTTACGAGTCCTCCTTCGATCACACTGGACGAACCTGCGATATCGGTAAGCGCTGCACAGATCATACCCCCGGTACAACTTTCCACCGTCACCAAGCGTAGGTCTCGGGCAGCCAAATGCGCGAGAACTTTTTCACAAAGTGATCGAAAATCAGTTTCCGACATGGGAAGCACTCACTCGATAAACCATCATATTGGCTTCGATATTCTCGATGTACATCCGCGTTTCCCGATAGGGAAGACGTTCGATCCAATCGAGAATACCATCTTCAGATAAAGGATCGGCGGGTGGATTTGCTTTGAGCCACAGATCCACCCGATGCGGCCCAGCATTATAAGCAGCCAAGGCATAGGGAATGACGTTATCAAAGCGCGCAAGCAACTGGGATACGTAAGCATTCCCGACGGTCAGATTGGTCTGAGGATCCAAAAGTGCAGCTGCAGAAACATTAATACCCCCAAGATGGGCGCGCCTCACCACATCGGTCGCAGCCCCGGGTAAAATCTGAAGCAGACCAATAGCGTGAGCCCCACTGATGGCAGCAGAATCGAACCCGCTTTCCTGCCTGATAACGGCTGGAAGCAAACCATCTGGAACAGTCGATGCTTCCGGCCATGGATTAGGGAACCCCTGCGGATAGAGGGCAACGCCTTTTCGTGACAAGGCATGAGCGGCAAAGACTTCAGCGGCAGGAACATTAAGACGTGAGCCAAGGTCTGCCACAGCCTTCTGGCCTTGCGGCGTCGGATTGGCGATCAGAAGAAGCAGCAGGAAGTCTTTAGCGTGTTCCTGATCTCCTGACTGCATCAGGTCGGTGGCAGCCTCGACGAGATCCTGTCGCTGCAAGTCTCCTGATGCCACCGACGGAAGAGAGTGCAAGCTTTGCTGGAGCGCACTACCGAATTCCTGAGATGTCGCCCCGGCCAAAATAAAAGACTGCTCCCCGGAAAGAGCCGCCTGAGCAAGCTGGCCATGGAACGTCGTGGGAAAACGTGTCGCACGCTCAAATGCGTCCTGCGCGTCTCCTGAGTGCCCTGCGGCCTGACGGGCACGCGCAGTCCAGTACCAGCCTCGAGCCTGCATCGCGAGTGAGGAAGCCTGCTGGAGCGGCTTGAAAAACTCCTCCGCTTGGTCGGGAGTGTTCAAGAGCCGAAGAGCAATAAAGCCCGAGAGATTTTGCGCTTCCTGACGGTCGATCTCGGTGAGCGGCAGTGTTGTGTCCTGCGCCTGAGCATAAGCGTCCTGCACACGACCTGCGAGGAGTAGGGCGCGAGCCAGACTTGCTCTTTCACTGGACCATTCATGAGAAGGGGCCGCGGCTTGCAGACGTGAACCCGCATCATTCCAGAGCGCCAAAGCCTCATCCAAGCGGCCTCCGCGCCGGAGAGCCCGCAAGCGATAGCGAATTAATGTCGGATCAGCCTGATCGGCGGGAGACAAAGCATTGAACGCGCTATCCGCATCGGGAGAAACGGACCGTTCAGCAAGCCTCGCACGGGCAAGCGCCTGACGTTCAGAGGACAGACGGGAGATCTGTCGTCCCGCTGCCGAAAACTGGCCTTTGGCTTCAAGACGCTCATAACGCTGCCACTGATCATCCGCACTGAAGACAGTGGCATATCTCGCTAAAAGAGCACCTTCTTCCTGAGCAGTTCCTGCGCCAGAGACCCAAAGCCTACGCGCTTCATTAACTGCACTGGGGAGATGATCCTGACAGTTCAGGAAAGCCGAGACGAATGTCAGGGGAAGAGACGGGCAGAGACGGTTTAACGCGTCAGGATCAGACGTATGCGTAAGGGCATTCTGATATCGCCACAGAATTTTGGCGCGTTGCGGCCAGACCGGCGTCTCCAGAAGAAAAGCGGCATAGTCGTCCGCAGGTCGGTCTGTGGCTGAAGGCGCAACAAGTGAGAGCCACTGAGCCAATCGGTCCTGAACCGAGGGTGTAGAGGGCAAAGGAGCTGCCGCCCCGAGAAACAGGGCAGCAGCCAGAAGAAGTGGTCGGTCAGTTCGGCAGCACAACATGATGCCAGATTTCTCCTCCGCCGCGGATGATGAGCTCAATCGCCACACCCAGAACGACAAACAGACCACACCATGCGATCCAGCTGTAACGGGCCAGAAGCCCGGCAATGAACGACGCGGCAACGCCCATCAGCAACACAGAGAACGCAAGACCGCCCATGAGAATCCATGGATGACCAACAGCAGCACCTGCGACAGCAAGGACATTGTCCAGACTCATGGAAAGATCGGCAATGACAATCTTGAGAATGGCAGGCCCAAGACGGGAAGGGGCGTCAACCTCAACGTCCGTATCACTGTGCCGGAGTTCCCGATACATTTTCCAGCAGACCCAGAGCAGCAGACAGCCGCCTGCAAGCGTCAGGCCCACAATAGCCAGAAGACGGGCTGCAACCAGTGCCAGCCCAATTCGCAGGACGGCCGCAAACGCCGTGCCGATCAGAATGGCCAGACGCCTCTGTCGCCCCTGAAGGCTACGAACCGCCATCCCGATGACAACGGCGTTGTCTCCCGCGAGCGTGATATCAATGAGGGTGACCTGTGCCAGCGCAAACAGGCCGTGAACGAAAGTATCAGGGAGCAAGGTTGTCATTCTTCCAAAAGGGGTCCGTGCAATATCCTCGTATTTGGTCTAAGCAGCCTCCGTAAAGCCCCACTCGCCTCCGGAGTTCTCATGGTTCCGCGTTATAGCCGCCCCCAGATGACCGCAATCTGGTCGCCCGCCAACCGTTACCGTATCTGGTTCGAAATTGAAGCCCTGGCCTGTGAAGCCATGGCGGAACAGGGCGCAATCCCTGCCGAATCAGCCAAAACGATCCGCGAAAAAGGGGATGCTGCAATGGCCGCATTCTCCGACGCTGATCTGGCCCGGATTGACGAGATCGAGGCTGAAACGCGGCATGACGTGATTGCGTTCCTGACATGGCTGGCAGAAAAAGTCGGCCCGGACAGTCGCTTCGTTCATCTCGGCATGACGTCTTCGGATGTGCTGGACACATGCCTGTCCGTTCAGCTGACACAGGCTTCGGACCTTCTTCTTGAAGATCTGGAGCGCGTTCTCGCGGCCCTCAAGACGCGCGCATACGAGCACAAGCTGACCGTGACGATCGGCCGCAGTCACGCCATTCATGCGGAACCGACCAGCTTCGGCCTGAAACTGGCTGGCCATTATGCAGAATTCGCGCGCAACAAAGAGCGTCTGCTTCAGGCCCGCAAAGAAATCGCTGTCTGTGCCATTTCCGGTGCGGTCGGTACGTATGCTCATATTGACCCGGCCGTTGAAGAATACGTTGCCGACAAACTGGGACTTGTTGCTGAAAGCGTCTCCACACAGGTTATCCCCCGTGACCGCCACGCAGCATTTTTCTGCACCCTGGGCGTGATTGCCAGCGGCATTGAGCGCCTCGCTGTTGAAGTTCGCCATTTGCAGCGCTCGGAAGTGCGCGAAGCGGAAGAGTTCTTCCACAAAGGCCAGAAGGGCAGCTCCGCGATGCCGCACAAGCGGAATCCGGTCTTATCCGAAAATCTGACAGGCCTTGCCCGCCTGATTCGCTCCCACGTTACGCCTGCACTGGAAAACGTTGCCCTGTGGCACGAACGTGACATCAGCCACTCAGCCGTAGAGCGGAACATCTGCCCTGACGCCACGATCGGGCTTGATTTCGCTCTGATGCGCCTGGCTGGCATGATGGAAAAACTGATGGTCTATCCGGACCAGATGATCGCCAACATGGAAAGCCTTGGTGGCGTTGTCCATTCGGGTGAAGTGCTGCTGGTTCTGGCCCGCGCTGGCATTTCCCGCGAAGACGCCTACCGGATCGTCCAGCGTAACGCCATGGAGACCTGGACAAAGCTAGGCCACCCTGACTTCCGCACGTTCCGCGAAAATCTTGAAGCAGATCCGGAAGTTGCCGGCCGTGTCAGTGCAGAAGTTCTGGACCGGGCCTTCGATCCGGCGCAGCATCTCAGCCAGGTTGATCGCATCTTTAACCGCATTTTCGGTTAATCTGGACAAACGGGGGCAGGAATAGTTTTCCCGCACTCTCGCGGTTCCGGTTCCGCAATGCTATGGAACCGGAAAACCGTCGCTGGACCAGCCGTTTCCGCATCCCTGACAAACGGGACGGCGCAACGCAGTAAGGATTGCTCATGGCCCGCCGCCGCCAGCTCTATGAAGGCAAAGCCAAGGTTCTTTTCGAAGGGCCCGAGCCCGGAACGCTCGTGCAGTATTTCAAGGATGACGCTACCGCCGGAAACGGCGCCAAAAGTGGCGTGATCACAGGGAAGGGTGTCCTGAACAACCGCATCAGCGAATACCTGATGATGAAGTTGCACGACATCAACATTCCAACGCACTTCATTCGCCGTCTCAACATGCGTGAGCAGCTGATCCGCGAAGTCGAGATCATTCCACTCGAAGTGGTGGTCCGCAATGTTGCGGCGGGCTCGATCGCCAAGCGCCTTGGAATCCCTGAAGGGACCCGTCTGCCGCGCACGATCATCGAATATTACTACAAGAACGATACTCTCGGGGACCCGATGGTCTCTGAAGAACATATTGCCGCGTTCGACTGGGCCTCACCACAGGACCTGGACGACATGAATACGCTGGCTCTCAGGACCAATGATTTCCTGATGGGCATCTTCATGGGCGTTGGCATCACCCTCATTGATTTCAAGCTGGAATTCGGCCGTCTCTGGGAAGGCGAGGAGATGCGGATTATCGTTGCTGACGAAATCTCTCCCGATAACTGCCGCCTGTGGGACAGCAAGACCAGCGAGAAAATGGACAAGGACCGGTTCCGCAGGGACATGGGCCGCGTCGAAGAAGCTTATCAGGAAGTTGCACGGCGTCTCGGGATCCTGCCCGAAGCCAGTAATGGAGACCTCAAGGGTCCGGAGGCAGTATAATGAAAATCCGCGTTTTCGTTTCTCTGAAAGATGGCGTGCTTGACCCGCAGGGCAAAGCCGTCGGCCACGCTCTTGAGTCTCTGGGTTTCAAAGGTGTTGGTGAAGTCCGCGTCAATCGTGTGATCGAACTGGACGTTGCAGCGCAGGGCAATGCTGCAGCTCTTGCGGAGGGTGAGGCCATGGCCCGCGCTCTTCTGGCTAACGAAGTCATTGAAGACTTCAGCGTCGAGGTGGCAGCATGAAGCTTTTCTCCGCTGCTCTTCTGGCTGCTGGTCTCGTGACCGTAGCTGCGACTCCCGCTCATGCACAGCGCGTTTCCAAGGTCTCCGGAAAAGCTCTGGGCAACATGTGCTCGGCCAGCAAGTCCACCGCTCTCTGTGACGCGTATCTCGCAGGCGTCATGGACAGCGAAGTCTGGTCCAAGAAATACGACAGCTACGCCGATGACGCTGGCGCGCCTGTCGCGTTTTGTGTTCCGGTCAGCGAAACGACAACGCAGGTCCGCGGCAAGCTGATTTCCTGGCTGCACGCTCATAATGATGCGTTGACGCAGTCGGGCGGCAAGGCCGTTTACCGCGCCCTGCATGACGCTTACCCCTGCCATACGGCTCCGGAGGCTCAGAAATGAAGGCAGGTATCGTCGTATTTCCTGGCACGAACCGGGAGCGCGACATGGTGCACGCCCTGAAGCTGGTTTCCGGCCAGACCCCGAAGATGATCTGGCACCGGGACACATCCCTTGGTGATCTGGATCTCGTGGTTCTGCCAGGGGGTTTCAGCTTCGGGGATTATCTGCGCAGTGGTGCCATGGCTGCTCATTCTCCGATTATGCGCGAAGTCAAAGCTTTCGCTGAGAAAGGTGGCCATGTTCTCGGTGTCTGTAACGGTTTTCAGATCCTGACGGAAACGCATCTTCTGCCAGGCGCGCTGCTTCGCAACGCTGGCCTGCGCTTTCTGTCGCAGGACTGCCACCTGAAAGTTGAAAATGCCGCGTCGGCATTCACACAAGGATGGAAGAGCGGCGACATTTTCCGTGCGCCGCTTGCGCATGGCGATGGCAACTACACGGCCTCACCTGAAACGCTTGAGCGTCTCGAAGGAGAGGGCCGGGTTGCATTCCGCTATTGTGCCGCTGATGGACAGGTCTCAGAGGGCAATCGCCACTCCAATCCTAACGGCAGCGCGCGCTCGATCGCTGGTATCCTGAGCGAAAATGGCCGTGTGTGTGGCCTGATGCCGCACCCTGAAAACCTGACTGACCCGGAAATCGGCGCGACTGATGGCGTGCCGCTCTTCAAAGGCTTGGTGGAGGCTCTCGTCGGATGAGTGTTACAATCGACGCCAAACTGGCCCAGTCTTTCGGCCTGACACCTGCGGAATATGACAAGCTCCTGAGCATCATGGGCCGCACGCCCAGCTTTACGGAGCTTGGCATTTTCTCGGTCATGTGGTCCGAGCACTGTTCTTACAAATCCTCCCGCATCCATCTCAAGACGCTGCCAACCAAGGCTCCATGGGTCATTCATGGGCCGGGCGAAAACGCGGGTGTTGTTGATATCGGCGAAGGTCTGGCTGCCGTCTTCAAGATGGAAAGCCACAACCATCCGTCTTTCATCGAGCCTTATCAGGGCGCAGCGACAGGCGTAGGTGGTATCTTGCGTGACGTGTTCACCATGGGGGCGCGTCCGGTCGCCAACCTGAATGCCCTGCGTTTCGGTGATCCGAAAACACCGGGAACGCGCCGTATTGTTGATGGTGTGGTTCGCGGCGTAGGTGGATACGGCAACTGCGTCGGCGTTCCGACGGTCGGCGGGGAAGTCAACTTCCACAAGGCCTATGACGGCAATCCGCTCGTCAACGCAATGACGGTCGGTGTTGCCAAGCAGGACAAGATCTTCCTTTCTGCTGCTGCAGGCATTGGAAATCCGGTTGTTTATGTTGGCTCCAAAACCGGTCGAGACGGTATTCATGGCGCTACCATGTCCTCCGCCGAGTTCGACGATGAGGCTGCCTCCAAGCGTCCAACCGTTCAGGTGGGTGACCCGTTCATCGAAAAGCTGCTGATCGAGGCGTGCCTCGAACTGATGGCCACCGATGCGATCGTCGCCATTCAGGACATGGGTGCTGCTGGCCTGACATCTTCCGCCGTTGAAATGGCAGGCAAGGGTGGCGTCGGAATTGAGCTTGACCTTGATTCCGTCCCGCAGCGCGAACCCGGCATGTCAGCCTACGAAATGATGCTGTCTGAAAGCCAGGAGCGTATGCTCATGGTTCTCAAGCCTGAAAGCACCGAGCAGGCCCGGGCCATCTTCGAAAAATGGGAACTGGATTTCGCGATCGTCGGGCAGCTGACAGATAGTGGCCGCATCACAATCAAGCACAACGGACAGATCGAAGCGGATATTCCGCTGGCACCGCTGGCCGATGAAGCTCCGATCTACAATCGCCCGACTGTTCCGCTGGAGGCCCCACGGCACATCCAGCCACCTGCAGACCCGGTAGGGATTGAGCATGCTCTGCTGACATTGATCGGCTGCCCCGATCTTGCGTCCCGCGCATGGATCTGGAACCAGTACGATGCATCCGTCGGCGGCAATACGGCGCGCCGCCCAGGTGCGGCAGATGCTGCCATTGTGCGCGTGGAAGGAACGCGTCTGGGCCTCGCCCTGACGACAGACTGCACCCCGCGTTACTGTCAGGCTGACCCGAAAACCGGAGCAGCACAGGCTGTTGCCGAAGCATGGCGCAACATTACGGCAACAGGTGCGAAGCCTTTGGCCGTGACGGACAACCTGAATTTCGGCAATCCGGAACGCCCGGAAATCATGGCTCAGTTTGCTCAAGCCATCAAAGGCATGGGTGAGGCGTGCCGTGCGCTGGATTTCCCGGTCGTGAGTGGCAATGTCTCATTGTATAACGAGACACGTTCACCATCAGGTCTGGCCCAGGCTATTCTCCCGACACCGGCGATCGGCGCTCTGGGTGTTCTTGCAGATGCATCGCGGTCCATCGGACTGTCCATGCCTACAGATCATGATCTGGTTCTGATCGGCGAAATCCGTGGGGAACTCGGGCAGTCCCTCTGGCTCCGTGAAATTTGCCATCGCGAAGACGGTGCTCCACCTCATGTTGATCTTGTTGCAGAGCGCCGGAACGGTGACTTTGTGCGCGGACAGATTGAAGCCGGTTCAGTTACGGCCTGCCACGATATTGCAGATGGCGGTCTTCTCGTGACACTGGCTGAGATGGTCATGGCTGGAGACGTAGGATGCGTGTTGAATGCACCCCCATCCAACATCCCACTGCATGCTTTCTGGTTCGGTGAAGATCAGGCGTGCTATGTTGTGGCGACCAAAAGCGCTCAGGCTCTTCTTGCCGCAGCCGAAAAAGCTCATGTCCCCGCCCGCAAGCTGGGTCATTCCGGCGGCAATGAACTGAAGCTTGCGGATGGTATTGCACTAAAAGCCAGCAGACTGCGCGACATCAATGCAGCATTCTTCCCGAAATTCATGGGTGAGGACGCCTGACATATGCCTATGACAGCATCCGAAATCGAACGGACCATCCTCGCCGCTATTCCCGATGCCCAGATCACAATTCAGGATCTGGCCGGGGACGGGGATCACTACGCCTGCACCGTGGTCAGCACGGCATTCGAAGGGCTTTCTCGTGTACGCCAGCACAAACTGGTTTATGATGCTTTCGGAACCCGCATGGGTACTGAGCTGCATGCGATGGCTCTCAAAACCCTGACCCCTTGAACTCAGGGGGAATCATTCCCTTCTGAAGTGACTGCTGACAGCCAGGGAGGGCATTGCCTCTCCCTGATGCCGACAAAAGGAAAAACCAATGTCTGAGACCGTGTTCCAGCATATCCAGAACCTGATCGACGCAAACCCGGTCATGCTGTTCATGAAGGGTGACAAACTCTTCCCGCAGTGCGGCTTCTCTGCACGCGTTGTGCAGATCCTGAACCACCTTGGCGTGCCGTTCGAGACCTGCAACATTCTTGAAAGCGCTGAGCTTCGTCAGGGCATCAAGGATTTCTCACAGTGGCCGACCGTGCCGCAGCTCTACGTCAAAGGTGAGTTCGTTGGTGGCTGCGACATCGTGACGGACATGTACCAGAGCGGTGAACTTGAGACTCTGCTGACCGAAAAAGGAATCGCTACGGCGAATGCCTGATTTCGTTAATTCCGGCCGCTGAAACGGCCGGAATTCAACCTTTTTCAAGGCTTGCAGACGCCACAATTCAGCCATGATGCGTCCAAAAGTGGCAAGACCTTGATTTTTTCTAAAACTTTCCCCATCGGGGTTGTCGAACCCTCTGATTACGTCATACGGTAGTTCCATCAAAACAGGGATGGAAACACATCAATGGCGCGACAGTGGGCTGGCCGAATTGCTCTCGGCATTATGGGCGTTGGACTATGCATGGGAGCCGGAAAGGCTCATGCCCGTGCAGCCATCACTGATTACGAAGCCAGCAAGCTGACATTTGATGCGCTGACAGCTACCCCGGTTTACCACCGTCCGGTTGTTCACTTTGCTCGTCACTCCGCAAGCCACTCCATGGCATGGAGCGGACATCGCGCTGTGATCCGTAACGTGGCTTACCGCCCGCATGCAGCTGCCGCAACAACAGCTCACCGTCACGTCCGCAGCCGTCGCACCTGATGTTATGTAAGGCGTAGCGCATCCACGATGCGTCGCGCCTGCCCCTCGCGATTGACAACAATAACGTCAAAACGCGTGTTCGGGCGTGACCAGTCTGGTCTGGTCGCAAGGATATACTCGAAGGCGGCCATCAGCCGCGTAGCCTGACGAGGGCGAAGAGCTTCCACGCTATCCCTGAGTGTGGAACGACTTTTTACCTCGACAGCAATAACCCAGTCGTCATCCGCAACCAGAAGATCGATTTCGCCATATGGCGTTCTGAGCCTTTGAGCCAGAATTTCCAGCCCTGCCTCCACCATATGGCGCCTTGCGATTTCTTCTGCGTTCAGGCCTCCGTAATAAGCCTGAACGCCTCGTGCGCGACGATTAATCAGCGGTCTTCTTTCATAAGACGGGCTGCATCAATCGCAAAATACGTCAGAATTCCGTTACAACCGGCCCGCTTGAAAGCAATCAGGCTCTCCATAATGGTACGATCCCGCTCAAGCCAGCCATTCTGAATAGCACCTGCCAGCATCGCGTATTCACCTGACACTTGATAGGCAAAGGTCGGCACCGAAAAACGGTCACGAATACGGCGGATAATGTCCAGATACGGCATGCCCGGCTTGACCATGATCATGTCCGCACCTTCACGAATATCCTGCTCGACTTCACGAAGAGCTTCGTCCGAATTGGCCGGGTCCATCTGATAGGTTTTCTTGTCGCCCGTCAGAAGGCCACCTGATCCCAACGCATCACGGAACGGGCCGTAGAAGGCGGAAGCGTATTTCGCGGTGTAAGCCATGATGCGGACAGCTTCGAAGCCGTTGGCATCAAGTGTTTCGCGGATCGCCTGCACACGACCATCCATCATGTCAGACGGCGCAATAATGTCGTTTCCAGCGCGAGCCTGATTGAGCGCCTGTTGACGCAAAATCTCGACAGACTCGTCATTGAGGATACGGCCGTCCTTGATTACGCCGTCATGGCCATGATCCGTGTAGGGGTCGAGCGCCACGTCACCGATGACACCAAGCTCCGGAAAGGCTTCCTTGATGACGCGCGACGCGCGGCACATCAGATTGTCCGGGTTCAGGGCTTCGGTACCCGTTGCATCACGCAGTTCGACTGGCGTGATCGGGAAAATGGCAACCGCCGGAATGCCAAGCTCAACGGCCGGGCGGACATGCTCCACCAGGTTGTCGAGGCTGACGCGCTCAACACCGGGCATGGAGGACACTTTCTGGCGCTGGTTTTCGCCTTCACAAACGAAAATCGGCCAGATCAGGTCATCGACGTGCAGTCGATTTTCCTGAACCAGCCGACGTGTAAAGGCATCGTGGCGATTACGCCGCGGGCGGAAGAGGGGGAATGATGCGTTCGTCATGCCCCCAATCATGCTCCTATATTTTCTATCTGGAAAGCAGGCTGTGACGTACTCCGTAACAGAAATAGATCGCTAGCCCGATCACAAGCCACACAACCAGTCGGACCCAGGTCAGCAGATCCAGAGACACCATGACCGCACCGCAGGACAACACGCCCAGAACCGGAATAATCGGCCCACCAGGCACACGGAAAAGGCGTGGGGCCTGAGGCTCCTTCATTCTTAAGAGTGGAACGCCGACGCAGACAATGATGAACGCGAGCAGGGTTCCGATAGAGGTCATGTTGCCCAACTCACCAATCGGCAGCACTGCAGTCAGAACACTAGTCAGGGCGGCAAAGCAGAGATGGGACGTCCAGGGCGTATGCGTGTGCGTGTTCAGCTTCGCGAAGACTTTCGGGAGCAGCCCGTCATGCGACATGGCCAGAAATACACGCGCCTGACCGAGAAGAAGGCCAAACAGGACAGAAACGTATCCTACTGTAATCCCCACTTTCACGAGACTGGCGAGCCATGGGGCACCCGCAGCATCAATCGCTGTTGCAACTGGGCTTGGATCATTCGCCATGACTTTATAGTTCACAACGCCCGTCAGAACCGCCGAGAACACTGCATAAACAACACCACAGATCAGCAGGCTTCCGATAATGCCGACCGGAATATCCCGCGCCGGGTTTTTGCTGTCCTGCGCGGTCGTGGAGACGATATCGAATCCCAGATAGGCAAAGAAAGCCATCCCTGCGGCCCGCATCACGCCAGAGAAGCCAAAATGCCCAAAGGTGCCGTCATTCGGCGGAATATAGGGATGATAATTCGCCAGCTTGATATGCGGGATGCAGAACACCAGCACCAGAGCGATCACTGCCAACTTGATCACCACGATGACATTATTCACCGCAGCGGACTGGCTGACACCACGCATCAACAAGGCTGTCACGACCCAGATAGCCAAAACAGCCGGAAAATTGAACCAGGCACTGACCACTGACCCGTCCGCCAGTGTCACGGGTGTCATGGGTGTCGCAAGAAGCCGCGGATCAATCGTAATGCCCCAGCCTGAGAGCAGGGAAGACACATAGCCCGACCAACTCGAGGCCACAGCGGCTGCACCTACTGTATATTCCAGCACAAGATCCCAGCCGATGATCCAGGCGATCAACTCGCCCATAGACGCATAGGCATAGGAATACGCTGACCCGCCTGACGGGATCATCCCAGCCAGTTCGCCGTAACAGAGGCCGGCAAATCCACAGGCGAGGGCGGCAATAAGATAGGACAACGTGACGGCAGGGCCTGCGTTCTGGCCTGCTGCAACGCCTGTCAGGGAGAACAGGCCCGCACCGATGGTTACACCCACACCGAGTGCGATGAGGTGCCAGGGGCCAAGAACACGTTTCAGGCCTGTATTGTCAGACGCAGCGGAAGACACAGGCTTGGTCCGCCAGAGCGGATTGGTCATGAAAGATCCTCGTTGGAAACACGGATTGTTTTTGCCGACGCGCGCATTCTGCGGTAGTGACGGGGCGAACTCACCCTGGAGAATGGACCACGATGTCGGAACACGCCAGCCAGTCCACGCTGAATCCTTTTTTCCACGCGCCTCTGAAAGAGGCTGATGCCGAAGTTGCCGCAATCCTGAATGACGAACTGACCCGTCAGCAGGATGGTATCGAGCTGATCGCGTCCGAGAACATGGCATCTTTTGCCGTGATGGAAGCGCAGGGCTCTGTTCTGACCAACAAGTACGCTGAAGGCCTTCCGGGCAAGCGCTACTATGGTGGCTGCGTTGACGTGGACCGCGTTGAAACCCTTGCCATCGAACGCCTTAAAAAGCTGTTCGGCGCAGAATTTGCAAACGTGCAGCCGCATTCCGGCGCCAATGCCAATCAGGCAGCCTTCATGGCAATGGCAAAGCCGGGCGACACCATTCTGGGCCTGAGCCTCGCGGCTGGCGGACATCTGACCCACGGTGCAGCTCCGAACTATTCCGGCAAGTGGTTCAACGCCGTTCAGTATGGCGTGCGCGCGCAGGATGGCCTGATCGACTACGATCAGATGGAAGAGCTGGCTCGTGAGCATAAGCCGAAGATCATTGTTGCAGGTAGCTCCGCCTATCCGCGCGTGATCGACTTCCCGCGCTTCCGGAAGGTTGCTGACGAAGTTGGCGCTTATCTGATGGTGGACATGGCTCATTTTGCCGGTCTGGTTGCCGCTGGCCTGTATCCAAGCCCGCTACCGTATGCTGACATCGTGACGTCCACGACTCACAAGACGCTACGTGGCCCGCGTGGTGGCATCATCCTGACGAACAGTGCTGAGCTCGCCAAGAAGATCAACTCTGCGGTCTTCCCAGGCCTTCAGGGTGGTCCGCTGATGCATGTCATCGCGGGCAAGGCCGTTGCCTTCGGTGAGGCCCTGAAGGACGACTTCCGCGACTACCAGAAGCGCATTGTGGCTAATGCGAAGGCACTGGCCGACGAACTTCAGCTACGTGGCTTCGATATCGTGACAGGCGGAACAGACAGCCATCTGGTGCTGGTTGATCTTCGCCCCAAGAAAGTGACGGGCAAGCTTGCAGAAGAAATTCTGGAACGCGCTGGCATCACGGCCAACAAGAACGCCATTCCGTTCGATCCGGAAAAGCCGTTCGTCACGTCAGGCATTCGTCTGGGCAGCCCGGCTGCAACCGCACGTGGCTTCGGTGAAGACGAATTCCGTACCATCGCCCGCATGATGGACGAAGTTCTAACGGCGGCTCTAGAAGAGGGCGACGTCAATGACACGACCAACCGTGTCCATGAAGAAGTGAAGGCGCTCTGCCGTCGTTTCCCGATCTATGATCGCGCTTCTGCCTAAGAGTTAAGGTGGACTGCGGTGCGTCTGGCCAGACGCACCGCAAGCTGCCCCTGCTTGGGGCGAAGGTTGGGCACGATGAGCAGACAGTCATCGTAGGGTGTGCAGATTGCGTCGTGGCCGTCCCGGGCAATCACCGTACCGGCTCTTGGAATACAGGTGTTTCCAACCCAAGGCTCAACAAAACTAAACTCTGCACTTTTTGCCGTAACATTATCCGTCACGACAGCAAGTCTTACTGGCTGCGTTTTATCCTGAGCCCCCCCCTGTAGATGCACATTCAGGGCTTCAGCCAGAAAACGACGGCTGACTTTCTCCATGACATCAACAGTCTGCGGCTCCCAATGTAGCCCGGCTTCCAGCAGACAGGATCGCCCGGTACCGCCGACGGCCATAAAGCGCGCATGTTCAATCAGGCGAGAACCTCCGTGATGCCCAAGATCTGTCAGGACCAGCGTCGGTAATCCAGCTTCTGAGGCCAAGGCGCAGGCGAGATCACTGGACCGCCGCCTGGGCGGGACAATGAAAAGCGGATTGGACGGCCAGAGTGTCGAGTGAAGGTCCAGCAACAGATCCGCACGCTCGATGAACGGGCGAAGCTCTCGCGCGCGTTCCAGTTCATTAGATTGTTCATCACTGTTCAAACGTGATGGATGCCAAAGTCGGTTGAGATCCTCATCCTTGTAGCGGGAAGCCATCGGAGCGGAGCGATCAAAGCGATCGAAAGCCTTCAGATTGGCAAGAATCAGCGTCACCCGTCCTATTGCAGGAACAGGCGCAGTGCATCGCAGTCTCTCCAGGGCATGGCCACCAGCATATTCATTCCCATGCACCATGCCGGTAATCACGACATCCGGGCCATTTCGGCCGGAGTCAAAAACCATGACACCGGGAACTCCAGATGCGGGACTACTCCAGGCCGAAAGATCTGGTGGATCAAGACAAACGGTCAGTGGAAAAGCCGGACGGCCGCTTCCGGGCAGGTCTTCAGTCAGGCGCGGCTGACGAAGCCGTATCGGATGGTGCCTCTGTCCTGCCTTACAACTCATGCCGCCCCGCTTACTCTCCGTGCAAAATCCCGTATGACCGTTTCACAGCGCTCAAGCTGTTCCTTCGCAATAAACTCGTCCGGACGATGAGCCTGAGCAATATCTCCCGGACCACAGACAATACTCTCCATGGCACCACGCTGGTAGATCCCAGCCTCAGTTCCATAAGACACTTTTCCCGTCGTGTTGCTGCCGGTGATCTGGCACGTCAGTTCTGCCAGAGGATGGTCGGCGGCCAGGGCAAGGGGAGGCAGGTCCACCAAAAGAAGGTAGCTGATGCCGCCGCCGGGGTTATCTTCTCTCAGACTTTCATCCAGCGGAGAGAGGGCCTCACGTAACTTCTCAAACTCGACGCATCCCTCATCACCGGGAACATTCCGCCACTCAACATCGAATTCGGCCTGCTCAGGAATGATATTGAGGATACTGCCACCAGATGCGAGCCCGACCTGCATGGTTGTATACGGCGGAACAAACCCATCAACCCGCCGACCTTCCACAGCAAGGCGGTCAGCCTCGTCGGCACAGATAGCGATAGCTCGCCCCATGGCATGCAAGGCATTTTTCCCACCCTGCGGCAGGGAGGAATGCCCCGGCTTTCCAGTTAGCCGCACGCGAACAGCAAAGCGCCCTTTATGAGCGATTACGGGCGTCATCATGGTCGGTTCGCCCACCATGCAGAGGGCAGGGAGCAGATGCGCCTGCTGTATGTCCTCGATCAGGTGTCGGGCGCCATCACAGGTAATTTCTTCGTCGCAGGTAAAAAGCAGGTGGATGGGCTTGAGGAGATCCAAGGCCTTAAAGTCTGGCACTGCGGCCAGCATGCAGGCGACATAGCCCTTCATGTCCGTAGTGCCGCGCCCATAGAGGCGGCCGCTGTCTTCCCTTAGAACAAACGGATCAGAGGACCAGTCCTGACCATCGACAGGAACACAATCAACATGCCCGGCAAATGCCATTCCTCCGGCTTCCCGAGGACCAATAATGGCATGCAAATTCCACTTCCCGTCATCTCCACCCGCATACCGGGAAAAGGAGACCTCGTGGGCAGCCAGATAGGCTTCAATCCACTCGATGATCGGCAGGTTCGAATGACGGCTGGTCGTATCGAACGAGACCAGCGCCGCAAGAATCGGCTCAACCCGGGGAGGAATGGTGCGTGGATCGGTCATGGATTGTAGTGTAAGCACGTTCCTGGCCAGTCGCCATAGAGCTTGTAACGGCTTTATGATGCGGATGCTCGAGGCAGGAAACATGTTGTAAAGAAGCAGGCGTGACGGCAGCTGATTTTAAACTGAAACAGATTTTTCTCCGTACGAAACACGCCTTGAAGGACATGCCGTGAGCCACCCCGATCTTTCTGTTGCTCACAGGATCTGGCAGAAACTGCCTCAGGAACCGAGACGGCGCTTCTTTGCATGGGCAACAGCCCTCGTCGCGCCCAGCATCAGCAAGACTTATCCATCCCGTGCTTCCGGCATTATTGTGGCTGGAGAACTGAGCCGCAGTTCAGGACTGGGCGAAGGGGCTCGTCTGATGGTGAAGGCTCTGCGCAAACTGAACATTCCCTGTGCAACCTGGGATATAGACACGCGGCGACTTGAGGGGGATGCAGTCGGGGCAGGCGCCCCTCTTGTCATTCACCTCAATGCGCCAATGCTCCCCTCTGTTCTTCTCAGAATGCCACGCTTTCTTCGGAACGGCCGGAAAGTGATCGGCTATTGGGCATGGGAATTGCCCATCATTCCAAAAACATGGACATACGCCCGGCGACATGTTCATGAAATCTGGGTGCCATCCCGCTTTACCGCTGATGCGATCGCGCCCCTCAACGTCCCGGTTCGCGTGGTGGAACACCCCGTTGGGCTTGCGGGCCAAAAACCCTCTCAGAGAGACCGGGTAGCATTCAACCTACCAGATGATGCCCTCATTGTTCTTGTTTCGTTTAATCTTGCATCCAGCATGGTTCGGAAGAACCCCATCGATACCATTCGGGCCTTTCGTGAAGCATTCGGCATCCGGCCTGACCGGATTTTACTGCTGAAGATTGGCCATACAGAGAACTACCCGGGCGATATGGCCGCCATTCAGGCCGCGATCGACGGGGCTCCTAATATTCGCCTCGATACAGCGCATTACAGCAGCGAAGACACGCTGGCGTTCATGGCTTGTGCTGATATCGTTCTTTCCCTTCACAAGGCCGAAGGGTTCGGACTGGTCGTGGCGGAAGCCATGGCGCTGGGGCGCTGCGTCGTCGCCACGGACTGGTCTGCAACCGCGGAATTCATGGATACTTCATGCGGGCTTCCTGTCGCCTACAGTCTGTCTCCCGCCCGGGATCCACGGGGCGTTCTCGACATGCCGCAAACCAGCTGGGCCAACCCTGACGTTCAATCCGCGGCACAGGCATTAAGAGAAGCCGCTGATAGTCCTGCTCTTCGGGAACGCCTGGGAAATGCCGCCATGAAGCGTGTGGAGGATCGACTGAACGGCCAGAGCCTTCTGCAAGCGGTACAGGCATCAGGAGTTCAGGGGTGACGGCCAGGAAAGTTTTTGTCTGGCAGTGGGGAAAACGGGGCGCGGGGCCGCGAATCGCAGTGGACCTTGCCAATGGGCTTGGTGCACTTCCCCGAACCAGTGTTCAGCTCTCGCTTTCAGACCAAGCGGAAATCCTTCATAGCCATCACGCTCCTGCGAATGTCCTGACATTCAGGACGTATCGCTCTGCGTTCGGGTTGTTCTGCAAATTCCTGCAGGCACCGGTGATTATCACACGTCTTTTCATGGCCATTCTGAGCAACAGGCCCGATATCGCCATCTGTGCAATGCCCGGGCCGCTTGATGTTCTTATGGCACACGCTCTGCGACGTGCGGGAGTGCCGGTCATCACGATCATTCACGATGCACGTGCCCATCCGGGAGACGGCTACCCATTACAGATGTTTCTTCAACGCATTCTGATCAGACAGTCATCCAGTCTGGTCACCTTTAGCCAGCACGTCGCCCAAACATTGTCGGGCGATGCATCGTGTCAGGGAAAAAGGATCCTTTCACTTTCCCATCCACCATTTATCGGGACGAACGCCGCTCCGCCGTTTAGCCATCAAGGGAAACCCAAGCTGCTGATGTTTGGACGCCTTCTGCCTTACAAGGGACTGGACCTATTGGCTGCGGCACTTCCGCAGGTTGATATTCCTATCGAATGTCGCGTTATCGGGCAGGGGCCTGATAGCCCTGAACTTGCTGAACTTCAGAAGATCAACGGAGTGCACGTTGAAAATCGGTGGGTTCCAGAAAATGAGCTGTCACAACTGATTGGCTGGGCGGACGTATTGCTGCTTCCCTATCGGGAAGCCTCTCAAAGTGGCGTAGGCGCAATGGCCGCAGCAGGAGGGCGTTATATCGTTGCGACGAATGTGGGGGGCCTCACGGAGCAGTTTGCTGACAATTCACAGGCAGTACTCTGTGAACCGGAGCCGGCGGCAATCGCTCAGGCAATCACCGTCCTTTTGAAAAATCCACCACCAATTCCTCCAATTCCTGACAGCACAATTGCGTGGCAAGAACTGGGAAGAAATATTCTGGATCGCTATCTACCTTAGGTGTCGAGTGCGTCTTCTGTCGCGATACGAATGCGATAGCCAATGTGCTTTTCAATATCGCGCAGGAACAGACGCTCATCACTGTTGATGAGAGAGAACGCAGCGCCCTTCTTGCCCGCACGAGCCGTCCGGCCAATGCGGTGAACATAGGATTCAGGCGTTTCCGGCATGTCCATGTTGATGACAAGATCAACATCGGAGATGTCCAGCCCGCGTGAGGCGATATCCGTGGTCACCAACACAGGCACGCGGCCCTGTCGAAACAGATCCAAAGCCTTGTTTCGGGCACCCTGTGTCCGATCACCATGTAGGGTTTCTGCCCTGATGTCATGACGGCGAAGCACCTTGGCCATCAGATCGACATTCACTTTTGTGCGGGCAAAGACCATGCTGCGGCCCGGAAACCTCTCCAGAATACGTGCGACAGTTTCAGGCTTGTCGTCTTTTTCCACAAACATCGCGCGCTGGCGTATTTTCTTTGGCGTGAAGGTTTCAGCAGCAACATCCACGCGAACCGGATCACGCGTTACACGCTTGGCCAGAGCCATAACCGGCTCTGGCAGTGTAGCAGAGCAGAAGACGGTTTGCGGCGGCACATCAGGGAAATACGGCGTCAGCGCCGTCATGCTTTCGGAAAAGTCTTCATCCAGTAGGCGGTCAGCCTCATCCAGCACGAGGTAGGTCAAATACTCCAGAACCAGTTCACCCTGCATCACCAGGTCCAGCAGTCGTCCATGCGTAGCCACAATAATGTCGACGCCATCGCGGATCGTGCGCAGTTGCTGATCCCGTGGTGTGCCGCCACAGATCACACGCGTTTTCAAAGACAGGCGACGCCCTAACTGACGGCAGACTGCCGCAGTCTGCGCAGCCAGCTCCCGTGTAGGTTCAAGAATTAAAGCGCGTGGTCCCGGCGCAGCTTCCCCTTCATTCAGCTTCTGCAGCATGGGGAGCACGAAAGCAGCAGTTTTGCCACTTCCTGTCTGGGATGCGACAAGCACATCGCGCCCGGCCAGAAGCGGCGGGATGGCCTGAGACTGGATCGCGCTCGGGCGTTTGTGCCCAACCTGCTCCAGCGTGGCCAGAAGAGGGGGGATCAGTCCAAACTCGGCAAAACCGTCAGAATTGGAAATGGAAGGTGTTTCAGGCATCGTCATATCCGCTTCTTGCCAAATTTCTTCCGTTTCGGGAAATAGCGTCTTTTTTCGGAGTCCAACCATGAAGGCCACGATCATCGCCGAAGACTTCGCCGGGATGCGTGCGCAAGGTGCCGGTCTCTCGGAGAAAGCAGGAATGGACTGGGACTTTCAACCCGTTCTGATCCGCAGACCCTGGAATCATATTCCGGCCCGATACTGGCCGTCTCCTTTAAAGCGCATTGCCCCCATCACCATAGCGCCTGACACAAAACTGATCATCAGTATTGGTGGGACGGGAGGCATTGCAGGGGCAGCAGTTGCCAAACGGGAAGGGTTGCCCGTGGTGCAGATTCAAAATCCCCGAACTGACCTCACAAAATTTAATCTTATTGTTGCCAACAGTCATGACGGCATTAATGGCCCGAATGTTTTGATCTCTCGCAATGCATTGCACCCCGTCACGCCCCAGAAGCTGGATTATGCCCGTGCTTTATGGGCTGATCGTCTGAAACATGACGAGCGGCCTTTGCTTGCCATTCTGGTTGGCGGCACAAACGGGCGCTTTTCTCTTGGGGCGGCGGAAGCAGTCAAAATGGCAGAAGGACTGATCGCTTTCGTGAACCGGAATGGAATGCAGGCTGTCCTGACCCCTTCACGCCGGACGGACCCAACCGCTCTTGCCGTGTTGAAGGAAAAACTTGTTCCAGCCGGTATCCGCATTCTTGAAGGGCAGGGAGATAACAACCCTTATTTCGGGATGCTCGCCTGCGCAGATATGATTGCCGTGACTACAGACAGTGTTTCCATGATTTCTGAAGCTGCCGCTACGACTGCACCGGTGATGGTTCTTCCGCTTCCGGGCAAGTCAGCACGCATTGGCCGGTTTGTGCAAACCCTTGAGGAAGCAGGGCGCGTCCGCATATTCAGCCCGACCTTGACATCATGGTCTGTCCAGCCGCTTGACGACACCCCCACTGTGGCGAGAGAAATGCGCCGACGACTGAAGCTCTGAAAGGGCCCTCTATGCTCGATATCCGCACTTTCGGTCCACAGGGTGGAAACGTGCTCTACAAGGCGCTGGCCCACCCGCTAGCAGCCGAGGCGCTGACGCGCATGGAGAAGGCTTTCACCGGGCAGACAATCGTCATTTACGACCCCGAAGACACCGTCCGAACGCTGGTTGCCCTTTATCCGGGACTGAAACCTTCCGTCGTGCTGGTTCATGATACCGAGCAGGTTGGCCAACCCGACGGCTTTGGTGGGGCGAAACAAGCTCTTTTGAAACTGCCCGACACTGAAGCAGGTATCATTCTGGCGCTCTCGTTCGATGACGCGAAAATGCGCGGTCGTCTGGGCAAGCTCCTGAACGGGCGCACACTGCACACTCTCGCCCCGGCACGCCTGCCCGATGATATGATCGTCCGTGGTCGCCCCTATCTCGACAAGCTCAATTTCGCGACGAATTTTGCTTTTTTCCGGGATGACGATCAGTTTTCCACGCGGATCGTGACGGCTAATTACTGGTCCAATTATGGCTCGCAGGATCTGCGTTACTGGCTACGTCTTTATGATCAGTCCGGGCAGGTCATCGCCCAGTGGGAGCAACCTGTTACCCAGTCTGGCGCAGGCATCACGATTGATAGCGCCCAAATACGTGACCGTTTCAGCCTGCCGCCGTTTATGGGGCAGCTTTTCATTCATGTGATCGGCGCGCGCGGGCATGACGTCGTCAAATACGCGCTGGATGTCTGGGGCAGGAATGGTGACCCAAGCCTGTCCGTCACACATGACGCCAATGCCTGGCCATCTGTCCGTTATGCCACGCTACCGGCTCCGGAAGCAGATGAGACCCTTACCGTCTGGGTCCAGAACAGCCATGCCACCACGATCCCGGCGGGAGGCATTACCTTTAACCCCATGGGCGTGGAAGAACATCGTGGCGTTGATCGGGCGATCGGTCCGTTTGAGACAGTCGCAGTCGATGTTGGAAAGATCTTTCCCGAACTCGCATGGCCTACCCAGCTCGAAATGCGCGCAGGACGCCATCTGGTTCGCCCGCGCTATGAAATAACGCAGCGTGGACGCACACGCATTGCACACCTGAATGTCGAGCGGGACAATATCCGCCCGGACCCAGCCATCAGAAATTTTGCACCGTCGCTAGGCCGAGGCTTTCTGCTGCCATTTCCCATTCTGGACCCTGCAAAATTTGAAAGCTTTATCCAACCCAACCCCATGTCCGAGGCACTGGAAACGCTTCCTGTGCGGCTGGATATTTTCGATGATGCCGGGCAGCTGATAGGCTCCCACTTCCTTGGCAATCTTCCGCGCAACCACTCAACAGCCATTGCCTTGCATGACCTGACAGACCGGCCAGGGCATGCAGATCTGGTATATGATTTCCGCGACGGTGGGGAAGCTGACGGCTGGCTTCATGCGCTCATGCGCTATCGCAACCGTGAAACCGATCATGCGGCAGAAACCAGCTTTGGAGCCCACATCTTTAACACGCTCATGACATGGCGTTCCGAACCGCAATCCTATTCCGGTCCACCGCCGGGCCTGACAACGCGCCTCTTCCTGAAGCTTGGCCATGATCATCTGCGTAGTTTCTGTTGCCTGATCCATCCCGCCTCAATCGAGGGGACAGACCAATCCGAAACGGTTCTGCTGCTTCATGCCGCTGACGGCACCCTAGTGGCCGAGACGGGTATCCGCATCCAGCCATCAGGCTCCTACATGGTTCGTCCCCATGAGCTTTTTGAGAGCGCCCACCTGGAGCGAGCCAGTGTCGGTGGATATATCTTGATCCGCGATCTCACATGCCGCCTGTTCGGGTACCATGGCCTTGAAAATGGGGAAGGTGGCTTCTCCCTCGATCACATGTTTGGTTTCTGAAAGCTTCGCTTACACTTATGCTGAAGAGTGGACTGTTATTCCGTTCTTCAGCATAGAACATTGCTTTTGCGGCAATCGGCCAGATGATGACATGCGCATCGTTTATACAAAACGATATCAGCCTTTGAGTTTCAGGCAGAAGAAATCTATAAATTCCAAATACGGTATTTCAAACACTCTCAATATTGGTCACACCTAAATGCCTTCTGAAAATGATCCATTTTCTTCGTCCCGCATTGTTGTTCTTGTACCCTGCTATAATGAAGAAGTGACCATTCAAAAGGTTATTTATGATTTTCGTGCGGCACTGCCGGGCGTCGATATTTATGTGTATGATAACAACTCAACAGACGACACCGGGGAAATCGCCAAAGCCGCCGGAGCAATTGTCCGTACAGAACGGATGAAAGGCAAAGGGCACGTCATCCGCCGCATGTTCGCAGACATCGATGCAGACTACTATATTCTCGTCGACGGAGACGCCACCTACGAAGCTGCCGCAGCTCCCATCATGCTCAAGGCCGCCATGTCGGAAGGGCTGGACATGGTAAATGGAGCCCGCGTGACAGACCGGGAAGCGGCTTATCGGCGCGGCCACGTACTGGGCAACAAAGTGCTCACAGGCCTGGTAACGTTTGTTTTTGGTCGGCGTCTGAGTGATATGCTGTCCGGATATCGAGTATTTTCACGTCGTTTCGTGAAGTCTTTTCCTGCTCTTTCCGCCGGTTTTGAAACAGAGACCGAATTCACAGTCCATGCCCTTGAATTAGGGATGCCCATCGGGGAAGTTGCGACAACGTATATTGAGCGCCCACCTGGCTCTGCCTCCAAGCTGCGCACCTACTCAGACGGGCTGCTAATTCTGAAAACCATTATCAATCTGGTGAAGCAGGAGCGCCCATTGATGTTCTTTTCAGCCCTCGCATCCCTCTTTACCATTATGGGCCTAAGTCTCGGGCTTCCTGTCGTTTTGACCTATCTTCACACAGGATTGGTACCGCGCCTCCCTACAGCACTCCTTGCCACAGGCAGTATGATCCTTGCGGCACTTTCACTGGTGTGCGGCCTGATTCTGGATAGCATCACATTAGGCAGACGCGAACAGAAACGCATGCATTACCTCTCATTGCCAGCGCCTCCCTTGCTCAGGGAGTAGTCAAAATATCGAGAACTCTAAAATCGCCATGCAGTTTAATCATGCTGGCAATGAAATATCGGCAACGAGGGAAGAGGTATTTAAGGCTGTACCCCAGATATTTTAACCGAATTAACGGTAGGGGATTTTTGATAAATACGAGACGTTAGTGCCTGGTCCAGAATTCGAGAGATCGGCTTGGTGAACAACCGTGAAACAGTTTCACCCAAACCCCAGATCACCATCAGGCAAACTGGATAAACGACCCACCCTAGACTTTGAGGCCAGTGGTTATGTCTCCAGATCCGAACGACTGCCATGACAACAAACATGTGAGACAGATAAACCTCATATGACAGTTGCCCCATTCTGCGGATCCACCAACTCCATTGAGCCCCCTCAAAGGAACGCCAGCCGCACGCCAGAACCAACATGGCAATGCCAACATAGAGGACAGCAAACCAGCCATCGGACAGCAGAGGCCACCATGATGAGGGGCCACACATCTCCAACAGCGTCATCACCATGCCCGCCAGCCCCATAGCGACAGGCCAACGCCCGATTGGACGATAACGTGCGGCTATAATGGCCATAAGAACACCCAAGGCTATCGTCGCCAACCCAGTCAGAGTGGCTTGCTCTTTCCAGATTTCATTGCCCTTAAGTGTCGCCTGATAAACTGGCGCCGCAGCGGCGAGTATAACAAGTAGCCCTATGCGCAGCCGGGCATTCAGCCGACAGAGAAACGGAAACAGCAGATAAAAGAGCTCTTCAATCGAGAGCGACCAAAGGACCGTCCAGCCTGCAACACTCCATCCATGCCGCGCCTGCCAAATATTGAAGTAAAGCCCGAAAGCTGCCATCGCGGCACCGATAAAACTCTGACCCGGCTTGGAGAACCGATAATCCTCAAAGCCGATATAATCGAGAACTCCCAGAACGCACACCAGGAGTACAAGGCAAGGAGCGATACGAATGGCACGATGAATGAGAAATGTAGCTGGTTGGATCCGATCAAGTGCTCCAAAGACCTGCATAACTCTGGTAGTGATTAGAAAGCCCGATAAAGCGAAGAAGATGCTTACGGCTTCCCCACCATTATAGTTCACACTCACCAGAAATTGGTGCGGCAGAAAGCTCGCTAATGCGGTGTGGAGGAGAGGAATACGTATTCCGATGTGATTACTGATCACAAGAAGGATTGCTGCTCCTCGCAGGCAATCCAAAGCAGCATTCCGTTTCATTGTCGCTCCGAGTCAGACAAAGTATTTCTGGAAGCGCAATAAGTTCAAACAAAGGCGAAGAGGTGTTTAAAAAAGCGTCTTGTCAGACTGTACAGCCGCTGTTAAAAGCCCGCTCAACGAATGGGCGCGTAGCTCAGCGGTAGAGCACTGCCTTCACACGGCAGGGGTCACAGGTTCAATCCCTGTCGCGCCCACCATTCTAAATCCTTGAAAAAATTTATTTTTTAATGCTGCCGTAGAGCAGAGTATAATTTCTATAAATCAATGTCGCTCTTTACATGCGATTTTCGACATGTTCGGGGGAAACTTCGGATGCCTGCCGGGTCATGAGGAATGACATCTACAAATGCCTCGCTTAAAGCCGAAAGTTTCTCGAGCTCAACCTGTTCTTGTGATGAAGCCTGCAACCAATCAAACAAAGACGGTAACCCGCCAATTTGTTGGCTCGAGCCTCAAGTATATGTTTGATATCATCTGGCATTGACGATTTACCAAATAAGAAATTCAGACGCTCAGCATCGTGTTGAATTTCTTTATCATTTTGCGAATTTCTGATCCAACGCTTTTTTTGTTCGTTGTCATTCTAAAATATTGAAAATAAATATACCACAAAATCAGAAAATACTGTCGAATTAAGGACGAAATATAAAAAACAAGCCGCACTACAAAAAGCAGTGCGGCCTTCACCATTTAAGAGAAAATTTTATTCTCTGTCTGTGGCTTCATCTTCCTCTTCCCCGTCATCGAAATATACTTCTTCGACGGTAATCGCCAATGAGTCATTTTCGCTCAGGAGATCAGCAACGGCATTCGCTTCATCTTCGTCTTCATAAAGCTCTGAGTCACCCGGATCAGAAACCCACTTTTCTGTAGGGTTCCAGAATTCATCGTCCCCGTTTTCAAGTTCACGGCGAATAAGATAGCCAGCAATTTCTTCATCAGCCATTTTAGGGCCCTCCTGTGAGGAGAAAAGCTTATTTGAAAACAGTATCAATTGCCACAGTCGGAAAAACAGGATAAATTCAGTCCGAATTAAGGAAGGACCGAATTCATGTCTGACCCTTCATCAAGAAACCCTTCACTACATGATCGAGTGAGCACTTCCATGAAAGCGGCAACACTCGAAGTTTGCACGCGACATTCAGATATGATGATTTCCCAGCAAAAACGTGATGTTCTCATTAATATTCCACGTAAAATAATGAAAGAAAATCCAACACAGGGAATAAACCTTCGGATTGAAGCCTTAAAAATAACGTATAATAAAAATTACATCTGATTATTTTCTGTTAGAAATATTTTAAAACTACACATTTTGATTTTTTCAACGTTGTTTGGGAGGTGAATTTCAGCACCTCAAACATATTTTGAAAATTCTCCATCCTATAAATTCATCTCTTCGTACTTTAGCTTTTGATGGAGTAATGAGATAATTTTCTCGCCTGTACCGGCGTGATATCGTACTGTCTGATCATGACTGATCAGACAGACATCGACGATACCGAAGACGAAATTGCTTTGGATGCAACGCAAGAGGGAGAGTCTCTACTCTCCACCCTTATGTTGCCTTTGTGTATTTTGGTTGGACTTTCTATTCTCGGGATTCTGATTGGCGTGAGTTTCATGTGAGCTCAGCCAATTGCCTTTCTTTATAAATATTTCTTCTCAAGATCGGGTTTCGTCGCATCAAGCCAGCCTTGCAGCATGTAGGCTGCGGCCATTTTGTCCACGACTTCAGCTCGCCTCCCACGCGTCATATCTGCATCCTGAATCAGGAAGCGATTAACAGCGCTGGAAGAAAGCCGCTCATCCCACAGGCACGCCGGAATACCCAATCGCTCCGAGAGAGCAGCCGTCCAATCTGACGCTGCACGTGCTGCTGGGCCAAAAGATCCATCCAGTGACAGGGGCAAGCCAACCACCAGCGCCCCAACATTCTGACGCGTCACGATCTCTGCCAACTCCTTGGCATTTTCCCCCAATTTCCGCCGTTTCAACCCCATGAATGGTGAGGCGAGCATGAGGGAAACATCTGTCAGGGCAACGCCGATCGTCTTCGATCCTGGGTCCAGCCCAAGGATACGCTGATCAGTTTGAAGAACATTACGGAGGTCTTGTGGATTGAACAGGGACATAACCCGGCGTTATGATCTGTCTGACGGCTGAAAAGCTACCATAATTTCCTCTTTTTCAGGAATGTTCATGTCGCTCGACGCGAAAACGGTCACGCGCATCGCCAGATTGGCGAGAATTGGTCTCGAACCGGGGGAGGTAGACTCTCTCGGGAAGGACATGGGTTCCATCATCGATTGGGTGGAACAGCTTAACGAAGTGGATGTCACAGATGTCCCCCCCATGATTGGCACGGGTCTCGCCACGCCACGCCTGCGGGAAGACCGCGTCACGGACGGCAATCGCCGCGATGACGTGCTGTCAAACGCTCCGGACCGTGAAGGTCCGTTCTACACGGTTCCGAAGGTGGTCGAATAATGTCCGGCATGCACGATTTTACGCTGGCTTCCGCCCGGGATGCCCTCAAGGCTCGCAAGATCTCCGCGGTTGAACTGACGAACGCCCACCTGGATGCCATCGAACGTCTGGATGGTCGCCTCAACAGTTTCATCACCCGTACGCCCGATCAGGCTCGCGTAGCAGCAAAGGCTGCGGACGACGTTCTGGCGAAAGGTGAGGGCGGCGCACTGACCGGCATTCCGCTCGGTATCAAGGATCTGTTCTGCACGAACGGCGTCCGCACGACGGCGGCCAGCAAGATTCTCGGCAATTTTGTCCCGCCTTACGAAAGCACGGTGACGTCCAACCTTCTGCGTGATGGTGCGGTGTTCCTTGGCAAGCTGAACCTTGATGAATTTGCCATGGGTTCCGCCAATCTGAACTCAGCCTTTGGCCCGGKAGAAAACCCATGGAAGCGCAATGGCTCTGACGCCAAGC